>CAYYWA010000391.1:0-5029 GCA_964475255.1 uncultured Sorangium sp.
AGTGTGGGGGTGGCGCCGGGCTGGTGAGGGCGGGACCGAGTGCGACGTCTCACTTCGGATCAAGCATCATAGAGCGCCTCGCGCGCACGATCTTGCGCTGCAAGATCTTGGTTTGGGCTTCGCTCGAGATGCGCTGCGACTCGAGGCACACGTACACCGAGGGGTGATCGGAATAGTAGCCGCTCGACAAACTGCGCGAGCCGCTCATGCCCATGTGACCGTAGATGCTTTGGCCGACGATGCGGAGGGTGTCCGTGTCCGCCTGGAAGTACCCCATGTAGTGCTTCTGGTTGTTGGAGCTCGAGAACTGCTGCTGATAGAGGGGGAAGGCGACCCCCTTCGGCTCGACATCGGAACCCGGCGAGATCATGAAGATCGGCAGGCTCTCGGGGGAACCGTCGTAGAAGACGCCGCGTCCACGTTCGAAGCCCTCTTGCAGGTCCATGTTGAAATCACCAATCAAGAGCTGAATGCCGTTGGCATCACAAAACTTCTTGAGCGCCGCCCGCTCTGCCATCTGATAGGCGGAACCCGAACCGGTCAAGGTCGCGCGCAGATGGACGCCCGCCACGGTGAGGGACTGGCCTGCGCTCCTGCCAATCGTCATCTTCAGGAAGAACTCGTTCTTGTTCGGCTTGAAGAGGCTTGCTTCGGGTTTGCGTGTCAGACTCTCGGTGGAGATGAAGAGGGCGTCCGACTCCCCCTTCGACTGGAGAATGCGTCTGTCGACGTCTTCACGCAGGTAGACGGCCATCTGGTTTACGCGAGGGAGCCCGGATTCGAGCGAGTGCTTCTTGACGTACCGATGGCCGGTGCCTTGAAGACTAGCGTCGAGACAGTCCGGAAACGGTTGGCCCGTGGGGTTTTCGGAGAGAAAGATCAAGGTTGGGTAGTACTTGTCGCCTCGTAAGCTCGTCTCGATTCGTCTGCGTCCCGAGGCGAAGCGGGCGGGATCGTCCCCTGGACGTTGTGACGCGATGAAGTCCTCGACGGTCCGATCGTCATCGTCCGGGTTGTGCAGCTTTCGCACCAGCTCGCATTCTCGACGCACGATCGTGTTGAGGTTGGCGGCTATCTGGCTCGGGTCGAGCCAGGCACCGGGCTTCGCGACCTGCGCGGTTTTCTGGAGGTCTAGTGGATGCCCGCTTTGGTCGAACGTGCCGGTGAGAGCTTCGACGCCGTTCCTCGCATTTCTCCTGTAGTGCTGCTTCGCGGCATCGAACGGGATGAACAGGACCGAGATCGTCTCGAGGCCGTCGGTGTCTTCGTCGAAGGAACGTTTGGGGGGAGGCATGGAAGCTCCTCTGGGTCGATGCAGCGCCCTCGCCGTCGTGCACGCGTGGGGCGGTCGCAGGTGCAGTCAACGACAAGCAGCCTTCCCAGAACGTCTGGGAAGGCATCGTGCAGCAGAGAAGCACGGTATTCGCTCGAGTGAGCGGCGTCAAATATTCTTCTGATGAAGAACGCCTCCAAGGCAAGCTCGCGAGTCCATGAAGTGAACCGAAGCGCTAGTCCTCGATTCTGAGGCCGTTCATTCTCTCGCTCGCGCGACTGAACGCGCCGTTCTCGCTGAAAGGGCTCGCGCAGTTCTTGCCGTCGCCCTCGAACGTCGGGCCCTCGTTCGCGTCCCCGCACCCGTGCTCGCCGAAGTCCGTCGGGGTCATCGCTTCGACGCCGCCGTCGATCGGCTCCTGGCAGACCGAGGCATCCTCGTTTGCGATCTCACCCGCTCGATTGCTCAGCGCGCCGGCGCTCTTCTCACGAAAGCGAGGCTCCGTTCCGAACACGCCGTGGACGCTTTCGTCGTGGCCACCGCTCTCGACTTCGACGCCGCGGTCATCGCCACCGGCGCCCCCACGGATATTCGCCGGCTCGCCGCCGGCCATGAACGGATCCGCGTCTTTGCTCTCTGAAAGTGTCGTCAGGGCTCAACCAAAGGAACGAAAGGCCTCCCAATCGGGCGTATCACGCAGACCGGAAAGACCTCGCACACGGCCGGCTTCGCGCTTCGCGGAAGACTCCGCCGGTTCGACGCAGGTCGGCGCGCTGGCCACGGTGCGGGTTGGCAGGCGAGGGTGGGACTGGCAGATTCTGGTCGTGCGCTCACCCCAGACCCTGACCGAAACGGAGCGCCGCCTGGTGGCCGCGTGGGCTGCCGACTGTGCGGAGCGGGTGCTTTCGTTGTTCGAAGCCGAAGCACCGCACGATAGTCGTCCACGAGAGGCCATCGCGCGCACGCGCGCCTTCGCTCGCGGGGAGCTCGGGGTCGCCGAAGAGATTCGGCGCCGTTTCGTGGGAGGGGGTGCGGCTCGCGCGGTGAAGGGACCTGCTGCCGTGGCTGCCGCGCGCGCAGCGGGACAGGCGTCGGCCGTCGCTCACATGGGGGCGCATGCGCTGTGTGCGGCCGCGTGTGCGGCGAGGGCAGTCGAGCTGGCGAACCCCGAACGCCCCGAGGCCGTCATCAAGGAAGTCGAATGGCAGCTCCGCCGTCTCACGGCGCCAGCCCGAGAGGCGCTCCGAAAGCTTCCACCCGTCGGCGAGAACCGCTCCGGTCCGCTCGGTCCCGGCCTTTTCTCATCGGGCCCGCTCGGCGCCATCGTTCGAATGCTCCAGGCAGGCTTGCACAAGGCGGCGGGCACCCGCGGACCGGTGCGCACACCTTCCCGAGAACGGGGCGCGGGTCGAAGGGCACCGGGACGAAGCACCTCGAGCCATCCCGGACGAGGGTAGTCTTGAAGGTCTTCTCGATCGCTTCGGGCACCGTTTCGCCTTGAACACCCCGTGCATCGCCACGACTGAGCTCGACGACTCGCCGACGTTCGCCGACGTCCAGGCACTCGAGGCGCAGGAGTGGGTCGGCTCAAGCCGTGGCTGCGGCATCGGTGACCGGTGTGCGTTTCTGCACGGGCAGCACGGGCGTCGCGCGACTTCGTGGTCTTGACCCGACCCACGGGTGTCCCCAGGAACTCCACCATGAAGAAGAACGAGAGCGTCACCTGGCGGCGTGTTGCTGCCTCGAGCCTCGACCTTTCCGGCTGGAACGTCGCCGTCGTCGGCGGCACCGGCGGTCTCGGCCGTGCCATCGCAAAGGAGCTCGCGGCACGCGGGGCGCGCGTCACGGTAGTCGGGCGCACGTTCCGCGACGCGGGCACGTCGAACCTCACCTTCGTGCAGGCCGACTTGAGCTCCCTGCGCGAGGCCGAGCGCGTGGCGCAATCCCTGCCCGCCGAACAGCTCGATCTCCTCGTGTTCACGACGGGCATTTTCGCCGCCCGCAAGCGTCAGGAGACCGCCGAAAGCCTCGAGCGCGACATGGCGGTCAGCTACCTGAGCCGCCTCGTCCTGTTGCGCGAGCTCGCCCCGCGCCTCGGCAAGGGTCGCACGGGTGAGCGCGCAGAGCACAAGCCGCGCGTGTTCGTGCTCGGCTTCCCCGGCACAGGCCAAACGGGCACGCTCGGAGACCTCAACGCCGAGCAGTCCTACAGCGCCTTCGCCGTCCACATGAACACCGTCGCTGGCAACGAAATGCTCGTCCTCGACGGCGCCAAGCGCTACCCCGACCTCGCGATCTTCGGCCTGAACCCCGGCCTCGTCAAAACGAACATCCGCGACAACCTGTTGGGCCAAGGCTCGCTCGTCTCGCGCCTCGTCGAGACCCTCATCGGCTGGCTCACGCCGACCCCCGAGGCCTACGCCGAGACCCTCGTCCCGCTGCTCGTCTCCCCCGACCTCGAACCCCACAGCGGCGCGCTCTTCAACCAAAAAGCCGAGGCCATCCTGCCCACTCCGAAGCTCGCATCGGACAACGCCCACGTCGCACAGTTCCTCGCCGAGTCCGAGGCGCTCGTTGCCCGCGCGAAGGGCTGACTGTTCACCTCCCACCTGCTTTGGGTCGGCAATGAACGCCCGAGAGGCCCCCGCGCAGCAGTTGCGATCCGCGCGACGGCGATGCGACCGATGCCGAGAGCTTCGAGCTTGTGGGCCAATCGCCTGCCCAACTGCATCCTGACGAGCTCGGCGAGGCCGTGGATGCTGCGCCGACGTCGCCCTCCCAGAGCTAGGGTAAAAGGCCGAGGACGGTCGTCGCCACCGTGATCACCGCATGAGCCAGTCGAGCACTCGTTCTGCGCTACGGTTCGGCGGGAAGACCGGATAGGTCACGTGCACGATCCGGTTGTCGATCGCGACGAGCGACAGGCGCTTGTAGAAACGACGTCCGTCGACCGTGAAGGTCGGTAGTCCGAGCGCGTCGGCCAACTCGAAGCGCGAGTCGTTCAACACCGGAAAGGGAATGCGGTTGCGAGCTACGTGCTCCGCCTGCTCGTCTCGTGACTGGCCGCTGAGCCCCGCGACCCGGAATCCGAGCGAGGCAAAGCGCTCCGCATGGTCGCGGTACCCCAACGACTGCACCGTACACCCCGGCGCGCCCGGGATCGCGTCCCAGCCGGGCGCAGGATCGAACGCGGGGTCCCGGCCAGGGACACCGGTTGCGGGATAGACGAAAAGCACCAATTTCGCGCCCAGCGCCCGCAGCGCATGCGACGCTCCCGCAGCGTCGGTGAGAGTGAGCTCGGGCAGCTCACGGCCGACCAAGTGAGCGGCGGCGCCGTCGTCCTCGGGAACCGGCAGCATCGCGAGCCAGTTTTCAAGATCGTCGTTCACGGGCGTCGAGATTCGCGACGAAACGGTGGACGGGGCGGGTGGGGCTGCGCCCTTGCGCAGCCGCTCGAGTCTCCGTGCGCGCTGAAAATCGAGACGCCGCCGCCGAAGCTCGCCGTGGGCTCCGAGGCAGGCCAGACTGCGCACGCCAGAGTCGGTGTGCCGGCGGAGCTGCACGGATTGGTCCCGCAATCTCGGTTGCGTGCGCGCTCGCGATCTCCCCGGCGTTCAGCGCGAGCCGAGCCGTAAACATCCACCAAAGAACGTGCGTCGCGCGCGCACGTCACGGCTCCAGCGCGATGGCATCCACGTCGAACCGCCCGATCAGCACGACCTCTGCCAGCGCCGCGCCGAGACGGCGCACCACGAC
>CAYYWA010000392.1:0-5018 GCA_964475255.1 uncultured Sorangium sp.
TGCGTGGGCCCATGCGGGATGTCGCGAGCTTGCAACCAAAGCTATAGCGCCGCGCGAGGTCGTCGCGCGCGTGCGCGCCGTCTTGCGCCGCGTCCCCGGTCACGCGCAGCGGACCACCGACGTTCCGGTCCGCGTGGAGCTCGAGACCCGCCGCGCGTACGTCGAGACCCGCGAGCTCGAGCTCACGCGCGTCGAGTTCGATCTGCTCGCGTGCCTCGTTCAGAGCCCGGGACGCGTGTTCACGCGCGCGCAGCTCATCGATCGCGTGTGGGGTGACGGCTTCGCGATCACCGACAGGACCGTCGATTCGCACGTGAAGGCGCTCCGGCGAAAGCTCTCCGAGCTCGGCGCGGATCCGGCCGTGATCGAGACGGTGCGCGGCGTCGGCTTTCGGGTGGCGAAAGCAGCGCCCGAAGTGTCGAAATGATGCGCCTCTTCATCGTCGCCGTCGCGGCGATCGGGGTCATCCTGTTCGTCGCCTTCGTCGTCTCGAGGCTTCTGCGCTCGCGAACGCGCGGCATGAGCATCCGCATGCAGGTGTTCCTCGCGCTCGCGACGATCGTGGGCACGTTCGGGCTCGGCGTGGGCGTGCTCGTCGTCGATCGCGTGGAGGCGCGCGCCGTCCGGCTCGCCACGCAAGCGGCGGAGGACGAGGCCGCGGCGCTCGCGGGCATCCTCTCGGGCGAGCTCGATCGCACCGCGCGCAGCATCGAGGAGCTCGCCGCGCGCCTCGACGACGAGCGCCGGCGCGGCGCCGACCTGCGCTTCGTCCTGCTCGACGCCCAAAAACGCGTGCTCTTTCGTCCCCTCGGAACTCCCGATCCCGCGGACGCGATCGTGGCCGTCGAGGCGCCGGTCGTCGTCGGCGGCGAGCGCCGCGGCACGGTCCGCGTGGTCAAGCCGACGGTCGCCGTCCGCAAGCTGATTGCGGACTTCGCGCCGACCGTGCTCGTCATCAGCCTCGTCCTCGGAGGCGCCGCCGCGGTCGCGGCCGCCATGATCGGCAGGGCCATCGCGGCGCCGATCGAGGCCCTCGGGGCGTTCAGCGAGCGGGTGAGCGCGGGCGAGCGCACCGCCGCGCCGCCCGCGGCGTTCGGGCGCGAAGTGACGCGGCTCGCGCGCTCGCTCGATTCGATGCGCAGAAAGCTCGAGGGCCGCCCCTTCGTCGAGACCTTCGCGGCGGATCTGTCCCACGAGCTCAAGAATCCCGTCGCCGCAATCCGAGCGAGCGCCGAGGTCCTCGAGGAGAGCGCCCTCGACGAGCCGATCGAGGCCCGGCGCTTCGTCGCGCGGATCCGCGAGGCCACCGAGCGCATCGAGCGCCTGCTCTCGGAGCTCTTGAGCCTGGCGCGCATCGAGGCGCGCGGTGCGGAGCTGTTCGAGCCGGTGGAGCTCGCCGGCCTCGCCCAGCGGACCCTCTCGACCCTCGGGGACGGGGCGGCGCGCGTGGAGCTGCACGCCGCCGGCAACGCCTCGGTGCGGGGCGACGCGAGCTGGCTGAGCCGCGCCATCGCGAACCTCGTCGGCAACGCCCTCGTGCACTCGCCGCCCGCGACGGCCGTCACCGTCCTCGTGCGCTCCGTGGGCGATCGCGTCGAGCTCTCGATCCAGAACTCCGGGGAGATCCCGCGCTACGTGCGCGAGCGCCTCTTTCGCCGTTTCGTCACCACGCGCGCCGACAAGGGAGGCTCGGGGCTCGGCCTCGCGATCGTGCGCGCGGTCGCCGAGGCGCACGGAGGCCGCGTCGAGCTGGCTCAGCCCGGCCCGCCGACGGTCGAGTTCCGTCTCGTTCTGCCCGCGGCCTAGACTCGGGCGCGCACGAATCCGCGTGCACCAGCACGAATTCCGTCAATACTGCAGGCGCCACCCCGGAGAGTGCAGGCCGTTTGGCCGAACGTTCTCCTCGAAACCTCCTCAATCGAGGAGGAGGTGCCGTGGAAGAACGGAGGGCGCGCGGGCGGGCCCCTTCCGAGCACGAAGGACGCTACGAACCCCGGGCCCCTCACGGGACGAGCGGAGCTTTCACGTGAAGAACGGCAAGAACGGCTTCTCCAGGATTCCCCAGCACGTTGCGATCATCATGGACGGAAACGGTCGGTGGGCGAAGGCCCGCGGCCTCGAGCGCATCGAGGGGCACGCCGAGGGGGCGCGGGCGGTGCGCGACGCGGTCGAGACCGCGAGTCGCGTCGGGATCCGCTTTCTGACCCTGTACGCGTTCAGCGTCGCCAACTGGGCGCGTCCCAAGGCCGAAGTCGAGGGCCTGATGCGCCTGCTCGTGGAGTTCGCGAACAAGGAGCGGGCGGAGCTCCGGCAGAACGGCATCCGCGTGAACGTGATCGGCGCGCTCGATGATCTGCCGACGTCCACGCGCCACGCGGTGGAGGAGCTGATCCGGTACACGGCCGAGGGCGATCGCATGACGCTCACCCTCGCGCTCTCGTACGGCGGGCGTCAGGACATCATCGAGGCCGCGCGGTCGCTCGCCGTGCGTGCCCGCGCGGGCCTCGTGCTCCCCGAGGAGATCGACGAGACCCTGTTCCAGCGGCACATGACGACGCACTCCCTGCCCGAGGTCGATCTCTTGATCCGCACCGGGGGCGAGACGCGCGTCAGCGATTTCCTCCTGTTCGAGTCCGCGTACGCCGAGCTCCTGTTCCTCCCCATCATGTGGCCCGAGTTCCGTCCGGAGACCCTGCTCTCCGCGATCGAGACCTTCGGAAACAAGGAACGGCGCTTCGGGATGATCTCCGAGCAAGTTCGCGGGCTCATCCCCGTCGAAGCGTTCGATCCGGTCGACCGCATTCAGAGCTGAACGCCCGATCGGGAACCGTTGCCAGCGGTTCGGCCGTCTCTCGGGCGGCTCGCCGAAGCGGGCGAGGGAATCGGCGCAGCGCTCGTCCGTGACGGCGCTCGTGCGCACTCGGCTATTGAGTGCCACGCGCGAGCTCGGTAGACTGCTCGCGGTTTGGGTGAGGTGAGCCGAAGATGCCGCAGGCGAGCCGAGCTCGCGCCGTGGCTAGGTGCCCTGGTCCTCGGAGCCGGGGAAGACGACGGTTGGGAGTGACTCCGTGGAAGCGATCGATTCGACGCACCTCGTTCACTGGATTCACTTGGCGGTCTTTGTAGTGTTCGTGGTCGCGATGTACGTCCAGAAAAAGAAGTACCCAGCCCGGGAGGACGAGACACCGCTGCTGCTGCTCGTGTTCCCGGACTCCTACTACGAGGACTATCTCGAGCCGGGCGAGACGGTCGTGTTTCAGGCTCCGGTGCGGTGCCTTCCTTCGCTCCTCAGTTTGTTGTTGTGGGGCTCCAGCGGAAAAAATCGCGAGGGAAACGCTGGCCAGCTCGCGTACACCTCGTTGGGGGCGCTCCTGGTCTGCGATCGCGGTGAGCTCATGGAGACCTTGGGGGCCATCAAGCGATACGAGCACGTCCACATCGAGCACTACAAGCCGTATCCTTGGATCGGGCGCCCGATTCCGGGGCAGGAGCCGCCTTACGGTAAGCTGACTTTGATACTGGATGGCAAACGGAGGACCTTCGCGTTCGTCCCCGAGCCGTTTCTCCGTGCGCTTCGCAAGGCGCTGGGCGAGTGACCCACGAAAGTTCCGGGTTTGCCATGCGCCGCCTCCTCGAAGAGCTGAACGACACGATCGCCGACTTCGTCGATCAAAATGACGCCCTGACCCTCGTCGTCGCGGCCGACGACACCAGCATGGCCGTGATCGTGAAGACACTCGAGGGCCTCGACGAGCAGAACGGCGCGGACGTGTTCCTCGTGTTCCCCGACGACGCCGGCCCGCCCGATGCGTACGTCGCAAGCCTCGTCGCTCGGCTCGAAGCGCAGCGAACGCAGATCAACGAGCTGCTCTCGGAGGAGGGCAAGCCGCCGTGGCCCGAGCTGCCGCCGTCCTGCCACGACCCGCGCCTTCCACCCGCGGAGCGCCTGCACGCGGCCATCGGCTACGTGCGAGCGCGGATGCCCGAAGAAGGCGACCACCGCCTCGTCGTGGCGCTCCTACCGATTGCGATCCGCGATCCCGCGGGCTACGCGCAAATCGTCGCGAGTCTGGTCCCACGGGGCCCGATCCAGCCGTGGATGCGCGGGACGCGGATGCTGGTGCGCGATGATCGCGGCGCGCCGTTCCTCATCCCGGCGCTGCGCAACGCGGAAGCACCGGGAGTGCTCGTCTACGAGCCCGACTTCTCCCCGAGCGCGCTGGAGGCGGCGCTCGGAGAGGAAGCGCTCGATCCCGAAACGCCCGTGGCGGCGCGCATGCAGGCGCTGATGCAGCTCGCCGCGCTCGACTACGCTCACCAGCGCTTCGGCGCGGCGATCGAAAAGTATTCGATCTTGTTCGCGTACTACGAGGGCGGGAACGCGAAGGAAATGCAGGCGCTCTGTCTTCAGGGAATCGGCGACGTGCTCCGCCGCGCCGGCCGGCCCGCGGAAGCGAAGCAGCGGTATCAACAAGGCCTCGCGTACTCGGCGGAGAGCCCCGCGGCCGTGATCACCCTGAACCTCTGCGTGTCCGCGGGGGACGTGTGCTTGGAGCTCGGTCAGATCGACGAGGCGGACGGGTACTTCGGCATCGCCGACAAGCTCGCGTCGAAGCTCCTCAATCCATCCACCAAGGCCGACTGCATGGAGAAGCAGGGAATCATCCAAGAGACGAAGGGAAACCGCCGTGGTGCTCTCGAGCTCTATCGCGACGCCGCGCAGATGTGTCGCGAGTTCGAGTACCCCGAGCGCCTCGCTTCGGTGCTCGAGCGATTGCGAATCCTCTATCGAGGCGCAGGGCTCCTCGTGGAGCTCGGCGCGGTCGAGCAGGAGCTCGCCGGGCTCCGCGCGAGCGGTCACGGGGTGTCGTCATGAGCGGCAGCACGCGGACCGGCGGTGCCCCACGGTCGAGCGGTGCGCGCCCCGCGGCGCCCCGACTGCAGGCAGTACGGGCTGGGATGGCCGCTGGCGCGCGAGCGGCGGCGCATTCTGGTTGGCGATGTGGTACGCGTCGTTG
>CAYYWA010000393.1:0-5017 GCA_964475255.1 uncultured Sorangium sp.
GCGAGCAGATCCGGCGGGAGCACGGCGGCGATCGCCGCCTCCGGGGAGAGCCGTTCACCGAGCGGCGGCGGCGCTTGCGACGCGGACACGCGCTCCTCGGCGCGCCCGAGCAAGCGCGCGAGCTCGGTGCTGAGCCGCGCCGCGTCCGTCAGGGGAGGCACCGCGACGTCCGTCTGCCGCGGCGCCGCTGCGAGGGGCGGCTCGACGCCGCCGCGGGGCGGCAAGAGGGAAGGGGGCGCCTTTTGCTCCGCCGGCGGGCGCTGCGACGGATTCGCGCGGGCGCGGGTGTCGTAACGGTAGGGGCGTCGTGTCGCGGCGACGAGGACGGGGGCACGACTGCTGAGCTGCAAGGCGGAGGGACGCGAGCTGCGCCGCACCGGTCGCCCGATCAGCGACTCGATCTTCCGGAGCAGCGCGTACACGTCCACCGGGCGAACGAAGAGGGCGCTCGCCTGGCGCGACAATCGCTCGTGCTGCGCGTCCATCACGCCGCCGGTCTCGCCGAAGAACAGGACGTTGATGGCGTCCCCGCCCGGCACCTCGCGCATCCGCTCGACGACCTCGATCGCGGAGGGGGCATCCGCGTCGCAGAGCACGATGGCCGGCCGCTGGGCGCCCACCCTGCCGACGAGCAACCCGAGCGGAACGTCGGCGACGAGGTAGCCGCGCGAGCGCAAGCTGGCCGTCAGGCGCTCCGCCTCGGCCGAGGCGTCGCTGACGAAAATGAAGGCCTCTTCGGAGGCGCTTCCGTGCTCGCCGCTGGAGGGAGAGTCCAACACCACCACTAAGGGGACGCCTCCCGGCGGGCCCTGGCGAGCCCGCTCCGCGGCGCTTCGGCCTCGGCGCGACAGGGCCGCGCCTGCACCGGCTTCGAAAGGAGGATTCCGAGGTTCTCCTTGCTGACGTGCTCGGGGGCACGGCCTCGAGCTGCCCATCCGGAAAACGTGACGCGCTTGTTCATGAGCTCCTGGCTCGAGGAGCCTACGAGCGCAGTCTACGTTAGGCGCTCCCTTCGTCGCTACGAGTCGCGACGCCTTCGACGCCCGGAGGCGATCAGGAGTGCGAGCCGCTCTCCCATCAGGGGCCAATAGCGTGCCGTGAGCACCGCAAACACCACGAAGCCGATGACGACGAGCTCCCCGTGGGTCAGGCCGAACATGCAGGATACTATCCCACAGATGGTCTCGAATGCTCGCGCGCTCGGCCTCGACGTCGTCGTGGGCCTCGGCTCGAACGTGGGGCAGCGGGAGCACCAGCTCGAGCGCGCCGCCTCCGCGATCGCGACGCTCGGCACGGTCACCGCTTGCTCCTCCGTGTACGAAACCGTACCGGTGGGTCCGCCGCAACCCGACTTCTTGAACGCGGCGGTTCGTCTCCGGACGGCGCTCGAGCCGCACGCGTTGCTCGACCGGCTGCTCGATATCGAGCGGGCGGCCGGACGTGAGCGCCGCGTGCGCTGGGGGCCGCGAACCGTCGATCTGGACGTCCTCTGGATTCAGGGAGTGGTGCTCGACACGGCGCGCCTTTCCGTGCCCCATCCCGAGCTCGAGCGCCGAGCCTTCGCGCTCGTTCCCCTGCTCGACGTGGCGCCGGAGGCCACGAACCCGGCCAGCCACCGCGCCTACGCGGACATCGTGCGCGCGCTCGGCCCGACGGGCGTGCGGAAGGTGGCGTTTCGGCGCGATCACACGCTCCGCCGGCCAGGAAATGCCGGGGGTCGCGCGGCGCGCCGCCCCCGCGCGACCCGGGGTGAAGGGGCCGGGATACGGTGGCCGGCTGGGAGGAATGCTAACCAATGGCGCGCTGCCCGTTCAGGTGAGTGGACGCGGCGCCTGCAAGATGGTACCAGCCGCGCGCCTGTCGGCGGCAGAGCGCCCGGGAGCTCGCGCGGGCGCCCCGACCCGGCCGAAGAGTCATGACGATCTCGATCGACCCCCGACTCGTCGCCGTTGGCGGCGTGACCCTCGATTTCGACAACACGGTCATTCTGCAAGCGCTGCTCTTCACCGCGCTGCTCTTGATCCTGAAGCCACTGCTGTTCGACCCCGTGCTGCGCGTGTTCTCGCTGCGCGAGGAACGCACCGAAGGGGAGCGCAAGGTGGCTCGCGAGCTCCAAGAGCGCGCGGTCGAGCTGCTCGAGCGCTACGAGCGCGAGCTCGGGCGTGTCAACGAGGTGGCGACGCGTGAGCGCGAGCGGCTGCGCGCGGAGACCGCCAAGCTCGAGAACGAAATCATGCGAGAGGCCCGCGAGGCGACGGCGCGCATCATCGAGGAGGGACGCCGGCGGATCGAGGCCGAGGTCAACGCCATTCGCTTCGATCTCGGGCGCGAGTCGCAGCGCGCCTCGGAGCTCATCGTGCAGCGGGTCCTCGGAAGGCAGGCCAACTGATGCGTCGCGTTCGACTGTTCACGTTCTTGGTCGCGCTGTTCGCCCTGGCCCCGGCGGCCTTCGCCGCGGCGCCGGCCCACGAAGGCGACGCCGATGCCGCGGCGGCCCACGGCGGCCACGACGACCACGTCCCGCACTTCGAGGACATCAACTGGTTCTACGGGATGCTCGGCACCCGCGAGGGCGTGGAGCCGAACCTCGTCTATCGTCCACCGGAGATGCCCGTTCCGGTCGGGGCGCTCCTCGTCAACACGGCGATCGTCTACTTCATCCTCTTCCGGATCTTCCGGCGACCGGTCTCCGAGGGGCTGAAGCGGCGCAAGGAGACGCTGCTGCGCGGCATGGACGAGGCCGCGAAGATGCGGCGTGAAGCCGAGGAGCAGCTCGCGAGCTACGAGCAGAAGCTCGCACGCATCGACGAGGAGGTCGAGCGCGTCAAGCAGGAGATGCACGCCGCCGGCGAGGCGGAGCGCGCCCGGGTGCTCGCGGAGGCGCGCGAGCGGCGCGAGCGCATGGAGCGCGACGCCCGCGTCCTCGTCGAGCAGGAGCTCAAGGCCGTCCGTGAGCAGCTCCTGCGCGAAACGGTGGAGAGCGCGGTGCGCTCGGCGGAAACCTCGCTCGCCCAGATGCTCACCCCCGGCGAGCACCAGCGGCTCGCCGAGGAGTACGTGGCCAGCCTTTCACGAGCCGCTTCGACCTTGAAGGGACGAGTATGAGCGAAGCAACCGTCGCAGAGCGCTACGCGCGCGCGATCTTCGAGCTTTCCGTGGAAACCGGGCAGGACCTGGTTCGTCCGATCCAGGCCTTCGCCGACGTGTACAAGAGCAGTCGCGAGCTCCAGGGCGTCCTCGACAACCCGCTCGTCGAGCGGAGCAAGCGGGACGCGGTGCTCGAAGAAGTCGCCGCGCGCGTGGGCCTCCGGGGGCCCGCTCTGAACGCGATCCGCTTGCTCGCCGAGCGCCACAAGCTGCGCGCCCTCCCCGAGATCGCGCGGCGGCTCTCGCGGCTCTCGGACCGCCACGCGGGCGTCGTGCGCGCGACGGTGACGAGCGCCGTGCGCCTCCCCGATTTCTTTTACCAGCGCATCGAGCAGGAGCTGTCGAACGCCGTCGGGCGTCGCATCCTGCTCGAACGGCGCGAGGATCCGTCGCTGATCGGGGGCATCGTGACCCGCATCGGCGACAACATCATCGACGGCTCGATCCGGGGTCGTCTCGCCGAGGTGGAGCGCCGGCTCCTCGCGCAGAGTGCGTGAGCGCGCCGCGCTTCCCGCCGCCCCTCGCCCATTCCGACCACTTCGAAGGCGTGCCTTCCACAGCCAGTCCGAGAGACAGCCATGCAGCTCAGTGCCGACGAGATCTCCTCGATCATCAAGAAGCAAATCCAGAACTTCGACCGCGCCGCCCTCGTCAGCGAGACCGGCACGGTGCTCAGCGCGGGTGACGGCATCGCGCGCGTCTACGGGCTCGAGGCGGCCCTCTCCGGAGAGCTCGTCGAGTTCCCTGGTGGCGTGTACGGGCTCGTCTTGAACCTCGAGCAGGACAACGTCGGCGTGGCCGTCCTCGGCGACGCGACGGGCGTGAGGGAAGGCGACATCGTGCGCCGCACCGGGCGCATCGCCGAGGTGCCGGTGGGTGAGGCGGTCGTCGGCCGCGTGGTGAACGCCCTCGGTCAGCCCATCGACGGCAAGGGGCCGATCGAGACCCGTCACCGCCGCCGCATCGAGGTGAAGGCCCCGGGCATCATCGGCCGCCAGCCCGTGAAGGAGCCGCTGCAGACGGGCATCAAGGCGATCGATTCGATGATCCCGATCGGCCGCGGCCAGCGCGAGCTCATCATCGGTGACCGTCAAACGGGCAAGACCGCGATCGCCGTCGATACGATCCTGAACCAGAAGGGCAACGGGGTCATCTGCATCTACGTCGCGATCGGCCAGAAGGCGTCCACCGTGGCCCAGGTCGTGGATCGGCTGACGCAGTACGGCGCCATGGAGTACACGATCGTGGTCGCCGCCACCGCGACGGAGACGGCCCCGCTGCAGTTCCTCGCGCCGTACTCGGGCGTGAGCATGGGCGAGTACTTCCGCGACACCGGCCGTCACGCGCTCTGCATCTACGACGACCTCTCGAAGCAGGCGGTCGCGTACCGACAGATGTCGCTGCTCCTCCGCCGGCCCCCCGGGCGCGAGGCGTATCCGGGTGACGTCTTCTACATCCACTCGCGGCTCCTCGAGCGCGCCGCGAAGATGGGCGAGCGTTGGTTCGTCGTGCGCCGCGGCGCCGAGGTGCCCCCGGGCGACCACAACTTCCGCGGCATCGACGGGCAGGTCTACATCGGCGAGGAGGCCCGCCACCAAGCGGAGAAGGCGCTCGAGGCGCGTCCCGACAAGGCGGACCTCGAGGTGAAGCGCGATCCGCACTCGGGCGGCTCGCTCACCGCGCTGCCGATCATCGAGACGCAGGCAGGCGACGTCTCGGCGTACATCCCGACGAACGTGATTTCGATCACGGACGGGCAGATCTTCCTCGAGAGCGATCTCTTCTACTCCGGCCTGCGTCCCGCCATCAACGTGGGCATCATCGTCAGCCGCGTCGGCGGCAACGCGCAGCTCAAGGCGATGAGGAAGGT
>CAYYWA010000394.1:0-4978 GCA_964475255.1 uncultured Sorangium sp.
GGCGGATGGCGCTGTTGATCGCGCTCTTGATCCCGCGCTCGACCCGCCCGCCACGACGCAGACGCTGATGGCGCAGACCGTAATAGTCAACGGCGTAGTCCGCGGCCTCACGCATCGCCGTTTCGCGGTCGATGGGCTCGGGCGGCAGCACGTTGAGCAGGCAGTCGCGAAAGTACTCGCGGGGAAAGTCGTCCGGTTCCGGGAGGATGGCACGCACGTGGTTTCGCCGCGGGCGATCGAAGCTCCCGGCGCGCGCGCCGCGTTGAATGGCGTCTTCGATCGCCGCGAAGAGCGTGCCGTTCCGGTGTAGGCGCTGGAAGCTCACGAGCCCGCGGTCGCGCAGGGCGCGCCCGGCCGTGCGCACGGCATCTTCGAGCTCGAGCGCGCCCGAGCCGATCAGCGCGTCCCATACGAGGTTCACCTGCTCGTCCGCGTCGAGCTCCGAGAAGTCCGTGGTCGAGGGCGGGTCGTCGCGTTCCTCGCCGAGGCGCTGTTCGAACATCTGGCGGAGGCGCTGCACCTCGATCGCGAACGCGACGAGATCGCGCGCCGGGTGGTGCAGGTCGAGCGCCGTGACCAGCGCGACGCGGAGCTCTTCTTCCGCTTCGGGGTCCCACACCTCGAGCTTTTGGCAGCGTGTGTTCTTCCAGAACTGCTCGTTGATCGAGCGCGGACGCGCGCGCAACACGCCCCGGTGCGCGAGCACGCCGGCCCCCGTCGTCGCGTCGCGCGCGAGCAGCCCCGCGTAGCGGTGATGATCCGCCGCGTCGAGCGGCACGCTGAGCTCGACGTCGGCCCGGAGCGCGTCCTCGGGCGCGCCGAGAGGGCCCAACAGGAAGCGAACGCGCTGCTCCGAGCGCTCCACGCCCACCCACCAGCCGAGGTCGGCGAGCCGCTGCACGCGCGCTTCGATCGCGTCGTCGCCCAGATGCACCATCTCCGGCGAAGCCTCCTGCACGACCTCGCGCTCCAGCGCTTCGAGCCAGCCGCGTCGCACCTCGGGCTCGAGCACGCGCTCCAACCGGCGGGCGTGGGGCAGGTGAGCGAGCGGGGCGAGCGCCGCGCTGCCCGCTGCTCCGGCCGGCGCGGTGCCGTCCGGGGTCGTCGGGCTCGCCTCCCAGAGCTGGACGAGGCGGCGCAGCGCCTCCATCTGCGGGCTCGTCGGTTCCACCCTGAGGCCCACGACGAGGCACCCCGCATCTTCCCTTGCCGAGAGCGCGCCGTAGCCCACGAATGCCCGGCACCCCGCCGCGCTCTCGCACACCACCACGTCGTTCTGGAGGCGTTCATCCGTATCGGCGGCCGCGAGCTGCACCGTCGGCAGGGCGGCAAGCGCGCCCGTGCCAGTCGTTTCCGCGTTGCCTCTCAAGCAGGCCCGCACCTTTTCTCCGTGGGCAGCCAGCGTCGCCCACGCCCCCTCGTGCTCGTCGCCCGCGATCCGAGCGCCGACGAACACCGACTCCGCCTCACGAACCGCCGTCTCGAGCGCTCGTCGAAACTCTGCCCCATCGAGAAAGATCTGCTGCATACCGTCGCCCAAGTCAGAACGATGCGCCTCCCGTCGCCTCGAGGGAAGGCCGAACAAAGTCCGAGCTTAAACCAGTCGCGCTCCGCTTGTCTCACCCCTCCTCTCCGCGAAAGCTCACTGCTCCGGCTCTCGGCACCGAGCGGCGAGACGGTGAGACGACGAAGCGGGACACGGCGGCGACGCCGGCGCGGACAGACGGGCTCCAGTCGGACGGCGCCGTGTTCGCCCCCGACGCAGCGGTCCCGCCAGACGGAGGGCCCGCTCTCCACGAACGGGAGCTCATTGAATGTGGTCTCGTGTGGGTGAGCCCTTGCTGGGCGAGATCTTGGCTGGGACGTGTCGGTTGGTGGAGCTTCGGAGTGCGCGTTGCTCGCGATGCTCGGAGGCGCTGATCCGGAAAGGCGCCGGCCCGCGCGGCTCGAGGCGGCGTTGCGTCCAGCGTTGAGCTCGTGAGGCGCGGGTCTCGGCGAGGTCCCGTTACGTCAGCAGGATCACGGCGCCTCCAAAACTTGCAGCAACCGTCGCAACGCCGCAGCGTCGAAGTCGGACGGAACTCTCAGCCTCACACTGCCTCGCAGCTCGAGCTCGAAGCCGTCCCGAGCGCTCGGCGTCCCCGTGATCTCGACGAAGCCGGGTGATGCCTCGTTGCTCGGCTCGCTCTTCGGGGACCCATCCGCGCTCCCTGCACGCGCGTTGCGCCCTCGCAGGCACCGAGCAACGGCCTTCTGCTCGCGCGCGAGTGCCCATTTCCAATAAGCCAACGTCCGAGCGTTGATCCCCGTTTCCGCCGCGAACTCCGCGGCGGTCAGGCCGCTATCCCGCCAACGCTCGATCCGTTTCGCCCATTCCTCTCGCCCGACCCCACGTCGGGCCGTGTCCGTGGTCTTCATGCACGAAACCCTCCCTCGGCGCAGCCACGCACGTCACGAACGCGCTTGGCCGAATGCCTACGGTTTGGGAGCGCGGGAATCGGAAGCGGTGAGGGGCGTTCGCTGTTGGGCGGGACTGCGAGCCGACGGGTGATGGCGTCGGCTTCCAGGTGGTGGTCGGCGAGCGCACGAGTCGCCGAGGTCGTGTGCCGCCCGTCGGGCAGAGTCGCGCGGGGCCCTGCTGGCAGGGGATTCTCGAACAGGGTGCGCGCGTGCGCCGTAGGTTGAGGAGCAGCTTCGAGGGCCTGGGGCTCCACGCGCCGCATGCTGGGAAGCAGCTTCGAGGGTCTGTGCTTCATGCGCTGCATGCTGGGATGCAGGCTTCGAGTGGAAGGGGGACCCTCGGGAGCTCGACTGCCAGCATGCAGATCGCGAAGGTCGACCCCTTCGCGGTTCTATCCTGGGAAGCAAAGAGGAGGCCTCGGCCTTGGCGGGCTCCTTCCCGAGATGGAGTCGCAAGCCCTACCCGAGCGGCAACCCCGATCACCCTCGGATAAAAGCGGTCAGGATCCAGGTGACCGGAAAGGTGACAACCCAGGCCCCGACGGCAGTGCTGACGTCGGGCAGATAGGCGATGGCACATCCGCCTTCGACTCCGAGCTGCTGCCCTTGGAGCGCGCCGTCGAGCACGCAGCTGACGGACACCAGCGACGCGATCACGAAGGCCAGGAACACGGACGGCAGACGGGCTCTGGTCCTGCGGCGCTCGGCGCCTTCGGCCGATTCCTCGGGCTCGCGGTCTGCGCGTCCGGGCTCCTCGTCTCCAGAAGAATTCCGCAAAGTGGAGGTTCCGCCCTTTGCCACCTGGGCAGGGTAGCATGGGCGCCGAACGCGGATGCGTTGAAGGTTGCTTCGAATAGGGGACAATTCGCGCCGCATGAGCCAACGCATCGTCGTTCGGGGTCCGGCGCTCGACGCCATTGACGTGATCGATGAACCGGCGCCCAGCGCGGGGCGGGGTCAGGTCCGGATTCAGGTGAAGGCCGCGGGGGTCGCGTTCGGCGATGTGTTTCGGCGCAAGGTGAGCCGCCGGCCGTACACGCCGGGCTACGACGTGGTTGGGGACGTGGACGCGGTGGGGCAGGGCGTCGATAGCGGCTGGGTCGGGAAGCGGGTCGCGTGCTTCATGCCGAAGCCCGGGCACGGCGGGTACGCGGAGCACGTGGTGGTCGGTGAAGAGCACGCGGTCGCGGTGCCGAGCGACTTGGATCCGGTGCGCGGGGTGTGCCTCGGGCTGAACTACATCACGGCGTACCAGCTCCTCACGCGCATCACGACGCCGCGCCCGGGACAAGCGATTTTGATCCACGGCGCGGCTGGCGGCGTCGGCACCGCGGTGCTCGACCTCGCGCGACTGCTGGAGATCAAGGCGTATGGAACGGCGTCGGCGAGCAAGCACGAGTGGGTGCAACGCTACGGCGGCATTCCGATCGACTATCGGTCTACCGACTTCGTCGCGGAGCTCTCCCGTCTCGAGCCGTCCGGCGTCGCGTGCGTTTACGATCCCATCGGCGGGAGCCACCTCGCGCGTTCCCTCCAGTGCCTCGAGCGCGGGGGGACGCTGGTTGCGTTCGGCGCTTCGGGCGCGCTCGAGCAGGGAGCAAGCGCCATCCTGACGAGCCAGCTCCGGCTGCTCGCGTTGAAGCTGAAGCCAAGCGGCAAGCACGTGCGCCTGTACAACATCACCCTGAACCGAGGCGCCAAGCTCGAGGACTGCCGTCGCGACTGGAGCACCCTCATCCAGCTGTATGGCGAAGGGAAGCTCGATCCCGTCGTGGGCGCCGTGCTCCCGCTGGCGCGAGCGCGCGAAGCGCACGAAATGCTCGAGCAGCGCGCGGTCACCGGAAAAATCGTGCTCGTCCCGGGCGCGTGAGCGGTCCGCACGGCGCCGGGGCGCGGGGCGTCGTGGCGACGCGAGGACCCTTCGGAGGTGTACCGCGAGAGTCCCGGGTCGACGCGCGTCTCGGGGACCGCTACCATCGGCGTCGCTGGCCGGCGGTGCGCACGCCGCGTCCCGGCGGAAATGGGAACGAGGGCACGCGATGAGAGCAATGGCGACGAAAGCTCGTGACTCTCTCGAGGGCGGCCCATGACGATCGCGGCCAAGCACCTCGATCCGATCGTCGGCGTCGATGTTCACATCATCCTGATTCCGACGCCAGCGGGGCCCGTGCCGACACCGATTCCGAATCCGTACGTCGGGATGGTGTTCGATCCGTTCGACTACCTGCCGTTCCTCGGCGCTACGGTGTACATCAACGGCCTGCCGCGCGCCCAAGCGGGCACGGGGGGGATCGCGCTCGTGCCGCACCTGCCCCTCGGGGGCCCGTTCGGCCCGCCGCCGCCCACGAACGAGAGCGAAGTGTTCATGGGCAGCTCGACGGTCGCGGTCGATGGCGACGCGCAGTCGCACCTCGGGCTGCCCGTGCTGAGCTGCCAGAGCATCGGCATGCCGCCGCCCTTTCGCCCGAAGGGCTCGCCGCCGAAGTCGATGGTGCTGCCGACGAGCGTGGTGCTCTCG
>CAYYWA010000395.1:0-4969 GCA_964475255.1 uncultured Sorangium sp.
CGTTCGGCACGCGCAGCGATAGCAGCGCTATCGCGAGCACGACGGGCGCGAAGGCGGCGGAAAGACGCGAGGGATCGGCCTTCCCCGTCTGGGAGCCCGGAATCTAGGCTTACACTGCTCGGGGCATGAACGTCCTCCTCGTCAATCCGAATCGTGAGCACATGCCGTGGCCGGCCGTTCCGGTCGGGCTCTGCACGGTGGCCACGGCGCTCGATCGCGAGGGGCACGACGTCGACGTCCTCGATCTCACGTTTTCGCGCGACCCGGCTCGCGACACACGCGCTCGCGTGCGCGCGCGTTCGCCCGACGTGGTCGGCATCACGATCCGGAACATCGACAACTGCAACTTCGAGGCGCCGTTCTTCTATCTCGAGGAGATCCGCGACGCGGTGATCCGCGTCGTCCGCGAGGCGGCGCCGCGGGCGGCGATCGTGATCGGCGGCAGCGCCGTGAACGTCTCACCGGCCGATTGTTTCGAGTATCTCGAGCCGGACTACGCGCTCGTCGGCGAGGGGGAGGCCGCGATGCCCGCCCTGCTCGCGGCGCTCGCCAGCGGCTCCGACCGGACACGGGTGCCGGGCCTGCTCGAGCGCGGCCGCCCCGCCGATCGACTCCTCCCCATTCTCGACACCGGTCGCCTCGGTCGCGGCGAGCCGGCGAGCGGTCGTGCGATGGTCGCCGAGCTCGAGACTTCCGCGCGCAGCGAGGCGTTCCGCTGGGTGGACCTCGCCCGCTACGCGGACCAGGGCGCTCCCTATTCGATTCAGACGAAGCGCGGCTGTCTGCTCAAGTGCTCGTATTGCGTCTACAACAACATCGAGGGCCACGCGTACCGACTGCGGAGCGCGAAGAACGTCGCCGACGAAATCGAGGAGGTCGTCCGCGACCACGGCGTGCGCCGCATCGATTTCGTCGACTCGACCTTCAACCTCCCGCTTTCCCACTCGCGCTCGGTGCTCGAGGAGCTCGCCACGCGCGCCCTGCCCGTCGAGCTCTCCACGATGGGCCTGAACCCCGCGGGGGTGACTCGGGAGCTCGTCCTCTCCATGAAGCGCGCGGGCTTCAAGAGCGTGATGTGCACGCCCGAGAGCGCCTCCGAGATCACCCTGAAGACGCTCGACAAGGGCTTCTCGAAGCAGGCCGTGATCCGCGCCGCGCGCGCGCTCGTCGAGGCCGAGCTTCCGACGTATTGGTTCTTCATGCTCGGTGCCCCCGACGAGACGATGGACACCGTCCGCGAGACCCTCGCGTTCTGCGAAGAGCACATCCCGCCGAACCACATGGTGCTCTTCTCCACCGGCATTCGCGTGTACGCCGGAACGCCCCTCGAGCGCACGTGCAAGGCCATGGGCTGGTTCGCCGAAGACGACCCTTTGTTTTTGCCCTCCTGGTTCGTCTCCCCCAAGCTCGACCTCGGCGAGCTCTACGGAACCCTGGTGCGCGCCGCCGAATCGCACCCGAACTGGATGACGAACGCCGAGACCGTGCTGAGCCCGCGCATGGCGGGCCTGCTCAAAGGCGCGCTCAAGCTGCTCGGCCGCAGGGGGCCGTTCTGGCAACATCTCCCCGAGGTGTTCGGACTCGCCAACCGCTTCGGCGTTCGCCAGCGGGGCCTCCGTCAGCACGAGGCGATGCTCCGCCAAGTCCGCGACGTGCGCCATCACCGCGGCTAACCGCGCACACCGAGACCGATCGTTGGGGAAGGCTCGGCGGTGCGCCGCGATGGCCGGCGGCGACCGGAAATCCCGACATGGGCGGCCGCGAAGGCTCAGCGGCTCGCAGCGGAGACCGTCGCTCGGTGGTGAGCCGCGCTGCGAGATGCTATCTGGCCACGAAGGTGGTGTGGTGACATGACCAAGTTGGCAGAACGGAACATGCGTGTGGATCGCTGGTGCGTTGCGTGCCGTTTCGGGGCACCGTGGGTCTGCGCAGGCGTCATCGGTGCTGCCTGCAACGTTGCCGAAAGGGCGGACTACTCATTCGGCGCCGAGGGCGGCTCGCATGGTGTCGACGTCCCTTCTCGAGGCGGGGAAGCCGCCGGGAACGGGAGCCCCGCCGCGTCCGGTGCTGCAGGGGATTCCGATGGCGGAAGTGGCGGACATTCCGCCGCGGGAGGCAAGTCGGGGAACGGAGGCGCGCCGAACCAAGGGGGCATGGCGGCAGCCGGTGCCGGCGGCAAGACCCTCGTAGGCGGCTCGGCAGGTTCCGGCGGTTCGGCGGAATCCGGTAGCTCGGCAGGAGCCGCGGGCGCGGCCAACGGCGGGGACGCGGGAGGAACGCCCGAAGACGAGTGCACCGAAGAACGCGCCATCGTTTGCGCTGGCGTGGCGCAGAAGGATCGTCTCGAGTGCCAAAACGGCCAGTGGGTTCCGACTACGTCGTGCGGAGCCGAGGAGAACTGCAGTGGGGAGCCGGGCGAGTGCCGACCGATCGCGTCCGGATGCGAGGATCGCACGCCCGGGGCCTCCTTCTGCGACGGAGACGTCGTGATCACCTGCGGGGCCGATCTCGTCTCGAGAGACGAGTCGGACTGCGACGGCACCTGCGTGGAAGACGGAGCTACGGCGCAGTGTGTGCCTCCCGGGTGCCCGGATGGCGTGGTGCAACCGCCCGAACAGTGTGACGACGGGAACGACGTCGGCGCCGACGGCTGTTCCCCGAGCTGCCGCGGGGAGGCGGTCCAGCTCTCGGGCGGTCGACACACCTGCGCTCTCGGCGCCAACGGCATGCTGAAGTGCTGGGGCGTCGGCTGCGGAATCGGGCTCGAAACCTATTATGGGACCGACTTCACCGACACGCTCGCGGATCTCCCGGCCGTGAACGTCGGCACCGGCGTGCACGTGACGGCCGTCACCGTCGGGCAGGAGCACACCTGTGCGTTGTTGGACGACAAGACCGTGAAGTGCTGGGGGAACAATCGCTACTACCAGCTTGGATCCGGCGATCACAACTCGCGCGGCTGCGAAACCGGGAGCATGGGCGACAATCTCAAGCGGGTGGAGCTCGGGGAACCCGTTCTCGCCGTTTCTGCCGGCAACGGGCACACGTGCGCGCTCCTCGAGAGCAAGCGGGTGAAGTGCTGGGGATACAATTCCGACGGTCGGCTAGGAATCGGCGATACGCGCGATCGTGGCGGCAGCCCGGACGACATGGGAGAAAATCTCCCGTATGCCCTTCCGGACAACGGCTACGACGTCGTTGCCCTCAGCGTCGGCAACTATCATGCCTGCGTGCTGCTCGAGGACGATGGCGTCGAGTGCTGGGGAAGCAACTCGCACGGCCAGCTCGGTCTCGGCGACACCGAGCCGCGCGGGGGGAGTCGCGAGAGCCTGATCAACGTTCGCGTCGCGCTTGGCACAGGACGCTATGCGCGCGCGATTGCGGCGGGCAGTATGCACACCTGTGCATTGCTCGACAACTACCAGGTGAAGTGTTGGGGAGACAACCAGTACGGGCAGCTCGGCCTCGGAGACACCGTGCCGCGCCATACCCCGCCGTCGCAAACCGTGAACTTGGGTACCGGGCGTCAGGCTCGCGCGCTGATTGCGGGGGACCTCCACACCTGCGCGCTACTCGACGACGATACGGTGAAGTGTTGGGGAGACGGCCGCTCGGATCAGCTCGGACAGGGCGATCCAGATCCGCGCGGGGACGGCGCCGACATGGGAGACGCGCTGCCACCGATCGACTTCGGCACGGGTAGAACCGCGAAGGCTCTCTTCACCGGTGACAACTACAACTGCGCGCTCCTGGACGACGGGAGCGTCAAGTGCTGGGGAGACGCCTTCGAAGGACGCCTCGGCCTCGGCAATCAAGTGTCGCGAGGCAACGCACCAGACCAAATGGGCGATTTCCTCCCGGCGCTCGACATCAGCTTTTGAGCGCCGGGATGCGGCGGAGGCTGCGCCTCACTGCAGCCCGGATTTTTGCGTGAGCTCGGGCGGGCAGGAGACTTGCTGGTAGACGACCTTCGGGTTGTCCGCCGCGTGGAACCACTCGACCTGCCACTTGCATCCGGCCAGGAGCTGCGGGTTGTTGGCGAAGAGCTGGTTGCAGGCGTCGAGCGTGCAACGCTTCCGCGCTTCGATCTCGTTGTCTCTCTTCTGACAGGCGAGGAGGAGCCCGCCGAAGCGTTCCCCGAGCTGATGGTCCTGGACGCCCCATTGGCGGGAGCAGGCGTTGAAATCGCCGACTCCACCGCCGGGGATCATGATGTCGAACTGATTCCCGTCGATTCTCCCGATGTTGATCGCCTGAACGATCATGCGTTTGCCGCACAGCGCCGCCGCGCCAGGGTCCCCAGGCTGACTGTTGGACTCACCCGTGAACTTGAGCTCGTAACACTGGCCGCATTGACCCTGGTTGTGTGCGACGAAGCCGTAAGAGAGCGTGTCGTTCACGGCCCACGGGGAGTAGTCCCAGCACGCGAACCCTTGTTCGCCGCTGGAGCACGCGCTGCCCGTGTTGCCGTCCACGGTTTGATTCTGTTGACCGCAGGTCCTCGCGGGATTCCGTCCCGGAGGGGTATTGCCGCCGTTTGGACTGCTCCATGCGCACGAGGGTTTGCAGCAATCCCAGAACCGAGTCGTGAACGCCTCGTTCCCTTGCGGCCGGTTGCACTCCTGCGGCTGCGGCGTGGTGCCTCCCGAGCCCGTGTTTCCACCCGGACCCATCATGCCCCCGCCTTCGCCGGTCATGCCACCGCCTTGACCCATGCCGCCGCCCTTGCCGAAGCCGCCGCCTCCCTGGCCCGGGCCTCCGCCTTGTCCGAAGCCGCCGCCGCCCTGTCCGGACGAGCCGCCCGAGTCGCCTCCGCTCGTGCCGGCGCCCGGGAAGCCGGCTTGAGTCGACACGGCGCCGCTGCCCCCTTCGCTCGCGCCACCGCTGCCGCCGCCGGAGACCGCACCGCTGCCGCCGCTCGCGAACGCGCCGCCGGAGGGCGCGCCCGAAGCGCCGCCCGAAGCCAGGC
>CAYYWA010000396.1:0-4958 GCA_964475255.1 uncultured Sorangium sp.
CCGAAGCGCCCCCCGCGCCCGCGCTGCCGCCCGTCGGCGCGCCGCCCCCCGGCCCGCCGTCTTCGTTCGCGCAGGCCTCTCCGGAGCACTGCTCCGAGCGCCCGCCGCAGCTCGTCCCGATCCCCAGCGCCGCCACGCCAGCGATCAGGAGAGTCCACGAGAAGCGGCGAGCGCGCATCGAAGCCGAGTGTGCCACGCTTTGGCTCAGAGCGAAGCGTAGGTCAGCGTGCAATCGGGCCGTACCACCAGCCGCTTCGCGAAGAACTGCCCGACGAAGCCCTGCCCTTGGCCGCCCAGAACCAGCTCGGCGTTCGGGGCGGCGATGCGAGCGGCCAGCCCCGTTTCCACGAAGGCGGCCTCGGTGCCGAAGTAGGCGAGCGTCAAACCAGGAGCCGTGCCGTCGCTCACCACGGTACCGCGAACGGTCAGTCCGGACTTCGCGGAGATCGTGGTCGC
The DNA here is from genome assembly GCA_964475255.1 of uncultured Sorangium sp. GTDB lineage: Bacteria > Myxococcota_A > Polyangia > Polyangiales > Polyangiaceae > PMG-095. Next base: position 457 of record CAYYWA010000396.1, read on the forward strand.
CGCTTCCGGGTTCGTGACCAGGATTGAGCCCGCCTCGAGGCTGATCCGGTCGAAGTGGTAGACGCCGGCTGCGAGGGTGACGGTCGCCCCGTTCTTCACGGACAGCTCACCGTACGAGCCCGGGGTCAACGTCGCGCTCTGCCCCGGCTCCAGGCGGACGTCTCCGCCGCTCGGCGCCGGGAAGGCGATTTGCCAGGCGAGCGGGCTCGCGCCGGGATCCGTGCCCTCGACCACGTCGCCGAGGACTTCGCCACCGCTCTGCACGGTGAGGCTGCCTCCCGTTCGCAGATCGCCGAACACCTGCCCGAAGTTCCGGAGCTGCACGGAGCCCTTCGAAAGTACGGGCCCGACCACCGCGTCGACGCCGATCTCGAGCACGCCGTTCCCAGCGTTGACGAGCACGGCGTCCGGCGACGTCGTCACTCGATCCGCCAACTGCATCTCGCCGCTGGCATACGCGACCACGCGATCGGCCACGGGCGTGCCGAAGAAATCGTCGAGGTCGCACGCGGGCGAGGCCGAGCTCGCGGTCGCGGTCTTGCCGCCCAAGAGCCAGGTGATCTCCCCGGTGAAGGGCACGGTTACGGCGCGTTCCACTCTGCCCGCGTGCTGCACCACCGGCTGGCCGCGGTCGGGCGCTCCGGTCGTGAAGCGGTTGTTGTAGCCGACGGCGATCCGCCGATCCGTGTGGCGGTTCTCGTAGCCGAACACGGCCAACCGCTGGTTCCCTCCTTGTGAGAAGACGCAGCGGACGAACGGCGTCGGCTCGCAAGCATCGCCGATGCCGTTGCCGTCGCTGTCGACCTGGTCTGGATTTCCGGCGAGCGGGCAATTGTCGAGGTTCGCGATCACGCCGTCCCCGTCGGGATCCTCGCGCCCCTTCTCGTCGGTGGGGAGCACGACGTACGTCACCTCACCCGAGTTGGCGACGGCGAGCGCGCTTTGCAGCGCGACCACCTCGTCGCCCGGCGCTCCGCTTGCCATCGCCACGAGCTCGTTGGCACGGTCGAGCAGATCGCGCACGCGATGCGTGGTGCCGTAAACCAGCGCGCTGCCGAGGTCCTCCCCGCGCTCGCGCGCTCGCTTCACGTTCAGCTTGGCTGCCAGAAGCTCGGCCTTGAGCCCGTCCATCGAGCTGCTCGTGTTCCCGAGCACCGCTCTGGCTTCGAGCGCGGTGCGCACGACGACGAGACCGTCGCCGGGCGAGCCGAGGACGATCGGCAGTCGGTCCTCGAGACCCGGGTCGTCGATCCAGCGCAAGCGCGCCCTCGCCGCCGTCGCCCCGCGCCATTTGCCGTTGCCGGCGACGAAGTCCAGGTGCTGCGGCGAGCCGCGGACGACCCAGATGTGGACGTTGTTCGTGTCGTTTACGTGCTCCCAGAGCCAGGCGCCGTAGACCGGATCGTGATCCGGCGCCTGCTGATCTTGGGGAAAGTTGCCGAGCGGGTGCAGCGAGAGCCCGGCCGTCTCGTGATCGCCGTTCTCCACGCTCAAGTCGTTGGGCTCGTACCCTCCAGAGGGGCGCCCCGCTGGCGTCTCGTCGGGATACTCGGTGGCCGGAAAGAAGAGGTGCCCTTCCAAGGTGTACGCGTACACGCGGGAGTGAATCTCGTGGTTCTTTCCAAGGGCGCGGGCGGTCGACGGATGATCCTGGTCGTCCGCGTCGGCGTTGTAGAAGGTCGCCCAGTTGGTGCTCTGTCCGACGTAGAACGGGAAGTTGAAGAAGCCCTGGTAAGTCGTGTCCTTCCATTCCGTCGGAGACTCGGTGTGAGGCGTGTAGTCGCCGAGAGCGTCCACGGCCACGAACGAGAAATCGACGTCCGAGACCTTCATGTCGGCCGTCGTGCGGATCTTGAAGCCGTTGAGGAGGTTCTCCGGAATGGGCTGCGTCTCCGGGCGGTCGTTGCAGGCGTCGTGACCGTCCGCGGTGCTCTCCGGCGCGAGGAAGACCTCCAGGCGATACCCCCAGTTTTCACCGTTGTACGCGCGCGCGTCGGGAACGATCGTATCGCTGTACACCCACGAGTCGTCTCCCTCGCTCCCGGCGAACTGCATGGCGACGACGGGCGCGAGCGGCTGCCCGTTCGCATCGACGTCGTTGTCGGGACCATCGGTATTCGGGTCCGGGTAGACGCGCACGCACGTCTTGACGCCGGCTCCGCCGAAGTCGAAGACGCCGCCCGTGTTCGCATCGAAGATGCCGAGCTCGATCGAACGGGGCTGCGGGCTCGACCCGGGGATCCACATCGAGTTCGTCGTCAGGTAGGCTCGGAAGTACGGTCGCTCCACCGTCTCGAGCCCGCGCGTCGCCAGCGTCAGGAATCGCCCGTCGCTCTCGTCGGCCGACGGAATCCCGTTCCACCCGAGAAGCGGCGTGGCGGCGCTGTAGAGGCTCGTGGCCCGGAAATCCGCGCGTAGCCCGTCCACCTCGACGCGAACGTCGTCCCCGGCGTCCCCGTCGAGATCCACGACTTGGATCGCCTGCAGGTAGTCCACCTGGGCCCGGCGTGCATGCAAGATCGGGATTCCCGTATCGATCGGCAGCAGGTCGCCCCCAGCGCCCGGCGGCTCCTGACCGGCGTCGTAGCGAACGTGCAGCTGCAGCGTGGACAGGCCCTCGCTCAGCAGGAGCGTCGTCTCCGGCACGCCGTCACCGCTCAAGTCCACCCGTGTCCCGCCGCTCGTCACCGCCTGGATGAAGGCGATGTTGTCGGCGACCGACGTAAACACGTCGGGCACGTCGTCGCCACAACGCGTGCGCGGCGCGCCGTGAGACGTGACCCCGATCTGGACCCACCCCGATCCCGTGTCGAAGAGCACGGGCCCGCCGCTGTCACCGAAGCACGTTCCCGCATCCGTCGTCGAGCCTTGGGGACGCCCGACGCAGAGCTCGTTTGCAGCGATATCGTCCAGCGAATTCGTTCGGTCGTCGTTTGGATCGGTGTGCGCGTCGTCGTACTGTTTGCAGGCCTCGCCCTGGCCGAAGTACACGAGGTCTACGCGCTGCAGGCGATCGGGGAGGCCCGAGCTCGTCAGCCCGTACCCTTGCGCCAACACGGGTGAGCCCGATGCGAGCCCGGAGGGCAAGCCCGCGGTCGGCAGCGCGACGGGCGGAAGGGTCTGCTCCTGTTTCAAGCGGACCACGGCGATGTCCGTCCCCGCCTCGCCGGCCCGGTACCCTGGGTGCCGAAAGACCGCTTCGATCTCCTTCGCGGCAAGCCCTTGGCTCAGAATGGCCGGTGAGAGCCCCACCTTCACCCGAAGTCCCGACCAGTCGATCATCGCGCTGCCGATCTGCTGAGTGAAGCAGTGCGCTGCCGTGAGCACGTGGCGCGAATCAATCAGCGTGCCGGTGCATTGGAGCCCGTAGCTGAAGTTTCCGCTCGCATCGAGGTACTCGTACACGATCGCCGCCATCGTGACGGGATCCGTCGCGTCCGCCTGAGTCCCTCCGATGATCGCCTGATTCAAGCTTCCGACCGACTCGCCCTCACCGCCCAAGCCCGCTCTTTCCGAGCCGCACCCAGACAACAGCGCCGCCACTGACCCGATCACCCACCGAGAAACACCCCGATCCTGCATGGTTTTCCTCCACGACCTCGCTCGTTTGCGGTTAGGTGCGCCGCTCGCACCGGCCACTCCCGTATCGCTACGATCGCCGCACTACCCGCGTATCCACCTGACCTGACCCGAACCGAGCGCCCACTCTACCCAGAACGATCGCCCACGCAAACGAAATCGGTCTCGTTTCGATCCTTCCCTATAGGTGCTCGTTCGGCGGTGAGATCTCGATGACGACGCCTCGCTATCGAGGTCCGTCGTAGGCAATTCTTCGACTCGACACCGCTCTCATTTCTCAATGGCCACGCGCGCGGGCACCTCGCCGTGCGGCCCCATGATTTCGTGCGCAGCGCACCCAAGGTCGCCCCGGGCAACGGGTCGAAGCACTCTAACCGTTCGACATCGCCGCCCCAGACACGGGCGTCATCGTGGACTCGGATAGCGTCCTCGAGATTCGGTTGGCAACGACCGACGCAAGAGATGAGTGCTCGTTCTCGGCGAGTTCGAATCGACGAGGCATGGCGCAGCAGGTGGCTTCAAAGCGGCTGTCGCTGGTCGAGCTCAGTCTGGATTTCGAGCTTCCTGTTCGGGTGAAGCCGATCTCGCGTCTTTCCGCCGCCTTCGCGCCCGTCGTGCTCGCGATAGCGCTGCTATCGCTGCGCGCGCCGAACGCGAATTCGTCAGGAAATCCGCTTCGGTCTCGGCCATCCCCTCCGGCGTCAGCCCGAAATCTAGGCTGAGCGGTCGAGTAGTCCCGAGGTGCGACCAGCCCGAACGCATTCGGGTGGCGTTGTAGACGCAGACGGAGTGATCGACGAGTGTTCGGTTCCGTTCAGCCGCTTGCGATCCGGGCGCTCGTGCGACGAATCGACGGATATCGGATCTGCTCTGCTCACGACGTTTGTTGCCTGCCTGCGCGTCGCCAAGAGCCGCGCACCCCG
>CAYYWA010000397.1:0-4956 GCA_964475255.1 uncultured Sorangium sp.
GCGGAGGTGGGGCCGGCGGAATCGTCATCGGAGTCGTCCACGTTGGAAGCAGCATCACGGGCCTGGACAACGCGGATACCACGGCGGGAAAGGCGGGTGATGGCGGCCAACACGGGGACTCGAGCGAAGACCCTGGGCGCCCAGGAGTTGCGCGCCTGCAGCTCGAGCTCGACGAGCTCGAGCCCTAGACCGCCGAGTTCGTTTCGCAGGGGCGGCTCGCGCCGCCCTCCCCGAGTCGCGCCAGGGTCAGCAGAGCCGATCGCTGGCTTGCTCCCGTGCGAGCGCCGCGCTCAGATGTCGAGGTTGCGGACGTTCAGCGCGTTCTCTTCGATGAACTGCCGGCGCGGCTCGACCTGGTCACCCATGAGCACGCTGAAGAGCTCGTCCGCACGGACCGGATCGTTGATCTTGACCTGGAGGAGCGTGCGGGCGTCCGGGCTCATGGTGGTTTCCCAGAGCTGCTCGGCGTTCATTTCACCGAGACCCTTGTAGCGGGTGATGTGCATGCCCTTCCGACCGCGCTCGGCGATGAAGGCCTCGAGCGCCTCGGGGTCGTCCAGCGTGATGGGCTCGCCGTCCCCGATGCGCGCGACGTCGGGGGCGGGCCCGTGCGTGCGAATGTCCCCCCAGCTCGTGCGGAGCTCGTGGTCCTCGGCCGGGTCGGCGAGCTCCCAGTCGATCGCGGCCGGGCGCGTCGACGCGCCGGGGCGGAACTTGGCGACGAGACGGCCGGAACCGTGCGCCTTGTCCCACTCGACGACGACCTTGAGCGGACACATGTCCGGATAACGCTGGGTCAGCGCCACCTCGAGCTTCTGCGCCGCTTCGTCGACCTTCTCGCGCTCGCGGAAGTCCGCGAGGCCGAGCGGCGCCGTGCGAAAGAGCGCGGCCACGACGCGGGCGTCGGCGCGGCGATCGATCTTCGCGAGCACGCCGCGAAGCGAGCGCAGGCGTGACGCGAAGTTGTAGAGCGGAGTTCCGGAGAGCACCGGGCCGCGCTGGGCTTGCACCGTCAAGTCCTCGATCCCGTTCTCGGTGAGGTAGCGCTCGAGCGCTGCGGCGTCCTTGAGGTAGAGGTACTTCTTGCCCTTGCGAACGCCGAACAACGGCGGCTGCGCGATGTAGAGATACCCCCGCTCGATGAGCTCACGCATCTGCCGGTAGAAGAACGTGAGCAGCAGCGTTCGGATGTGGCTGCCGTCCACGTCCGCGTCCGTCATCAGGATGATGCGGTGGTAGCGGAGCTTGCTCAGATCGAACTGACCCTTTTCGTCCAAGCCGCAGCCGAGCGCCGAGATCAGCGTGGCGACCTCTTGCGACGAGAGCATGCGATCGAGCCGCGCGCGCTCGACGTTCAGGATCTTGCCCTTGAGCGGCAAAATGGCCTGAAAGTGGCGGTCCCTCCCCTGCTTGGCGCTGCCGCCGGCGCTCTCTCCCTCGACGATGTAAAGCTCGCTGATCGTCGGATCCTTGCTCTGGCAATCGGCGAGCTTTCCGCTCAGCGAGGTGCTGTCGAGCACGCCCTTGCGGACGACCTCGCGCGCCTTGCGCGCTGCCTCGCGCGCCTTCGCGGCAATGACCGCCTTCTCGAGGATCTTCTTCGCCGTTTGCGGGTGCTCCTCGAAGTAGCGCGCGAGGTGCTCGGAGACGGCGTTCTCGACGATGCCCTTCACTTCGCTCGAAACGAGCTTGCTCTTCGTCTGCGAATCGAACGAGGCGTCGGGGTGCTTCACGTGGATCACGCACGTGATGCCTTCGCGCGCGTCCTCTCCGGACAGGCCGCCCTTCGCCTCCTTGAACAGGTTCTGCGCCTGGCCGTAGGCGTTCAGCGACCGCGTGAGCGCCCCCTTGAGGCCGGTGAGGTGCGTGCCACCGTCACGATTGAAGACGTTGTTCGTGTAGCAGAGGACCTGCTCGGAGTAGCTGTTCGTCCACTGCAGGGCGAGATCGACGATGATGCTCGCCTTGCCCTCACCGGACGGAAACTCGCCGGTGAACGCGATCACCTCTTCGTGGACCGGCTCCTTCGTCTTGCTGAGCAGCGCGACGAACTCGCGGATTCCACCCTTGTACTCGTAGACCTCGCTGCGCGCCTCGCCGCGCTCGTCCGTGAGGTGGATGACGAGCCCCGAGTTCAAGAAGGCGAGCTCACGCAGCCGATTCGCGAGGATGTCGAAGCTGTACTCGGTGTTGCTGAAGATCTCGTGATCGGGCTTGAAGGTGACCTTGGTTCCCGTGCGATCGCTCTCGCCGAGGGCGGCGAGCGGCGCCTGGGGAACGCCGCGCCGGTACTCCTGGAACCACACCTTGCCGTCACGGTTGATCTCGAGCCGAAGCGACTCGGAGACGGCGTTGACGGCGCTCACACCGACCCCGTGGAGCCCCGCGCTGACCTTGTAGCTCGAGTGATCGAACTTGCCGCCGGCGTGCAGCACGGTCATCACGATCTCCGCGGCGCTGACGCCGCGCTCGTGAATCCCGACCGGGATCCCGCGACCGTCGTCCTCGACGGTGATCGAGCCGTCGAAGTGCACGGTCACCCAGATGGTCGAGCAATGACCGGCGAGGTGCTCGTCGACGGAATTGTCCACCACCTCCCACACGAGGTGATGCAAGGCGGAGCCATCGTGGACGTCCCCGATGTACATCCCGGGGCGCTTGCGAACCGCCTCGAGCCCCTCGAGAACCGTGATGTTGCTGGAATCGTAGCGGGACGTGTTCTGCGTCGCGTCTTCAGCCGCTGTGGTCACTTCAGAGTCCTTTGCTGGTCCCGCTGAGCTGGCTTTTGGAGCCTCGTGGAGCGGGGGATCGGCTGCTGGTCGCGGTACGGGGCGAGCGGCACCTCGAGCGCCCTACCGGGCTCTCCGAGCCGACCCGGAAACACCGGTTATGTATAGCCATTTCTCGAGCCCTCCGCAAGCCGATTCCAGCATAAATTCCGCCAGAAACGGCACCTTGCCGCTTGGCGGATCCGGCTCGCTCGGGGTGCTTCGCGCGCCCGCCCGGAGCACGGGGATCCGCGGTCCGCGTTTCGTCCGGACAGGGTCGTTTCCGAGCCTAAATTTGCTGGGCCCGGCGAGAGTGAATTCCGAGAGGCTGGCTCGACGCGGCTGTCCGGCTCGGCGTCGTCTTCCACGGCTTTGGCGGTTTCCTCCGTGGTCCCTCGAGGCGATCAGGGGGCGAAAACTCGCCCGTTCTCGACGGTCCATTCGACGCGCTCCGCCGTCCCCGCGAACGCGGCGAGCAACTCGGGCCGTGGTGTGGTGACGAAAACTTGACCCCCGCTCGTGCGCAAGAGCTCGTGCACGGCGAGGCTTCGGTGTGGGTCGAGCTCGCTCGAGACGTCGTCGAGGAGCAGCACCGGGAGGACCCCGCGCGCCGCCGTGATGCACGCGAGCTCCGCGAGCTTGAGCGCGAGCGTGACGAGCCGCTGCTGACCCTGAGAGGCGTGGAAGCGCGCGGGGTGTTCTCCCACCCCGAGCTCGAGCTCGTCCCGCTGCGGACCGAACGTGGGTGCGAGGCGCTGCCGATCGCGGCCCCGGCGCTCGCGGAGCTCGCGGCGAAACACCTCGGGATCCGTGCTCCCGCCCGGGAGGTACCGCGCCGTGAGCGCGAGACCATCGGGGCCGATCCGCGCGAACGCGGGAACCAGGTGCTCGATGAGGGCCTGCGCGGCTGCGGTGCGCGCGGCTTGGAAACGCGCACCGTGCTCGGCGATGAGCGGCTCGTACGCCTCGAGGTCCGGCGCGCGCTCGCCCCGCTCCTCGAGGACGCGCTGGCGCTCCTTCACGGCCTTTTCGTAGGCGCCCCGCGCATCGTACCCGTGCGGGTCGACGAACAACGCGACGCGGTCGAGCAACCGCCTCCGCACCGAGGCCGCTCCGGAGACGAGCTCGAGATCCCCCGGGTGGAAGGCGACGACGGGCGTGCGCAGCGCGTAGTCGACGAGGCGCTTCGGGCGCTTGCCGTCGATGGCCACGCGCCGTGTGCCTCGAACGATCTCCGCTCGCTGCTCGCGCGTGCGCGCACCCTCCTCGATTTCGGCGCGGGCGCCGAGACGCTCGCGCCCTTGCTGCACGAGGGTGACGAGCTTCTCGGTGCGAAAGCTCCGGCTCGTAGCGACGAAGTAGAAGGCCTCGAGCAAGCTCGTCTTGCCCTGGCCGTTGTCTCCCGTGATCAAGGTGAGCCCAGGGCCCGGAATGAGCTCGGCGTCCGCGAGGTTGCGGAACCCGCTCACCGCGATGCGGCGGAACGCGACGCGACGCGGTTCGATGGCGGCGCTCAAATCCGCATCGGCATCACGACGGCGACGTACGTCGTCGTGCCGCTCGTGTTCGCGGGCTTGATCACGGCCGGGTCGAGCTCGCCGCTGATCCCGAGCACGACCTCGTCGTCGTCGATCGCCGCGAGCACGTCGAGGAAGTAGCGCGCGTTGAAGCCGATCGTGACCTCGGGTCCGTCGTAGTCGACGATCACCTCGTCGAAGCCGGCGCCGCTCTCGGGGCTCTCGCTCTCGAAGCGCATCTTCCCGGCCGACACCGTGAGCTTCACGCCGCCCGTGCGGTCGCTCGCCGCGACGGAGACCGCCTTGAGCGCATCGGCAAGCTCGGCTCGCGGCGCGCGCACCGCCCGTTCGCTGTGCTCGGGGATGACCTGCTGGTACGGCGGGAACTGCGCGTCCACGAGCTTCACCGAGAAGCGCAACCCCGGCAGATCGAAGAACACGTTCGGGCCGCCCGGGACGATCTGGATCTCGCTGACGTCCCCGCCTTCGCCCTTCGCCTCCGTCGCCGCTTCGTCGCACAGACGCTTGAGCTCGAGCACGCCCTTCTGCGGGATGAGCAAGGTCGCCGAGGCGTGTCGCCCCTGAACGACCGTTTCCATCTTGGAGAGCCGATGCCCGTCGGTCGTGACCATGCGCACCTGCTCGCCTTCCCACTCGAAGAGCGCGCTGTT
>CAYYWA010000398.1:0-2001 GCA_964475255.1 uncultured Sorangium sp.
ACCCCGCCGCGGGTGGGGGGGTCGGGGGCCCAGCCGGCCTTCAGCGCCGCGTTCAACGCGTTCAGATGCTGCTGGAGGTCCCGCGCGCGCTCGATGCGCCCCGCGTCGATCGCGGTATCGACCGCCCGGGCCAGCCATTCGAGCGCGTCTGCACGCGCTCCTCGCCGCCACTGAGCGTCGGCCGTCCGCAGGTTCCACGCGACGTCGTCGTCATCGTCGTCGAGCGCCTGCGGAAAAGGCGGCGGCGCATCACGCAGCATCATCGAGTGACTCGGATATCACAGGGAGGGGCCTCGCGCGATGCCGGCGTTTGCCCGGGAAAAGAGCGTGGATCGTCACGGCGGTGGCAGGAAGACCTCCCTGTCGCGGGCACCGTTCGGAGGCCCCACCATGCCGCGTTTCTCCATCGCCTCCACGATCTTCGCGGCGCGATTGTAGCCGATGGTCATCTTGCGTTGGAGCCACGATGTCGAGCATCGCTGCGTTTCGGCCACGATTCGCGCGGCCTCGTCGAAGCGTGGGTCGAGGTCGTCATCGCTGTCGCCGTTGCTCGACTCGCGATCGGCTTCCAAAATGGCGTCGTTGTACTGAGGCGTGCCCTGGGTGCGGAGGAAATCCGTGAGCCGGCCCACCTCTTCCTCGCTCACGAACGGGCACTGAACGCGGTACGTCTCCGTGGAGCCGTTCAGCTTGATCAGCATGTCGCCGCGGCCGAGGAGGTGCTCGGCGCCCTGCTCGTCGAGGATGGTCCGGCTGTCCACCTTCTGAGCGACGCGGAAGGCGATCCGCGTCGGGAAGTTCGCCTTGATCATGCCCGTGATGACGTCGACGCTCGGCCGCTGCGTCGCGAGCACGACGTGCATTCCGGCGGCGCGTGCCTTTTGCGCGAGGCGCGCGACCGAGGATTCCACCTCTTTGCCCTGCTGCATCATGAGGTCGGCGAACTCATCGACCACCACCACGATGTAAGGCAGCTTTCCCGGCAGCATCCGGCCGTCCGAGCCGGAACGCGCCGGCGGCACGCTGACCACGGCGCCATCGGGGGACAGGGCCTCGACCTCTTCCGGCGGCGGTGCGGGCGCTTCCCCCGCCTGCACGCGTCGGACCCACGCATTGTACGTCACGATGTTCTTGGTCCCGGCGTTGGCGAAGAGCTGGTAGCGGCGCTCCATCTCGTCCACGGCCCAACGCAGCGCCGTCGCGGCCTGCTTCATGTCGGTGACGACCGGGAGGAGCATGTGGGGAATGTCGGCGTAGGGCTGCAGCTCGACGACCTTCGGATCGACCATGAGCAATCGCAGCTCCTGCGGCGTGCGCTTGAACAGGAGGCTCGAGAGCATCACGTTCAGCCCGACGCTCTTCCCCGCACCCGTCGCGCCCGCCACGATGACGTGGGGCATCGAGGCGAGGTCGGCGTAGAAGGGCTTTCCGACGATGTCGCGCCCGAGCACGACCGGCAGCGGCGCCTTCTCGGCGATCTTGTCGAAGCGTTGGTCCTCGACGAGCTCGCGCAGGCTCACCGGGATGCGATCGTCGTTGGGCAGCTCGAAGCCGATGCGATTCTTGCCGGGGATGGGCGCGATGATCCGCACCTTGCGCGAGAGCCCGAGCGCGAGATCATCGACCAGCGCGGCCACCTTGCTCACCTTGGTGCCCGCCGAGCAGGAGACCTCGTACATCGTCACGGTCGGGCCGGGGAGGATGGCCTCGACGGTCCCTTGCACGCCGTAGTCGAGCAGGGTCTTCACCAGCAGCGCGCTGTTCTCGCGCAGCTTGGCTTCGTCGATCCCGGTGAACTTGGCGGGAGCGGGCTCGAGCAAGTCGAACGACGGCAGCTGGAAGTCGTCGCGCACCTGAACCGCCGGGGCGTCGGGCGCGCGCTCGACGGCGCGCTCGGGCTCGGTATCGACGATCTCCGGGCCGGCGGCGCGCTTTCTGCGCGGCTCGGGCCGCTCGGGTTTAGCCTCGGCCGTCTCCGGCTCGCAGGCGTCGCGGTCGCGG
>CAYYWA010000398.1:2011-4948 GCA_964475255.1 uncultured Sorangium sp.
CTTCGGCCTCCGCCTCGTCGCGTTCGTCGTCTGCTTCCTCCTTGCCGTCGTCGGCGGCATTCTCGGCGTTTGGCTCGGGGGCGTCCTTGCGGAACTCACGCGTCGTGGAGGGGGAGTCGGCGGCTGCCGCCTCTTCCTTTTGACCGCGCCGGCGGAGCGTGTTCGAAACGGCGAGCGGGAGCGGCCCCGTCTGGTCGATGGGAATCCACTCGCTCGCGCCATCGTCGAGCTGCATGAGCAGCGCCGCGTCCGGATCGGCGGGCTCGATGGCGGCTTCCTTCTCGAGCTCGGCGCGGCGTTCGGCGCGACCGAGCGCGCGGGCCTCCTTCCACGCCGCGGAGAGGCGCCCCGCGAGCGCGACGAGCCGCGCCACGAGCCGACCCAGCGCCTCGGCGGTGCGACGCGATGCCTCGATGAACGAGAAGCTGCTGCGCCCGATCAAGATGAGCCCGACCACGGTCGGCCCGACGAGGAACGAGCCGATCGTGGAAAAGAACTCCTGCATCAGCTCCCCGAACAGGAGCCCGACGTCGCCGGAGGCCGCGGCTTTTCCGAACGCGGTGGCTCCGGGCGCAGCGACCTCCACGAGCGCCGCCAGGACGATCGCGACGACGAGGTCGCCGGCCAGCCGGAGGGGCAGATTCTCCGGCTTTCGTCCGCGGAACAGCGGCGCGCCGACCAGCACGAGCTCGAGCGGAACGAGCCACGCCACGAGCCCGAACGCCTGCACCAGGGCTCCCGCGATCGCTGCCCCCACGGCGCCCACCCAGTTGCCCCCGACGACACGCGGATCCAGCGGGTCTACGGCGTAGCTCGCGAGCGCCAGCACGAAGAACAGCGAGCCGGCGAAGAGCAGCAGCGCGGCGGCCTCCCAGAGCCGGCCGTAGGGGAGCCGTGCGCCCCCTTGCGCGGGGGCCAACGTCGCGTCCTCGACCGGCCGAGGACTGAACAAGCGTACGCCCATGAACCACATGTAACTACATGGACTCACTCGTTTCTACCAACTTTCGGCGGCGCGACGCGGCGCTGCCCGGCGCGCGGGGCCGGGCGTTCCACTGCACTTGAGTCCGAGTACCGCTAGGCTGTACTATCCGAATCCTCGCTTTGGCGCGGCAAAATGGTGCCCGCGGGGCGAGAGAAGACGGAGCAGTCGAAACGCGATGCAGCCGGGGGCTCCCACGGGCCGGATCCTGGCCATGGCCACCATCGTCGCCGCGCTTACTTCTGGTGCTTGCCGCACCAGCACCGAGGACATCGAGCGCTGGGCGACGCGGTCCCAAGGCCCAAAGAAGCTCGTGGCGGTGCTCGTCCACGACAAGTACCCGCTCGAGCTTCGTGTCGAGGCAGCGCTGACGCTCATCGGGATGAAGCCGAGGAACGGACGGCGCGTGGGCATCCAGGGCAGCGACGAGCACATCGGGCTCGTTGGGGCGCTCGTGCAGCTGTCGCCCGCGGCGCGTTCCGCGATCGTTCAGGCGCTCGTGCCGCGCCTCGAAGCCGAAATGCGCAAGCCGGTTCCGAAGCCGGCCGCGGGACAGCCCCCGGGCGATCCTTCGGTGCCGTACAAGGACGCGGCGTTCGCGTTGCTCACGCACGATGGGGGCTCGCTCGTTGCCGACCCGGACCTGCGCAAGCGGTTGCGCGCGGCGCTCGCGACGTGGTCCACGACGAACTTCGCCGAGCGCCTCGAGGACTCGTCGCAAATCTACGGGATCGAGCAGGTGATGCGCGAGCTTCGCGCGGAAGGGGCGCGGCTGCTTCCGCCGATGATGGTCCCCGGCGCGGCCAAGGTCGATCGCATGGCCGAGCTCGTTGCTGACTTCGGGGATCCCGCGACCAAGCTCCTCGGGAGCCAGCGGCTCGTGGCCATCGCCCAACACGTGGCGTCCGACGCCTGGCTCTCGGAGAAGGCGCCCATCGTTCAGGCGGCCAACAAGGCGTCGAAGCTCAATCCGTCGCCGGATCGCTTCCAGCAGCAGCTCAAGCAGTACCAGGAAGAGGAGCTGCTCCGCGTGATGGCTTCGATGAAGCGCCTCGGCGGGCGTCCGGTGGTCGATTATCTGCTCGCGTTCGCGCGCGACGAGTCGCGGAGCGAGAAGCTCCGCGCGAGCGCGATGGCCGCCCTGCAGAACAACCTCGATCGCACCAACGCGGCCCATGCCGAGGCCGTGCTCGACATCGCTCAGGCGGCGAGCTCGCCGGACCAGCTGCGCGACGTGGCGTTGCAGCGAGCCGCCGAGTTTCCCCGGTCGATGGTGCTCGACAAGCTGTACGGCCTGTTCTCGCACGAAAACTGGAAGGTCCGGTGGGTCGCCGCCGACCTGGTGCTGCGCATGAGCGAGGCGGCCGATCTCGATGGCTTCTTTACGCGACTCGGTAAAATCCGAGGCATGGCGATCGCCGAGCCGCTTCGCTACGGAGTCCGCATTGCCGCGCTGAAGGGGTCGCCCCCGGTCGTTCAGCTCGTCGACCGCTATGTGAAGGCGCCTCATCCGGCGCCCGTGCGTTTGAGCGCCCTCGGGTACTACTATGCCGTCGGGACGCCCGCCGACGTGTCGAAGGTGAGCGCCCACGCGAGCGACCGAACGACTGTCCCGAGCTGCCCGGCGAATGCCGACGATTGCGAGTGGAAGTGTGACGTGCCGACGGGCGCGGAACGTGAGACGAAGGACATCAAGACCATCGGCGACTTCGTGACCTACTGCATCGTGCCGGCCATGAAGGCTCGGCAGGGGGGAAAGACGTGAGGCGCCCGCGAAGCCGCGTGGCGCGACGAGACGACTGATGACCGACCCCAACAAGAAAGTGAGTCGTACCTTTCAGTGCCGCGAGGCGCTCTGGCAGAAGTTCGAGCAGATGGCCCGGGAGCTCGAGTGCTCCGTGGACTACCTGATCAACGACGCCATGAAGCAGTACGCGCGCCAGCGCGGCTATAGC
>CAYYWA010000399.1:0-4939 GCA_964475255.1 uncultured Sorangium sp.
GCCCGCCCCGTCGCGGCACGGCGGGTGCCAGCGTTGCTGGATGCGATGCTGCGTTGGGGCTTCGTCGGCATGGGCGGCCAGCGCGTTCTAGCTCCGTTTCCGAGGGAGCGCCGCCCCTCGCCGGAGCCCGCTCGGGGTTTCGTTCTCGCCTCGGCCGCGTTCGCGACCGCCCGTCGCTCTCGGCTAGCTCTGGAAGATCGGGTCGTAGTGGCTGCCGTTGCAGAACAGGAACAGGTCCGTGCCGCCGTTTCCGGTCGTCTCCTCGATTTGGACGCCGTTGATCACGGCGAGAGCATGCACGGTGTAGGCGTGTGCATCGAACTCGGGTATGGCGGTGCCGATGATTTCGAGGATGGGCAGGGAGTGGACGCCGGCCATCAGAAAGCCTTCCAGCGGCACGCCGTAGAGGGTGTTCAGCCGAGTGCGGATCCACGGCACGAAGCCGGACCGCGCCTGGCTGTCGACATGGGGAGCCACGAGCTGCACGAGCGTGTCGATGAGGCAGTTGTTCTCCGCCCCGCTCGCCTGCCCGAGAGACCAGCCCTCGGGCAGCGTGATCGCATCGCCGTACGAAAAGGAGAGATAGTCGCAGGTCCGATACTGGACCTTCCACGAGAGCTCGATGCCTTGCGTCTCGAGCCACCGCTTCATCCACGCTTCCACCTCTCGGACGACTTGCTCCGCATCCTGGCGGAGGCGCTCACCGAGCTCTTTTCCCGTCGAGCCGAGCGCTCGTTCGAGCTGGGTCGACTCCCAGAGCATCTCGTCGTACTCGCGCTCGCTCTCCGCCAGGGTCCACGGGATCAGCGAGGAGCCGAGGATGGACGGGATGTCGGGCATCCACTGCACGCTGAACCCAACGCCGAAGTGGTCGCTGAAGCGCGTGCTGGTGTCCCGCTCGCCCGAAAAGGGCTCGAACAGCTCGATGCCGCCGGACACCTTCGGGCGCGCGAGGACCCGGTCGAGCCGCGAGCTCGTGCGCTCGAGCGACTCCGATAGCGTGGTCCCGCCGATCCTCCGCGACAGGTCCGAAAAGCCGGTGTTCTCCGGTGTCGAGCCGTAGAGGTTCATGTCGCCGACGACGACGCCGACCCACTCCGGCAGCGTGCTCAACACGGCCTGCATGTAGAGCTTGGTGTATTCACGCTTCGCCCAATCTTTCGAACCATCCTTCGGTCCGGGAGCGTGCATCGCCACGATCGCGTACTCGTGAAGCCCGAGGCGCAGCCGCACGAGCACGGGATTGCGGAACGAATCCGGCTCCGGATAGGGAGGCGGCGTCCGGAGCACGGGCGGGTTGCGGCGCGATCGCTGGAGCTGCAGCTCGTAGATGCCCTGCTCCTTCTGGAGCTCCTCTCCGAATTTCGTCTGCGTGGACTGAGACCACTCGCTCCCCCAATCCTCGTAGCATTCGAGGCTCGTCACCTCGAGGCCGCGATAGGCCACGATGATGTTCTCGCGACGATGCGTGGACCCGCCGAGATCCAAATACGCATACTCGAAGCTGTTCCCCTGCGAGGAGCTCCGGAAATGGGCGATCACTTGCTCGGGCTTCGTCTTGTTCTCCAAGATGAACGCGATCACGGGAACCGAGTGCCTCCCCACGACGCTCATCACGTATTCCCCGAACCTCCGCGCCGTGTCCTCCGTGAGCTTCTCGATGTTCCAGCAGATGATGACGAGCATCGCCGCGTACGGTACCGGAGCGACCTTTCGAGCACCCAATTTCGCGCCGAATGACCGCCTCCGCGCGGCTCGCCCCCCGCGCGGGCGGGCGGGCGCTCTCCCGCCCACGGCACCCGCTTGCCGCGAGCCCCGGGATGGACGAAGACGGACCAGCGCCCGCACGCGGACGCCGCGTCGCGGCTCCGCCGGGCGCGCACCACCGAAAGGATTCACCGATGCCCCGCTTGCTCGTGAACATCGATGTCGAGGATCTCGAGGCGGCCATCCGCTTCTACACGAGCGCGCTCGGGTTGCGCCTCGGGCGGCGGTTGGATCACGACACGGCCGAGCTGCTCGGGGCCGAGGTGCCGATCTACTTGCTGCTGAAGGCGGCGGGCTCCGGCCCGTTCGCGGGCGCGTCCACGCGGCGCGAGTACCGGCGCCACTGGACTCCGGTGCATCTGGACTTCGCGGTCGAGCAGCTCGAGGCAGCCGTGCAGCGCGCCGAGGCGGCGGGCGGCCAGCGCGAGGGCGCCATCAGCGAGCATGCGTGGGGGCGCATGGCGCTCTTCTCGGACCCGTTCGGCAACGGGTTCTGCCTGCTCGAGTTCAACGAGCGCGGCTACGACGCGATCGCGACGGGCTGAGCGCCGGCTCCCCTCGCCTGCTCGGGCCGAATCCGTCCCTCGAACGGCTCGCCGACCCCCTCGCCCGCTCCGGGTCGTTTTGGTGAAACTTGTGGCGACGCCCCGGGGATGAGCTACTGATCTGAGCCGTGTTCGGCCACTCGTCCAGTGAGATCAGCAAGATCCACACCGTGACCCGAGTCGCGGTGGGTGCGGCGCCGTCGGGCGTCGAAGGAGCGATCGCGACGGTTCCCCGACTCGCCGAGCCGGAGCCGCGCCGCGCCGCGGGGTGCGCATGACCGAACCGATGCGGGAGCCCGCCACCGAGACGCGCCCGACCGAGCCCGTGCCCGGCGCGGCGCACGCCGCCGCAGCGGCGGGAGCGCCGGGCCCCGCCCCGAACGCACCGCCCGCCAGCTCGGCGCGCGGCGGCGACGGCGACGACCCGGAAGACAGCGCGATGACCCTCTGGGAGCACCTCGCGGAGCTCCGCACGCGCATCGTCCGGATGGCCCTGGCGTTCCTCGCTGGCGGCATCGTGGCCTGGATCTTCCGGAAGGAAGTGCTGCTCTGGCTCACCGATCCCTTCGTGGACGCCTGGAAGCAGCTCAACATCGAGGGCCAGCCGCCGTCGCTCGGCTTCCTCTCGCCCGCCGATCTGTTCCTGTCGTACGTGCGGCTCGCGGCGCTGAGCGGCCTCGTCTTCGCGCTGCCCATCATCCTCTATCAGATCTGGGCGTTCGTCGCCCCCGGCCTCTACTCGAAGGAGAAGCGGTTCGCGGCGCCGTTCGTCATCAGCTCCTGCGTCCTCTTCGCTGGCGGGGCCTGGTTCGGGAGACACTTCGCGTTCCCGGCGGCCTTCATCTACCTCCTGGGCTTCCAGGGTGAGGTCGGCGAGCTCCAGGTCCAGGCGATGCTCACGATCCCCGAGTATCTCTCGTTCGTGATGCACCTGCTGCTCGCGTTCGGGTTCATCGCGGAGCTCCCGGTGCTCGTGTTCTTCCTCTCGATCGCCGGCATCGTCACGCACAAGCACCTCATCAAGTTCTTCCGCTACTTCATCGTGGTCGCGTTCGTCATCGCTGCCGTCGTGACGCCGCCCGATCCGTTGAGCCAGCTCCTGCTCGCCGTCCCCCTCTGCCTCCTCTACGGCCTCTCGATCGGCATCGCCTTCGTGTTCTCGCGCCGGCGCGACACGACCGAGACGCCGTGACCGGCCCCGAGCGATCGTCACGGGCTCGCTGACGGCTCCTCGGCGGCTTCACGGCCCTCGAGCTCTCCGGCTCGCGCGCTCCGTCGCGGCTCGCGAGCTCCGTCGCGGCTCGCGAGCTCCGTCGCGGCTCACGCGCTCCGTCGCGGCTCGCGCGCTGAGTGGCGCTGCTCCGAGAGCGCACGCGGCGTTCTTTCCGCGAAGCACTTTCGGTAAGGTACGCGCCATGAAACGCGTGCTCATCTTCGGGGCCACCTCGGCGATCGCGGCGGAGGCCGCGCGGCTGTATGCCGAGCGCGGCGCTCGGCTTCACTTGATCGGGCGGAATCCGGAGAAGCTCGCGGACGTCGCGGAGCGGTGCGCCGCGACCACCGTGACGACCATGGCCGGCGATCTCGCCGACCTCGACGGCAACGAGGAGCGCGTTCGCGCGGCCATCGACGTCCTCGGCGGCGTCGACATCGCGCTCATCGCCCATGGCGACCTCGGCGATCAGCTCGCCACCGAGCGCTCGTTCGCCGAGGCCGAAGCCGTGCTGCGCGTGAATTTTCTGAGCCCGGTGTCGCTGCTCGTCCCGCTCGCCAATCACCTCGAGGCCGCGCGCGGCGGCCGCATCGGCGTCATCACCTCCGTCGCGGGCGAGCGCGGCCGCCCTCGCAACTACACCTACGGCGCCGCCAAAGGCGGGCTCTCGATCTATCTCGAGGGCCTCCGCTCGCGCCTCTATCCCGCCGGCGTGTCCGTCACCACCCTCAAGCTCGGCCCCGTCGACACACCCATGACCCGCACCCACAAAAAGAACGCCCTCTTCGGCCACCCCGCTCCCGTCGCGCGCAGCCTCGTCGCCGCCATCGATCGTGGCGTTCCCGAGGCGTACATCCCGTGGTTCTGGGGCGGCATCATGCCCGTCGTGAAGCACACCCCCGAGCGCCTCTTCCAGCGCCTCCCGTTTCTCTCCGGGCGCTGAGCAGCTCGGGCTCGAGTCCCGCGCGGAGCACCCGTTCCGTCGGTCTCACTGATGGTGGGGCTGATGGGGCACGGCGTGCTCGCACTGGGCGTGCGGTACCCGATCCCGCCGGCGCCCAAACCCGCCGCGAACAGCACGCTGAAACCTTCGACCGAGTCGAGTCGGTGATCCGACCGACCGCGCTGACTCGAATTCCAGCGGCCGCGCTGATGGCGCGCCACGGCGCTCTTGGCATCGCGTTCCGAAAACCTGAGATGGCGCAGCCCCCGAGTCACTGGCTCACTCACTGCGGCCGAGCGCGCCGAGGGCGCTACGGTGTACCTCTTTCCGTCAGCGCGCAGGAGTCGGAAGCTTCGTCGCGCGATCCCGAACCCTGGTCACGCCGTGAACGTGCGCTGGACGGTCACGTGCGAGCAGCGCCCGCCATCAGCGCGGCCAGCGCGGCGCGAAGCACCGCCTCGGTAGAGAGCG
>CAYYWA010000400.1:0-4911 GCA_964475255.1 uncultured Sorangium sp.
GGGGAGGGTCACGAGGGCGAGCGCGCCGCGCGCGGACTCGACCGGCATGCCGGGAGCGTTCGGGCCGCCGAGATCGGTCTTCACCCAACCGGGATCGAAGGCGTTCACGGCGATTTTGCCGGCGAGCTCGGCGGCGAGCAGCATCGTGAGGCCGTTCAGCGCCCACTTGCTCAAGCGATAGCTCGCGATGCCGGCGGAGCGCATGCTCTCGAAGTTCCCGGCGCCCGAGCTCACGTTGACGATCCGCGGCTCGCGTCCTTCGAGGAGCAGCGGCACGCACGCGCGGCAGAGCCGATACGGCGCGCGCAGGTTCACGTCGAGCGAGCGCTCGAACACCGCCTCCGCTCCGTCGAGCAGCCCGCGCGCGGAGCCGTCGAGCTGAACCCCCGCGTTGTTGAACAGCACGTCGAGCGCGCCGAAGCGCTCGCGAGCGGCCCGCGCGATCACTTCCGGAGCGCTGGGCTCGGTGAGGTCCGCGGCGACGACGGTGAGGTGACGCCCCTCGGGATCGAGCGCGCGCCGCGCCGCTTCGAGCCGCGCCGGGTCACGCGCCGTGCCGACGACCTCCGCGCCCTCCGCGAGGAACAGCCGTGCCGTTTCCAACCCGATCCCACGCGAGATCCCAGTGATGAGGATGCGACGTCCAGCGAGTGCGCTCATGCGGCGTTCTTAGCCTAGATTTCTGGCTTTCCTAGCCAGAGGTGGCCGAGATTTGCGTCGTTTTGCGCACGGAATCGGTTCCAGGTCGCTCGAACTTTGCGCCGGAAGCGAACGGAAGGAGCTTTTCCTTCGTGGTCGCGGGTGCTCCCGGGCGCTGTCGCGGCTCGCCCGATACCAGCGACGGCGTGCACCCGACGCCGGCGGGTGCCCAGAAGACGACCGACGTCTGGCACGACGCGCTGATCAGCGTGCTCTGAGGAGCTCCCGCCAACCGGTTGGGCTCGGACGGGTCCGCGCGCCCAGCGGGGGATACACCGCGACGTCTTGCCTCGCCGCGTAGTGGAGCAGCGGGGGATCCTCCGGGTGGATGCCGAAGGGCGCGAGCAGCGTGTTCTTCTGGATCTCGGCCTCGGCGCTCGCGAGCGGCCACGGCAAGTGGTGGATGTCCTCGCGAAGGAGCCGCCCGGTGAGCGGCACGGTGTACAAGCAGTAGCGCTCGACGAGCCAATGCTCGAGCGAGCCGCGCACCGGCTCCGTCGCGCCCCCGAGCCCGCGGTAGCGCGCCTCGAAGGCGACCTCGCCGCCGCGCCGCGCGTGCTCGTACTCGACCCACCCGTGGCGGCGTCGAACGCTCATCTTCGCGACGAAGTACGGCAAGTTGAGGAGCGCGCGCGCACCGCCGACCGCGAGCCGGCTCGCCGCGTCGAGGCTGAAAAACCAGATCCCCGGCTTGTCATCGGCCCGCACGTACGTGCGCACGTTGAGCTCCGGGAAGAACGAGAGCCCGGGCACGGGCGGCAAGAGTCTCGGGCGCACCATCATGTCGAACGCGACGATGCTCACCCACGCGCTCCCGTCGTACTCCTCCAGCTCGAGCGCGGTCGGGACGAGCGGGCGCACGCGACCCTTTGCCACCCGGTAGTGCACGAACAAAACGTCCTTCCACGTCTGCGCCATGATCCAGGGAAGGCGCGGCAGTGGCCACGGCCGATGACTCGTTCGCGAAAGCGTCGGGTGGGTCATCCCTTTTTCTCGATCAAGACCCGCGCCGGAGCTCGGGCTCGAGCCCCGGTGTTTGCGTGGCTTCCCGCCACGGGGCGCGATACGCCGCGCCACACGGCCACGGGGCGGCTTCGGCTCGGAGGGCAACGCCGGGCAGAACGCCGCGAGACGCCACCCTCCGGGCCAAAGCTCAGATTTGCGCGCCCGCGCGCCGGAGGTCGTCGATCAGCCGCTCCTCGAAGCCCTCGACGCGCTTGAGGTCGTCCCAGTTCAGGAACGGCCGCTTCTCGATCAACCGCCTCGCGCGCTCCTCGCCCAACCCCTCGACCTTCGCGAGCTCCTCCTCGCTCGCCTGGTTGAGGTGGACGCCCGCGGCGCCGCCCATCGCGCTGCCCATGGCTAGCGGCTTCCTCCGCGCGAGCCCGAGCTCCCGCTCCCGCGGCGGCTGCTCAAGCTCTGACTCGGCTGCGCGTGCTGCTCCATGTACTTCTTGGTGTGGTGATGGATCTGCCCTTGCGCGTCTCGGTACTCGCGCTGACCGAGCCCGGAGCTCCCCGAGCTCGCGCGCGCCATTCGTTGACTGCCCTTGCGTTTGGGATTCGTCGGCATGATGGGTTCCCTTTCCGCCGTTTTCGGCCGAAGTAGCCGTGAAGCGCGCTCGCGCGCTCCCCGGCCCGCCCATGCCATGCAAGGGAGGTTCCAGAACGCGTCTCGACCTCGAACCGACGTCGGCGCTCAGCCGGCAGGCGGGTGCGCCATCGCCGCGAGGAGACCGGCGAGGGGGATCTCCGTCCACGCGGGACGATTGTTGAGCTCGTAATTGATCTCGTAGATCACCTTCTCGAGCTCGTAGAAGTCGAGCAGCAACTCCGTGTCCGCTTCGTTCTGCGGAACGAAGCCCGCGTTGCCGGCGGCCTCGAGGTACGCGCCGAGGTACGCCGCGGTGACGTGCTCACGCCACGCGTCCATCCACGGGCGCAGGCGCTCCACGTCGGCGTCGCGGAAGCGCCCCGAGCGCAGCACGTTCTCCGTCGCGTAGCCGAACGAACGAATCATCCCCATCACGTCGCGGAGCGGCCCGCGCTTGTAGCGCCGCTGCCCGATCGAGCGCCCCGGCTCGCCCTCGAGGTCGATGATGACGAAGTCCTGGCCGGTGTAGAGCACCTGCCCGAGGTGCAAATCGCCGTGGCAGCGGATCCGTTGGACGGGGATGCGTCGGCGCGTCACCCGGCGCAGGCGCAGATCGATCGCGCGCTCCTGCGGGAGCAGTTGATCGGCGTAGATGCGCGCCCGCTCGGTGAGCTCGGAGCGCTTGTTCGCCAGCAGCTCGAACGTGCGCGCGAGCAGCACGTGCGACCACTGGAAGATCGACTGCGCGTGCATCGCCGTGAACGGCTCGGGCACGAACGCCGGATTGTCGACGTTGGCGAGCGCGTGGTGGAGCTCCGCCGTGCGGCGACCGAGCTGTCGAACGTCCGCGAGGTAGCCGCCCGCGAGCTCGTGCATTTCCGCGCTCGCCGGCTGTCGACTCTTCGCGACGAGCCCGACTCCGGGGAGCTGCGGGGGCTCGGCCGGCGGCCGCGCCAGCACGTCCTCGGCGAACCGCGAGAGGCGCGTCAGGGTCATCTCCCAGGCCGTCCCCTGGTTCGGCACGAACTCCTGAAGGAGGGCGAGCACCGACGTGCCGCCCCCTTCGGCCTCGCGATAGGTGATCGAGCCGAGCGTGCGCGCGACCCGCACCTCGTAGCGCGTCTCGGTGAGCGCCTGCCCGATCTCGACCTCCGAGTTGATGCCCTCCTCCACCAGGCGAAAGAGCTTGAAGAGCACGCGATCGTCGAGACTCACCGTGGTGTTCGTCTGCTCGACCTCACCGAGCCGCGGCGTGAGCTCACTGCCCGCGATCACCTCCTTGAGCGCGCGGTGCTGCGAGCCGACGAGGCTGCCCTCCTCCCCGCGGATCGGCGTCCGGGTGCGCACCACGTCGATCAGCGACGACAAGGTTCCGCCCGAGGCGACGCCGTCGAACAAGGCGCCCACGGTGCCGCCCGAGAGGTGCGCCACCAGCGCGTGGGGATGGTGGACGGCGATCTCCGCCGCCTCCGGCTCGGGGTGGAACGTGAGCGGGACGACGTACGTCTCGGGATCCCCCTCCGTGTACTCGATCTCGAGGAGCACGATGGCGTGCCGGCGGTCGCCCCGACGGAGCTCGATGACGTCCCGAATCGAGGAGCGCTTGCGCGTCCGCGTCTTGCTGCGGAACCAGCGCCGCTCCGACACGTACCGCTCGAGGACCCAGGCGAGCTCCTTGCGGCGCTCCGGAGCCACGAGCTCGAGCCAGCTCTCCTGGATCTCGAGGGTGCCCACGGGACGCATGCTACCCTGAGACACCCGCGGTCGCTCGAGCCGAAACCAGATGAAGCCGTGCGGCGCGAGCGACAGGCGATACGGATGATTGCCGATCGCGGGGAACCGCACGAGCCCCCACATCTCCACCGGGACGAGCCCCTCGAGGCGCGAGAGGTCGATCTCCACCCATTGGTGGAATCGCGAGAGGTTCGCCACCACGAGCACGCGCTCCTCCTGATGCTCGCGCAAGAAGGCGAGCACCTTCGGGTTCTGCGCGTGGAGGAGCTCGAAGGTGCCGTGCCGGAGCGCAGAGGACTGCTTGCGGAGCGAGATGATGCGCTTCATCCACCACAAGAGCGAGGCGGGGTTCGCCTGCTGCGCCTGCACGTTGACCGCCTCGTAGCGGTACTCGGGATCGGTGATCACCGGCAGGTAGAGCCGCTGCGGGTTCGCCGTGGAAAAACCCGCGTTGAGATCGGCCGACCACTGCATCGGCGTGCGCACGCCGTCGCGATCGCCGAGGTAGATGTTGTCGCCCATCCCGATCTCGTCGCCGTAGTAGAGGACCGGAGTCCCCGGCAGCGAGAACAGGAGGCCGTTCATCAGCTCGATCTTCTCGCGCGTGCGGAGCAGCGGCGCGAGGCGCCGGCGGATGCCGAGGTTCAGGCGCGCGACGGGATCTTCCGCGTAGACGCGGCACATGTAGTCGCGATCTTCGTCCGTCACCATCTCGAGCGTGAGCTCGTCGTGGTTCCTGAGGAAGGTCGCCCACTGGCAGTTCTCCGGGATCGGCGGCGTCTGGCGCAGGATGTCGACGATCGGAAAGCGGTCCTCGAGCTGCACCGCCATGAACATCCGCGGCATCAGCGGGAAGTGGAAGTTCATGTGGCACTCGTCGCCGTC
>CAYYWA010000401.1:0-1444 GCA_964475255.1 uncultured Sorangium sp.
GGACACCATCGGGCGCTGCACGGCGAGACATCGGCCGACGCCTGGGCGCGTGCCGACGACCGCCCCGCGTGTTCCCTTTCGGCATGCTCTGGCTCGTCGCCCCCGCCGCGCTCGCCCACACCCCGGGCCTGTCCTACGCCCGCGTCGAAGCGGACCAGCTCGTGCTGACCTTCGCGGAGGCCGAGCTCGCCCGGGGCCCCACGCCCGAGGCGCTGCTCGCCGCCACGTCGCTCCGCCAGGGCGACGTCTCCTGCATCGTCGGCGCGCCCGAGGTCCAGCACGTCGAGCAGGATGGGATCGAGGTCCGGGTGGGCGTCGCCTGCCCCACGGGCGAGTGGACCTACGAGGCAGGCCACCTCGCCCTGCTCGACGAGGGGCACCGGCACTATGTCGAGGCGTTCGGCGAGCCCGTCGGCGTGCTGCGTCGCGACGACGCGGTCGTCACCGTGGCGCCTGGGGGTAGGCACGCCGAGGGCTCCGTCGCGGCGCAGTTCCTCGGCCTGGGCGTCGAGCACATCGTCACCGGCTGGGACCACCTCGCGTTCCTGTTCGCCTTGCTGCTCGCGGCGCGCTCGTTCCGCGACATGGCCACGGTGGTCACCGGATTCACGGTCGCGCATTCGATCACGTTGTCGGCGGCGACGCTCGGGCTCGTGTCGTTGCCTGGCTCGGTCGTGGAGCCGTTGATCGCGCTGTCGATCGTGGGCGTCGGCCTCGAGAACCTGATCGATCCGCCGGCGAAGCGCCGGTTGGCCGTGACATTCGCGCTGGGCCTGGTGCACGGCTTCGGGTTCGCCGGGATGCTCGCCGAGCTCGGCCTCCCCGCCGACGCCGCCGCCCTCGCGCTCCTGTGCTTCAACCTGGGCGTGGAGCTCGGCCAGCTCGCGATCGTGGCGCCAGGGCTGCCCGTGGTGCGGGCGCTGCGGGCGCGACCGCTGTGGGTGGCGCGGGGCGTGCCGGTGGCGTCGGTGGGCGTGGCGCTGGCCGGCCTGTGGTGGTTCGTCGAGCGGGTGATGTAGGTTCCTCCGCCGTCTCAGGGGTCCTCGATCGTGAACGAGAGCGTGTCGACGCGCTCGGGCCGACCGGGCGCGTTGATGCGTTTCTCCGTGCGATACCCGGTCACCCAGCCCGAATCGATCGCCACCTCGACCGACATCGTCCTCGCGACATCGAGGGAGACCGCCGCGATCTCCGCTCTCGTCTCCGGCGGCAGGTCGCCCATGTGGGCCATGACTCCCTCGAGCATGGCCTTCCCCGCGGCGGGGTCGAATCGCTCCTCCACGCGGGTCACCAGGGGCGTCGGATTCTTCCGCGCGACCGTGATCACCCCCCGCGCGAGCAGCGGCGGCCCACCGATCGGGTTCGGCAGGTCGGCCGCGAATTCGAGCGGTACCGGAGCGCCGGACCCGCACCGCGGGGCCCTGCTCCCCACCCGAGCGGGGGG
>CAYYWA010000401.1:1454-4889 GCA_964475255.1 uncultured Sorangium sp.
CCACCTGCGGCGGCGCGTCCGGGAGCGCGTCGAGGACCATTTCGGCGCCCCTGGCATAGGCCACGAGCGCCTCGTCGAGGTTCACCACGGTGAGCGTCATGTCGACGTGGTCGTAGCGGACGCGTGGCACGAATCCGAGCGCGTCGAGCTGGCGGGTGAGCGACGTGACCACCGGATCCGTCGAATCGAGCGAGATCAGCTCGCTGCCAACGTCGACGACGACGGCCCTGTCGGTGCTCTCGACGACGGTGAGCACCATGCGGCTCTCCGACGAGCGCGGCGCCTCCCCGCCTTTCGTCTCGACGCGCCGCCAGCTCCGGGTGGTGCCGACGGTGAACGGACACGGCAGCTCGATCGCTACAGGCCGCGCGGGCACGCCGATCCCGACGGTGCCCCCGTCGGACGCGGGCGCCGCGACAGGCGCCGGGGTCTCGGCGCGCTTCTTCTTCTTCTTGCCGGCTTCGGCGTCGGCGGGCAGCGCGAGGAAGAGGGCGAGGACGATCAGTGCGCGCACATGGCCTCCGGAGCGCGTCACGTACTCCGATCCCGGCGCCGAGTCGCGCCCGGCATCGACTCTTCTCCATCGCAAGCGGGCGGCCCCCCTCTCCAGCTCCGGGGGCGTGGCGGAACGAACAAGTTCCCCCGCGCCCCGCTGGCGGGGAGAGGGTCGGCGTGAGGGGCCCTGGACCAGATCAGGATTCACGCCCGCCCCCGGCTTGCGCGCCGGCGCTCACCGACGCGCGTGTGGGACGGCCGACGACATCGTCCGCGACGACGTCGTCCTGTGCCGACGCGAGTGGACGGCTCCACGCCGTCGACAGCCGCGCCCTGGAGCCGATCCCGATCGCGGCGATCGAGCGCTGCCGCTTCCGCTGACGCGCTATGTCGGTACCCATGGACCTCCGGATCCGATCCGAAGCGCGCAGCGACCACGCCGACGTGCGCGCCCTCGTCACCGCCGCGTTCGGCCGACCGCTGGAGGCTGACCTCGTCGACGCCCTGCGTGACGCCCCCGGCGTTCAGTCCTGGGTCGCCGCGCGTGCCGGTGAGGTCGTCGGGCACGCGCTGTTCAGCCCGGCCACCGTCGGCGCGCGGCAGGCGAGCGCCCGCGCCCCGCGCGCCGTCCGCCCGGATCACCAGGGCAAAGGCATCGGATCGGCGCTGGTCCGCGCCGGGCTCGCGGCCGCCCGGGACGCTGGGCACACGGCGTGCTTCGTGCTAGGAGACCCGGCGTACTACGCCCGCTTCGGGTTCCGGCCGGCCGCGCCCCTGCGCTGCGTGTGGGACGTGCCCGCTGGCGCCTTCCAGGTCGTCGCGCTCGTGCCCGACGGGCTCGTCGGCATGCGCGGCCTCGTCCGCTACCACCCCGCGTTCGACGCCGTCGGCTGACGTAGTCGGCTCGAGGTTGAAAGCGGGCCGACGATGTCGGTCCCAAGTTGATGCTCCAGCCCCAGCGAGCCCGATGGGACGCGCACGGGCGACGATGCAACGCCGATCTGGACGGCCGATGCGGCCTGGCGGCGCCGGCCATTCAACCTGGGTCGGACGACGTTCGGGCGGATTCAACCTGAGGGGACATCGGCGCGCCGCCGGGCAGACACAAACGCGACACAAGTCGTCACGGACGCCGCGCGCTGCTCGCGGAAGTCGGGCGCCCGCCGACCCGTTTGTCGGGCACACGCTCGGAGTCGTAATGAGTGGACCCGTCAACGCTGGACGTGCAGATCGTGATCCCGGGCCGCGGGCCCGGCGAGCCTCGATCCGTTCCGTCGCGCCCGCACGGGATCGCTCCCCGAGCGTGGTCCAGCGCGACGGGCCTCGGTGTTCCCGCACGCCTCGCGGCGGTCCGCCTCGCAGGTCCAGCCTGATCGGCGCGAGTCATGCGTCCACACCGAGGTTGGAATGCCGCGCTTCACGCGATCATGTTATGCGCCTGATCGGAAGCAGACGACTGCGGATCCGAGATGCGTCACTTCTCGGGCACCTACATGCAGCGCTGCTTCCAACCTCCTCTTTAGGGCGCCCGGAACTCCTGGCCGGACTTCATGACGCCGTAGAGGATCGCGGCGAACTTGCGGGCGGCGGCACCACCGGCGCACTTGTTCGACTTCTGCTCGGCCTTCTTCTTGTCATAGAAGGCTGCGACCACCGGGTTGTAGCGACGGGCGGACGTGCTTGCGAGGAGGATCTGCGTGCGCAGGACCCGGTTGCCCTTCCGGACCATGCGCGACCGACGCACGCCTTCGCCGCTGTGCTTCGAGGCCGGGTACAGGCCGCAGTAGCCGATGAAGTGGTCCACCGTCGGGAACCGCGTGATCGAGCCCACCTCCGCGATGATCGTGGCGACGGTGAGAGGGCCGGCACCGGGGATCGAGAGCAACACGCGGAACGTGTCCTCATCGAGGTGCTCGGCTACCACCTGCTCGATGGCGACGTCCAGCCGCGCTACCGCGCGGTAGTCATCGGTGATCGCCTGCGCCAGGTCCTCGAGGAGGATCGAGGTCATGGTTCCCCACCGGGCGTTCGACGCCTCGCACAGCTGCTGGAGCCGCGCGACTGCCGCTTCCTGTACGCGTCCGCCGCCCGCGGTCCGCAGCTGAGCGATGGCCGCAGCGTCTGCGCGCCGCAGCTGAGCCGCGTCGGGGAAGGCGGCGACCACCGCGACGAGCCAGAGCGGCGTCGCGCGGGTGAAGGCTCGCCCGAACCCGGGGATCAGTTCGGTCAGGATGCGCCGGAGACGCAACAGCTTGCGGCTGCGCTCCTCGACGCGGCGGCGTCGCTGTCGAACGGCCAGCTGCAGCTCCCTGCGAACCTGTGCCGTGAGCGGCTGCGGGCGCGGCCGGAACGTGCGCAGGTACTGCGCGATCGAGTTCGCGTCCGTGCGGTCCGTCGTGGACCACCGGAGCTGCAGTTCGACGAAGCGCTTGATGGTGAGGGGGTTCAGCTCGACGACGTCCTGGTCGTCGCCCACGGCGTCGAGGAGAGCGCGGTGGTAGCACCCGGTCGACTCACATCCGACGAGAGCGCGCACTCCGAGCCGACCGATCTCGGCCTTCAGCGATGCGAAGCCCGATGGTTCGTTCGGAAGCGTCAGCTGTGGACGAGCCGGGCTGCCGTCTGCCTTCGCGAAGGCGACGTCGAACTTCCGCGAGGACACGTCGATCCCGACGAAGACCTCGTGCTGGTTCTGGTTCACGTTCCACTCCATGGCTGGTGTGGCGACCGCGGGCCCCGAGCGACCCGCCCCCGCCTCGGCCTACAAAATTGCGCGGTCGAAGCCGCAAGTCGTAATTCGAGGTTGAAGGGGCGGCGCCCGGTCCGAGACTCCGCAACGCAGTCGAGGCTGCAAGGACCGATTCCGGCATTCCCGGGACGCCGACCCTTCAACCCACCAGAGGGGCGTTTGCGAGCCCCGGAGGCATAGTAGGTCCGATG
>CAYYWA010000402.1:0-4888 GCA_964475255.1 uncultured Sorangium sp.
TCTACCGCGAACGCGCGGCGGGCGAGGGGCGAGGGCGGCGAAAGAGCGCGGCCGCATATTTCGGCTCGCCTTGGGTGGCTCCTCAGCTCTACCGCGAACGCGCGGCGGGCGAGGGGCGAGGGCGGCGAAAGAGCGCGGCCGCGAGGATGCAGGCGAGGCCGCCGATCTCCAACACCCAGTTGGCGCGCACGCCGAGCCACTCCATGCCGATCAGGCGATCGACGTGGTGGAACGACGCCGCGCGGATCACGACGAACCCGAGCAAGAGACACGCGCCCACGACGGCGAGCTGAGTCGGGCGCGGCATGCGCCGGATCACGAACGCGAGGACGAGCGCCGTCACGACGGCCACGAGGGCGATGACCTCGACGAAGAAGCGCTGCACCTCGTGGCGGTGCTCGTACCAGTTTTGCCCCTTCGCGAGGATGCGGCCGATCTCGGTGAGCGCCGATTGCAGGTCGAGCTGCTTGTTCACGCCGAGGAAGGCGAGCCCCGCGGCGAGCCCGAGCCAAATCGTGCGCTCGCGCGCTGGCACCCGCGCCGACCGCGAGAGCGCGACACACACGACGGCCGCGGCGAGATAGAGGACGACCGTGAGCCAGCCGCCGAACGTGGGATCCCCGATTCCAGGCGACCACGAGCCGATCCACCCATCCGGGCCCTCGGTAGCCGCGGCGCTCGCCACGAGAAGCGACGGGCCCATGGTCAGCTCTCGAGCTGGAAGCGCGCCATCGCATCGAGCAGGGCCGCGAAGCGGCGGCGCGTGAAGCGGGAACCGCTCGTGACCCAGTCGGTGTGCGAGCTCGGCTTCACGTCGTCCTGGAAATGGCCGAGCACGTCGAGGTGATCGGCCTCACCCGCCCAGATGAGCTCGCCCCAGAGCATGCTGAGCGTCGGCACCACGCCGTCGTTCGAGGCGCTCGTCACGTCCTCGTCGATGCCGGCGCTGAAGAGCTCGCTCTCGCGTTTCGTCGCCCGAGCGTACGGATACACTTTCGGGCTCTGACACGTGAAGTGATAGAGCGTCGTGTAGAGCGCGGCCGTGAGCGCCGCGTAGGGCGAGCGGATGCGGCGCGCGAAGCGCAACGAGAGCGGCGGGGGCGCTGCGGAGGCGATGCAGCCGTAGCGCACCCCCGAGTGGTTCTCGGTCGTCGCGTTGAAGACGTCCATCGCCTCGGGCATGGTCTGGATGATCGCGCCTTGGTCGACCCGGATCTTGCTCAAAAAGTCGGTGATCTCGTCGCGAGTCTCCTTGTCGAGGTACTTGAGGATGGAATCGGTGAGGCGGCTCACGACCTTGAAATCGCCGCCCAGCAGGTTGTCGATGTTGCCGACGCCGCCGAGCAAGCGCGAAAAGATCGCGATCGAGGGCTCACCGAGGGACAGGGAGACGACGGTGAGCAGGCTCGCCGCGTAGAGCAGCCGCGTCCCGGAGACCGTGGCGAAGTATCCGGCGAGCGGCGTTCCGTAGTGGGGCGTGTTGAGCGTGACGACGCTGCGCACCCGCGTGCAGAAGGCCAAGAGCTCTGGCGGCAGCCCGAGCTGCGCGCGCGGCGAGAGCACGAGCCGCACGTCGAGCCCGCCCGTCGAGTGCCCGACGAGGTGGATCGGTCCGTCGTCGTTCGCGGCGTGGCGGGCGACGGTCGTCGCCAAGATGCGCGAGCGGTGGCGGAGCGACGACGTGGGCGGCGCCGGGATGTCCTCGAAAACGACGGGCACGCCGGCGGCGCGGAAGCGTTCCTCGAGGCCCGTGCGAAGATGCGTGAAGTAGTCGTAGCTGCCGAGGCGCCCGAAGCCGAACATGCCGGGCACGAAGTACACGCGGTGCGGGGCCGTCATGGCGCCGGAACGGAACGGGCGCGGGTCACTGCACGACTTCGACCGGCACGAACAGCTCGAAATCGAACCGCAGCTCGCCGGCATCGACACCGGCGTTGAGCGCGACGGCGCGCAAACGATGGACAGAAAGCGTGGCGGGGCCCGCCGAGGGCAGCACGGAGGCGGGCAGCACGCCGCGTCCGGCATCCGGGAACGCGCAGACGGCGCTGCGCGCGCCGTCGGGACCCGAGAGCGTGACGTAGACGAGATCGCGCTCGCTGCCCGGAGCCCAGCCGAGCAAGGCGCCGGAGCGGGTCAAGCGCGCGCCGGCCTCGAGCGGAGCCCCGTCGAGCGTGACGTCTTCGAGCCGGGGGGGGGCCTCGGCGTCCACCGCGAGCGGCGGCAGCTCCGCGCTGCCCGCGATGTCGAGCGCGTAGCGTTCGGCGGGGGGGAGCTGCGCGGCGCGATCCCGCGTCGTGTACACGACGCCCGAGATCTGATCGGTGACGGCCGGAAAGGGGCGGGGCGCGAGCTCGACGCGGCCATCGGGGGTGCGCAGGGCCACGTCGCCTGCGTCGAGCAGCTCGACGCGGTCGAACGGGCTCAGCGGCATCGACCCGTCTCGCCCCGGTGCCGCGGTGCACTGCCCGAGCTCCGGAAGGCCGAGATCGAGGCCAGTCACCCGCCGGACGACCGACGGATCCACCTCGGGCGGGGTGCGCACGAAGCTCGCGAACGCCTGGGCGAGCGTGAGGCTCGCATCCGGCGAGTCCCGCCGTTCGATGCTGATGAGCGCGTGCGTGCTGCCGTGATCGGCGTCCACCGTGTGGCTCGCGGTGGAGCCCGAGCAAGCGGCCAGCGTGCTCCCCAAACCGAAAATGGCGAGCAGCCCGAGCCGGGTCCCGGTCAGCGACGCATGCACGCGACAAGGGTAAGCAAGTGCCGCGATTCCCGCAAGCGTGGGCCACGGTTCGGCCGGCTTTTGTCGTCGTGTCCCCCGCGGCGGCAGCCCGGGCGCCGGGGTCGCACCCAGACCCAGCCTTCCGGGCTGCTTCCCTGTGGGGAAGGCCGATGCCTTTCGGCATGCGGCGCGCGCTCAGCGCCGAAAGCGTGAGGGGAAGGTCCCGGCGGCGACGCGGGCTGCGAGCTCCGCGTCATTGGGGTGGAGATGGACGGCCCGCTCGATGAGCACCTCTTCACTCTCGACGCGCTCGGGGTCGGGCAAACAACACTCGACGGGGCAAACCGCCTGGCAGGCCTCGTGGTCGTCGAAGCCGACGCACTCCGTGCAAAGGTTCGGGTCGATGACGTAGATGCGGTCCCCCTGCGTGATGGCGCCGTTCGGGCACTCGGGCTCGCAAGCGCCGCAGCTGATGCAGTCGTCGGTGATGCGTGTGGCCATCGGCCCGCTTCCGGGCCGCCGTTCTACCGCCCGGATGGGCGCCAAGCAAACCGCGGACCCGGCGCGGCTGGCCGGGACGCGCGCCTGGGGTAAGGTTCCGCCCGCTCATGGTCTTTTGCCCCCGAACGCTCTCGCTCGCCGCCGCGCTCTCGCTCGCTGCCCTCGGTGTGGGCTGTCAGCCGGCGATCGGAGACGAATGTGAGTCGTCGGTGGATTGCTCCCAGGGCGGCGATCGCCTCTGCGACCTGACGCAGCCCGGTGGCTACTGCACCATTTTCGACTGCGAACCGGGTACGTGCCCCGACGATTCGGTGTGCGTCGCCTTCGGCACGCAGCTCTCGCCGCTGCCGGGGTGTGCGGGCGGCCACGAGTTCTCGCGCTTCACGCGGAGCTTTTGCATGGCGCCTTGCGGGTCGGACAGCGACTGCCGGAGCGGGTACGTCTGCGAGGACCTCGGGCTCTCCGACAACCCGTGGAGCGCGGTCGTCTTGGACGCGGATCGCTCGCAGCGCGTGTGCATCGTCCCGTACTCGGCCGCGCCGGTGCCGGAGGATCGACCGACGGACGTGTGCGCGCCGGGGGAACCACCGGCAGCGCCCGAGGACGCGAGCTGATGCTCGGTCTCGCTCCGCTGCCCCGCACCCTGCGCGCAGCGCTCCGCGACGTGACTCACGCCAAGCTCGAGGTGCGGCGCTCCGCGCTCGCCGATCTGGTGCGCCACGCGCGCGCCGGGGAAGCGGAGGCATGTGCCGCGTTGACGCGCGTGCTCGGCGCCGACACCGCGGCGGAGCTTCGCGCCGAAGCCGCGCTCGGCCTGGCCGACGCCGACGTGCGCTCGGCCGTCGACGCGCTCGTGAAGGCCGCGGAGACCGACTCCGTGGTGCGCGTGCGTCAGCTCGCGCTGCTCGCCGTGGGCGAGCTCGCCGACGCCTCGCATCCTTCCGCGGCGCGAGCGCTCGAAAAGGCGTGGCGTGACGGCGAGGCGGCCGTGCGCTTCCAGGCGCTCCTCGGTTTGCACCAGCTCGGACTGCCCGAAGCGGAGGCCGCCATCGTGGAAGGCACGGTGGATCCCGACGCCGAGATCCGCCGGCTCTCGTACCGCATCGCCGAGGCTCATTTCGGGGCCGTGGGAGCGCTGCCCGAGCTCGTGCGGGCGCGCGCGAGGCAGTCGCTCGACGACGCGAACGCGGGGGTCCGTGCGGCGGCGGCGTTGTGCCTCGGGCACTTCGGCGAGCGGAGCGCCGAGGGCATTTTGGTCGCGCTCGCTTCGGGAGCGCATCCCGGAGCCGCGCTGGAGGACGAGCAGCAGGCGATGCACCTCGTCGGCGAGCTGTCGCTCGGGGCGGCGGCGGCCGCGCTCTCGCGTCGCGCGTTCGGGTGGCTCCGGCGCGATCCGCTCGCGTTCGAGGCGCGGGTGGCGCTCGCTCGTTTGGGCGACGCGCGCGCCGCGTCGAGCATCCTCGATGAGCTCTCCGCGCTGTCGTTCCGGAAGCGAACGCTCGCCGCGGCGGCCGCGGGGCGCGCGCGGCTCGAAGCGGCGCGTCCCGCGCTGCTCGCCCTCGCGGAGGGAGACCGCGACGAAGACGGCCTCGACGACGAAGAGGAGAACGCGCTCGCGCGGCGGTTCGCGCCCCTCTTCATCCTCGACGGCCGTGATCGCTACAGACC
>CAYYWA010000403.1:0-4859 GCA_964475255.1 uncultured Sorangium sp.
GAGCTCGGTCTCACGAGCGATGCCCTCGCCGCTTGGGACGAAGTGGCGACACGGCTGCTCAAGGCCGGCCGGGACCGAGAGGCCGTCGACGTCTTCCGCCACATGGTGCAGCTGGACGGCGGAAATCCGCTGCCTCACCTGCGCCTCGCGGAAGCGTGCTGTCGCGTTCACGCGCTCGACGAGGCCGTGATGGCGTTCTCGCGTGCCGGGGATCTCCTGTTGGGGATGGGGCGCCGCGACGATGCGTTGAAGGTCATCGAGCGACTGCTCCACTTTCGAGCAGAGCCGCTCATCGCGCGCCGAGCCGCCGAGCTCTACCTCGAGCGCGGGTCTCGCGAAGACTGCATGCTCGCGCTCGCAAAGCTCCAGATCAGCTTTCAGGCGGACCCGAAGGATCTCGACACGCTCGGCCTCTTGGCGCGCGCCTTCACCGGCATCGGACAAGGACAGAAGGCCATCGAGGTGTACAAGGAGATGGCGCGGCTCGCCCGGGAGCAGGGCCGCGTCGATTTGCTGCCGGCGCTCATCGAGCGGCTGCGCGCCTCGGTGCCCGACGAGCACGCCCACGTGCTCGAGAGCCTTTTGCCCCCGCTCGCTCCACCTGAGACCATCCTTCCGGACCCGAACGAGGCCGAGGTCGTCGAGGTCGATCTGCTCGATGCGGCCGAGCCCGCGCCGGCGGGAACGGCCCGTCAGCGCGAGGCCAGGCCGTCGAGTCGCCCGTCGAGCCGGGCTCCGGGTACACGCGAGCGCGTTCGCTCCGAGCCGCGCGAGTTCGACGTCCACGCGCACGCGAAGAAGGCGCTCGCGGACGCGGAGTCGTTCCGACGGCTGCGCCTCTTCTCGAAGGCGGTCGGCACCCTGAACATCGCGCTCGAGGTCGACCCGCTCTCGATCGAGATTCGCGACAAGCTCCGCCAGATTCTGCTCGAGGCCGGCGACCGCGAGGGCGCCATCGCCGAGAGCGTGAACATCGCCGCCGTGTACATGGATGCCGGCGACACGGAGCGCGCGGCGACCCTGCTCCGCGAGGTGCTGCAGAAGGACCCGGAGCACGCGGGGGCCATCGCGCTCTTGCACCAGCTCACGACGAGCGAAGCGGCGGCCGCCGAGGAGACGGGAGGCTCTGCGCCTCCGGTCGCGCAGGTGCTCGCGAGCGAGCCTCCGCGCGAGCTGTTCGGGAACGACGCCCCGCTCCCGTCGTACGATCTCGAGGAGATTTCTCCCGAACAGGTGCTCGCGGCTCCCGCGGCGGTCTCGCCGCCAGCGAGCGACGCGCTCCCGAGCTTCGCGCTGGGCGAGGCCTCGGGCGAGGCACCGGAAGAGGTGGTCGAGATCGAAGAGATCTCGGAGATCGAAGAGATCCGCGAGATCGACGCTGGGGCGGGCGCAGACGCGAGCGCGCGGACCGCGCTCGAAGAGGCGCTCGAGGAAGCGGAGTTCTTCGCGGCGCGCGGCCTGTTCACGGACGCGCGAGCGATCCTCGTCGAGCAGCTCGCGCGGACTCCGCACAACCGGCTCGTGCTCGAGCGGCTGCGCGAGGTCGAGGCGGAGCTCGGGTCCGAGGGCGGGAGCAAGACCATCGAGCGCTCTCAGCTCGGCGTGACGGCGCCTCCCGATTTCGATCTGCCCGGCTCGCTCTCCGCGCTCGACGGGCTTCGGCCCTCCACCCCCTCGGGCGGCGGCGTGTTCGGGCAGGCGCGACCGAGCCTGTTGCCGACCGGGGTGGACGTCGAGAAGTTCTTCGCGAAGTTCAAGGCGGGGATTCGCGCCGACGTCTCCGACAACGACGCCGCCACGCACTACGACCTCGCCCTGGCGTATCGCGAGATGGGGCTCCTCGCGGACGCGGTGAAGGAGTTCGATCTCGCGGCCCGCGATCCCGAGCGCGAGTGCATGTGTTACGCGATGATCGGGATCATGCACTTCGAGCAGGGCCAGCACGGTCACGCGATCGAGGCGTACCGGCGCGCGCTCGCGTCCAATCGGAAAACCCGGGAGCAGGAGCTCGGGCTCCACTACGACATGGCAATGGCCCACGAGCGCCTCGGCGATATCGACGCCGCGCTGGAGCACTACCAGATGGTGACTCGGCTCGACCCGACGTATCGCGACGTCGAGGATCGCATCCAGGCGCTCACTGGTGGGGGTGAGCGCCCGCGACGCGAGGCGAGCGGAACGCGCGTCGTCAACGACGACGACGATTTCGAGCGCGTCTTCGACGACCTGTTCGAGAGCAAGAGCCGCTAAAGCGCCGCTCGCGAACCGGCCGCGAATCGCTCACGAATCGCGGCCGGTCATCGACTCGGCCTCGTTCGGGCCGATGCCCGTCAGGGTTTGGCTGGAGCCGGGGTGGCAGGCTTTGGAGCGGGCTTGGCTGCCTTGGGAGCAGGCTCGGGGGTGGCGCCCTGGTTGTAGAGGGTGATGAGTTTGTCGGTCACGTCGAGGTCGCTTCGCACGTACGGCACGGCCTGCTTGTCCACGATGACGTCGAAGCCTTCCTGCGTCGCGATCCGGCGGATGAGGCCCATCGCCTTCTGGAAGATGGGCTGCGTGAGCTCACCCTGCTTCTTCTGGAGCTCCTTGTTGTATTCGACGAACACGGTCTGGAGCTGGACCATCTCGCGCTGCCACTTGTCGATGCGCTTGGCGAGGGCTTCCTTGCTCAGCACGCCCTTCTGCTTCTCGATGTCGTCGCGCTCCTTCTCGAGCTCGTCCTGCTTACGGTCGAGCTCCCGCTGACGGCTGTCGAACAGCTTCTTCAGCGTCGCCTGGGCACGCAGCCCGTCTTCCGTCTCCATGATCGCGCGCTGCGTGTCGACGACCCCGATGCGCGTCACCTGCTGAGCGGCGGCCGTACCGCCGAAAAGCAACAGCGAGGACGCGACCGCCAGAGAACCAAAACAGCGATACCAACCGGACCAGCTCATGGGCGGGGCGTAGCTTCGGCACGAGGGCCGGTCAAGGTGGGGCCTCCGAGGAATGCCCCACCCGCCGCGCGGAGTACCCCCATGGAGGGGATGGCGCGAAAGGCATGGCTGCGGGCGCTCCCCGGGAGCCCTCCGCGGCCGTGAAAGCACGACCCCGCTCCCGAGGCCCTGCGGGTTCGCGGCGTCGGGGCGGGCCGTGCCCCGCGCGGGAATAGGGAGAATGCCGGTGCTGCGGAGGAGCCCACCGAGAAGCCGCAACGTTGAAGGGGTTGCCTGAAATCCAGGCTCAGCTGAGCTCGCGCTTGCGGGCGAGCGCCGCGCTCATCGCGTCGGCGGTCGCGCCCACGAGGGGAACCACGAACGCGTAGTCCATGCGTTGGGGGCCGATGATGCCGAGCGCGCCGCCCGGCTCGCCCTCTTCGCCTCGATAGCGAGCCGCGACGAGGCTGACCGGGCAGCCAACCATGCGGTTCGTCTCCTCACCGAGAAAGACCTGAACGTGATCGGCGGCGATGGCGAGATCGAGGAGCCCGACGAGTCGCTCGCGATCCTCGAAGGCGCGCAGGAGCTCGCGAATCGCCTCGACGCTGCCGAACTCGGGCTGGTCGAGCAGGCGCGACTGGCCTTCGATCAGCACGTCCGCCGCGCGCGGCCCGCTGCTCATCGCGAGCAAGAGCGAGTGGCCGAGGCTGCGGAGCCGCCGGAGCTCGCCCTCCTGCTGCTCGAGCTGGCGCGCGAAATGATCGCGCACGGCGACCAGCGTGCACCCGAACACCACCTCCTCGAGCATGTTGTGCAGGCGCTCGAGATCGGCTTCCTCGATGGGCTGGTCGAGCGTGACGAAACGATTATCGACGGTTCCGTCGGAACAGACGAGCACCGCCAGGAGTTCTTGCGGACGCGTTCGAATGAAACGGACCTTGAGGAGCGTTCGTGAGTCGCTGCGCATGCGCAGCACGAGCGCGGGCGCGCCGCTCATGTCGGAGAGCAGCCGGCCGGTCTCTTGGAGCAGGTCGGCTCCAGGGGGCAGCTCCGTGAAGTGCTCGGAGATGCGCGACACTTCGCCCTCCGGCAACGAGCGTTGCTGCATCAAGGCGTCGATGAAGACGCGGAACGCCGTCGGCGTTGGCACGCGCCCGGCCGATGCGTGCGGCTGAGCGAGGTACCCGGAGTCTTCGAGATCCGCGAGCACGTTGCGAATGGTCGCCGGTGAGAGCGAGAAACCGTACTTCTTCGTCAGGGTGCGACTGCCGACCGGCTCCCCCGTCGCGATGAACTCCGTGACGAGGGCATAGAGGACGGAGCGCGCGCGTTTCGGAAGGGGACTCACGAGGGAAATTTGGCCCGACGTCCCGGCCCTCGTCAAACGAGAGGTGCTCACCGCTTGGCGCATTTGCCGGGCCGGCGCCCCAGAGGGCACCCGAGCCGCTCGGGCCGGGAAGGCCGCACGCCGAAAACCGGGGGACGGCCGCCGGCGTGAATCCGCCGGGCCGGCGCCGTTGAATCCGGTGAAATCCTTGACAGTTTTTTCAGGGGCTCCGATGATGGCCCGTCCGCTCCCCATCCCGCGATTGGGAGCCGCACCGGAGGATTCGTGAACACCACGCTGCTGGGCGTCGATGACAGCAAGACGATGCGGAAGGTGCTCGAGATCACCTTCGCGGGGGAAAATTTCCGTACCGTGCTGGCCGAGAGCGCCGAGAGTGCCCTCGCCAAGCTGGCGAGCGAACGCCCGGAGGTCGTCCTCGTGGACGCCGCACTCGATGGGGTGAACGGGTACGATCTGTGTGCGCGAGTCAAGGCGACCGCGCCGCGAACCGCGGTGATCCTCCTGGCGAGCAAGCACCAGCCGTACGATCGAAATCGCGGAGCCGAGGTCGGAGCGGACGACTACATCGACAAGCCCTTCGACACACAACAGCTCATCGA
>CAYYWA010000404.1:0-4844 GCA_964475255.1 uncultured Sorangium sp.
GTCCTGGAGGCAGCGGGGGCGGCACCTGGGACGACGACGAGTGGCTGCGCGACATTTACGAGAACACCGTGCTCGATGCCGGCTACGAGGTGCTCGTGGGCGGAACCGAAGGGGACGCGCAGGTTTGCTACGGCGACTCGGGCGGCCCGCTGCTGAGCACGAAGAAGAATGGGAAGCTCGTCGTGCGCGGCGTCGCGTCGGCGACGCTGAGCTCGAACCGGCTGGTCTGCGATCTCGCCGGAGTGCACGCGACGTTCGGTCCGGGCGTGCTCGAGTTTTTGAAGGAGGCGCGGCGCTGGAAGGACCCCTGCAAGGGGATCTCCATCGAGGGCCAGTGCAAGGGGTCGGTCGCGCGTCGGTGCACGGCGCCCGACGAAGGGCCGCGCCGGCTCGTCGAGCTCGACTGCTCGCTGCTCGGTCAGGTCTGCGCCCCGCAACCGGACGGAACCGTCGGCTGTAGCGACTG
Organism: uncultured Sorangium sp.; assembly: GCA_964475255.1. Classification (GTDB taxonomy): domain Bacteria; phylum Myxococcota_A; class Polyangia; order Polyangiales; family Polyangiaceae; genus PMG-095. The sequence goes on from CAYYWA010000404.1 coordinate 467, forward strand.
AGCGGAGCCTTCGGGCAGCGCCCGCCGAAAGCTCGGCTGGGCTCGGGTTCGCTCACTCCGGTTCGCCCAGTTCGCCCAGAGGAACGATCGCGCGTGCTCGCGTGGCGCCTTCGTCGCGCGGGCGCCCGGTCGCCCCTCGGGTCGCGCGAGCGCCGCTGAGCCCAGGGGCGCTTGCGCGTCCTGCCATCGACCGGAGTCTTTCGGCGGCGCGCTTCAGCGCCCGGGACCATTCGGCCGAGAGCGTGAGCTCCTCCTCGGTGGCTGGCGCGGGGAAGCCTTCTGGCGGGCGCGCGAAGGCCTCGTCCGCTGCGGTGACCTTCTCAGGCGAAGAAGTCGGAGAGCGGGCCGCAGTCTGGCTCGATACCGATGCCGGTCGCGGGGTGACCGAACGCGTTCATGATCGCAGTGAGGAGCTTGTTCGAGCTCTGGGCGGTCGTGTTGTTGATGTACTTGCCGACGTTGACGCCCAGGTTCTTCCCGCCGATGACGAGGTACTGCATGTCGCGCGGGCTGTGGTTGTGGTTGGTCCCGCTCTCGACACCCCAGACCATGATCGTGTTGTCGAGCATGGTGCCGTCGCCCTCTTGGATGGAAGCGAGCCGCTTGGCGAGGTACGCCATGTGCCCGGCCCAGAAGCGATCGAACTTGATGAAGGCTTCACGCGTGCTCATCGGCGTGCCGCCGACCGTGATGGAGTCGTTCGTTTTGCTGATGTGAGCGACGAGATCGTGCCAGCTCTGGCTGAAGCCGAGCAGGCCCTCGTGGTGACCCCCGGAGAAGCTGAAGCTGTAGTCGGCGACTCGGGTGCGATCGCACGTGAAGGCGTTGACGATGATGTCCGCCTGGATCTGCGCCCAGCGCGTGATGGTGGTCGCGTTGTTGAGGCTGTTGTTATAGCCGCTCGTATCGACCTTCTCGCAAACACCGCCGACGGCCACGGGGGTGCCCGGCCCCTCGCCGCCGCCCGGCGTGGTCGGCGTGCTCGCAATCCGTTGCTCGAGCTCGAACAACGCTTCCACGTGGCGCTCGAGCTTCTCGCGCTCGACCTGACCGAGCAGGCGCTGGATCGCCTTGAGCTCCGTGGTGTTCACCTGGTGGATGCGGCGATCGATCTCGCGCTTCACGTCCACCGCCGGGTCGGGCGTGGTGGGGCTCGGCGTCGGCATCGGGGCGGGCGCCATGCCGAACGTGACCCCGTCGAAGATCTGACTGAACGCCTTGCTCGGATCCGGGACATGGGCCATCGGCTGCCCGGGGCCGCTGTAGGAGATGACGTGGCGCTTGTCGGCGAGCCCGCGATCGGCGGCACACAGGTGGATGCTCGCGATCGGCGTGCCCCCGCGGATGTCGGTCTCCTTGAGGAGGATCTGATCGATCGAGGGGCCGTTCGCATGGCGCGTGGAGTCGTTGATGAAGCGCGCTCCCGTGAAGAGCTGCGCCATGCCCGCTTCGTGGTGGTTGTCGAAGGTCCACGCGTGGTCGAGGCGGCGCAGAAACAACATCTGGCTCTCGAGCCCCGCGAAGTCGAGGAGCGGCTCCTGGAGCTGGAAGCTCGAGCCGCTGCCCGTGGGCCACCACTCCGGCGGGTGCGAGTCCGGAGAGAACATCAAGACGAGCCGCTTGGGCGCGGCGCTCTGCGCTTCGAGCTCGCGCATGCGGAGGAACGGCGCGAGGAAGGCCGCTCCCAGCGTGGTCCGGAGGAGGTCTCTGCGAGTGACTTCAAACCGCTTGGGCATGGTCGCTTGCCTGGTCGTCTGGTTGCTTCGTCGGGCCTCGGGTCACCGTGTCCGCGCGAGCGTGCTCTCGGTGCTGAGCAGGTTCACGATCAGAGCCCCGAGCGTCCCGTTCGCGAGGAGCGCTTCGGTTCCTCGAACGACGGCCGGGACGCCGCGGTCGGTCTCGGGTTGGCCGAAGTAGTAGCGGAACGCTTGCCGCGCCACGCACTCTTTGACCCAGGAGCTCTCTGCGAGCGCTTGGGCGAGCTCGACGTAGGACCCGAAGGGACGGTCGACGTCGGTGCCGACCAGCGTTCCGGTCGTGTCGATGGGCTGAGGCCCCGCCGAGGGCGCGCTGAACGACGGGCTCCGATAGACCTCCGTCGTCCGGAAGCGCCCCGCGCCGTCGAACCCTTCGAGCGCGTAGCCCAGCGGATCGATCAGCGCGTGGCAGCTCGCGCACGCGGGATCGGCCGCGTGCTGGTCGTAGAGCTCGCGCGTCGTCTTCGGCGCCATCTGCGCTTCGGCGGCTTCGATCGGAGGCGGGGTGAAGTTCTCGGGCAACGTGATGTGCTGACAGAGGAGCTGATCGCGGATGAACAGGCCGCGCAGCGTCGGCGACGTCAGGTATTGCTTCGCCGTCTGCGACAAGAGCGCGCCGAGCGAGAGCAACCCGATGCGCGTCGCTCCGCTCCCCGCGGACGGGTCGCTCACGTAAAAGTTGGCGAGCGCCGGCGAAGCGCCGCTGACGGGAGCGGTGAGCAACCCCGAGAGGGTGCCCTGGACTCCGCCGTTCGTGGCGAGGAACCCGCGCGCCTCCTCGAGCATCGCGGCCTTCACGTCTCCGAAGCCGGGGAACACGTCCTCGAACTTCTCGACGTCGGCGAAGCGATGCAGGCGCAGCCACTCGAGCAAGAAGCGCGCGAGCTGATCCGCAGCCTCGGGCCGGCCGAGCAACGTTTCGACGTGCGTCTTCAGCCCCTCGACGTCGGCGAGCTCGCCGCGCTCGGCGGCGGCGAGCAGCGCTTCGTCCGGTGGTCCGCCGGTGACGCTGAAGGCGAGCAGCGTCGCGACCTCGGGACCCGTGAGCGTAAAGCGAGGGCTCTGCTCGTCCGCAGCCGCCCCGATCTCGGTGCGGTAGAGGAAGAACGGCGAGGTCAAGACACCGCGCAGGACCGAGCGAAACGGCAACGCCGCGTCCCCCGAGGTAGCGGCGAGCTCGAAGAGCTCCCCGTAGCGCGAGAGGTCGTCCGGGGTGGGGCTGCGACGGAAGGCTTTGCGGACGGTGTCGGCGATGAAGTCGTCCTTGCAGCTCGTCTCGAGCTTGCCGCACGGCACGAGCGCGCGGAGCTCGGCGTCCGTGAGGGCCGTCGTCACGGCCTCCGCCGTCGCCGAGTACTGCATCGCCTGATTGACGCGCACGACTCCGCTGGCGGACATGTTCGCGTACACGCCGGTGTCCGGGATGGGATCGATGCCGCTGGTGTCCGGCTTCACCCCGAGCAGTGCTTGGACCGCGCGGCCATATTGCTCGGGAGTGAGGAGCCACACGCGCGCGGGGAGCTCCGCGGCCGCTGGCTCTGGCGGCGTGTAGGGCACCGCCGCTTCCGGCACGGGATGCGAAGTCTCCGGCGGAACACTCGGCCCGGCCATGCCACCCGCCCCACCCGAGGCGGGCGTCGTGGGGCTCATCCCCGTGCCCGGGGCACCGCCCACGGCGTTTCCCATCCCTCCGCTTTGCCCCGATAGCCCGCCCGTGGCCGTTGCCCCTGCAGACGCACCGTCGTCAGCGGGCCCCGGCGCGCTGGCGACGCCGGTACAGGCAGAAGCAGCGCAGAGGAGCGCGAACGCCGTACCCGTCCGAGCCAGTCCAGAGAGCATGTTCATGCGCAGTCCTGGGGCACGGCGCCTGGCCGTGCCGCGAGTAAGATGGTGCCGCGAACAGCGAATTTGGGTGTCAAAAAAGCGAGTCGATACCTGCGAATCCGGCCGCACCGGAACCCTGCGGGCACCATGGAATCCAGTGGAGTGTCCGTAAAGACTGCTGCCTATCGGAAACTCGAATTCAGCGCCGCGCTGGGTCGGGATCGGGCTCGGGGTCGTGTTCGCTGGCGTGCGCTCGGTGCCACGTTTTTGCGAACTAGCGCGTCCAGAAGACGGTGAAGGCGTCGCCGCCCTCGTCGGGCTCGGCGGCTCGAACGTGCTCGACGAAGCTCGAGGCGCCGAGATGCTGGCGCACGGCTTCGCGCAGGGCTCCCGTGCCGTGGCCGTGCAGCACGAACCCGACGGGCTCGCCTTCGCCGAGGAGCCGATCGAGGAACGCATCGAGCCGATCGGCGGCGCTCTCGATCCGAGTTCCGCGAAGGTCCAAGGTGTTGTCGCTCGTCCGCCGCGGGTCCGCGAGCCGTGGCGCTCCGGGTGCGGGGCGGTTTTGCGGGAGCGGCGTTGCCTTGCGACTGCCCGCGGGAGCGCCTAGAGGAGCGGGCTCCAGCGCGGTGAGCGGCTGGGTGAGCCGAATGCCGCCGACGCGCAGGCGCACGGCACCCCGCTGGGGCGGCTCGAGCACGGTGCCGATGGCTCCCGTCGCGCGCAGCCGGACCCGAGCGCCCGGGGTCAGCTCGGTGGCCGCGAGCGCGCGCACCGTTGCCGGCGCGGCCGGAGCC
>CAYYWA010000405.1:0-4828 GCA_964475255.1 uncultured Sorangium sp.
CTCTAGTACGTCGCGAAGAAGGTGTCTTCGGCGTAGGCGCTCCACCCGGCGGGGCCGAGGTCGCGATAGACCAGCGCGCCGTAGTCGAAGCTCGCGAGCGCAGCGCGGACGACGCGGAACGTCTGAGCGCCGCGCGGCCAGGCGAGGCCCGGATCGACGGCGGCGAGATCCGGCAGCCGGATCTCCCGCGGCCCGCCGGGGGCGACGATGCGCCAGTTGTGGAGCCCGCCGAGCCCGGCGACGTCGATCAGCGTGAGATCCGGATCCGGGCCATCGGCGGCCGCGCCCACGACGAGATCCCGACCGTTCCACGCCGTATTGCGCGCCGGGGTCTCGAGCACGGGCACCTCGAGGAACGGGCCGAGCTTGAGGCGCGTGCTCGTCGTCGTGGCGCCGACCAGCGAAACGACCGAGCGCGGGAGCCCGCCGGCGCTGCCCGTCACCGCGCGCGCACCGACGACGTAGCTCTGCCGCCGTAAGCTGTTGATGAGCGGCGGGATCCCCACGAACTCGAGCGTCTGCTCCTCACCATCGAGGCGAACCGAGCGGCGGCCGTTCGGGAGCAGCGCGTAGCCCTCGTCGCCGACCCGCACCGCGAGCGTCGCTTCGAGGCGATCGGGGCCGCGCTCCGTCGGGGTGGGGCCGTCGACCTCGAGCGTGAGCGCGTGATCGAGCGGCACATCGACCTGGATGAACACGTCCTCGACGGAGCCCTTCGAGGGGAGCGCCACGCCGCGCAAAAGGCCCATGGCATAAGCGGTGAATACCGGCGGCGAGACCGTGCGATCCTCGATGCCAGCGAGCGCGTAGAGCGTGTAGTTGCCGGGCGGCGCGCTCATGAAGAACGAATAGCCGCTCCTGCCCGACGAAGCCGGCGTGACGCTCGACGTGGGGAGGCGGAGCGATGCCGTCGGGTCGCTCGCGAGACGGAGCACGTACGCGACGTGGCGTTCGCTCTCGCCAACGGGAGGCGGCACGTTCGTCCAGCCATCCCGCGTGAACTCTTGCCGGCTGGGCCACACGAGCTCCCCCGAAATCGTGGAGATCGAGGAGTAGCGACCGCCGCCCGCGGGAAGGTCGCCGTCGCCGGAGAAGCAATCGGGCGAGAGGATTGGGTCGAGATAGACGGTGACCGTGTCGACGGGCACGTCCACGAACGTCATCGGCTGAAAGCAGGGGCGCGCGACCGTGACCGTCGCGGTCTTGCCGAAGGCGTCGCCGTCCACGATCGCGACGCCCTGGGCGTTCGTGCGCACGACGGCGTCCGCCTCGGAGCCGACGATGACCGTCGCTCCCGAGACGCCGTCGCCCGTGAAGTCGTTCAGCACGATCACGCGCAGCTCGTCGGCGAGGGCGCCGCCGCTGAGGCCGCCGCGGAACCCGTTGTCGCTGTCTCCGTAGGTGAACCCGTCGAGGACGTCCAAGGTCGTGCCGTCGGCGGTGGTGACGCGAACGGCTTTGGCGCCCGGTGTGCCCGGCGGAGTTCGGCAGACGAGCTCCGTCGGCTCGCGAACCTCGACGATCGTGCACGGCTCGCGATCGATGGTCACGGTGGTCGTTTCATCCCAGTCCGTGTCTTGCCCGCGCACGGTGATCTCGGTGCCGCCCGCGGTGGGGCCCATCGCCGGCTCCGCGACGAACGGGTCGTACAGGTATCCCTCCGGGAGGACCACACGCGTCGTCTCGTCGTCGCCGTTCTGGGCGACCACATCGACGAGCCCGGCCGTCCCCGCCGGGACCGTGACCTGGACGCGGTGCGGATCGATCGCAATGCGATCGCTCTCGGGAACCTCGTTGGGGCCGAACCAAACGCGCACCGAGCTCGCGAACCCGTTGCCCCGCAAGAGGACCCGCGTCCCGCCCGAGAAGGTCCCGTGAGCGTGATCGACCGACAGCAGCGCATTCGGGGCCGTCGCGGGGGCGTTCCCCACGCCGGCTTCGCCCCCGGGAACGATCACGCCGGGACCGCCGCCGTTGCCCTGGGTGCTGCGCCGCGAGAAGGGAGACTCGGCACCCGCCTGGCATCCGACGGTGGTGCAGACACCGCACAGCACGAGCCAGAACCGACAATCCCGTCGCGCCACGGCCGAAACGCTAGCACGAGGGCAAGGGGGTTCCTACTAGAGCGACAAACGGTTGGGAACGCGCCGAAACATGCGGAAAACAGCGTCGCGCAGAGTGCCCGCGTGGGGAGGGGCGGCGCGAGCCGCCCCTACAAAACAAGGCTAGAACGCCGACTGCACGGCGCGCCGCGGAGGGGCGAGGGGGACGGCCGACAGGGCGCGAAGCAGGCGAAGTGCCAGCGCTTTGCGCGGGCTCGCGTCCTCCCCCGGTCCGACGCATGCCGGACAACCCCGCGGACAGGGGCAGCGCTCGATCAGGGTTTCGGCTCTGCCGACGAGCTCCTGGGCGCGCTCGTAAATGCGAGGGGCCAGGCCGACACCGCCGGGGTGCGCATCGAAGAGAAAAACCGTCGGGTCGAAACTTCCCGTGCGGCCCGCAAAAGGGTCGCGCCCGGGCGGGAGCCCGGAGCCCGGCTCGCCCGCGGGGTCGGCGCCGTCACCCAGGGTTTGACCGATGTCGCGCGGGTCACACATGAGCGCGAGCGTCGCGACCGTCTCGAGGGCGCTGCCGAGCCCACGCAGACCGTCGATCACGAGCGTCCGCGGCGCGTTCATCTCGAGCACGAGCGCCTCCGGCACGGTGAGCCAGAAGCCCGTCGTGTGCATTTGCATCTCGGGCAGATGCACGTCCCCGTAGCCCGCGTTCTCGTGCGTGAAGAACTTGATCTTCTTGTAGCCGGTGACGCGCTCGAGCACCTTCACGTCCCCGAGGCCGATGTGCCCGGCGCCGAAGGGGCGAGTGCTCGCCTCCTCGATCACGCTCACGGTGCGGTAGGTGAGCGCGGTCGTGAAGTAGTCGGGCTCGACCTTGCGCACGAACGCCTTGTGGTTCTCGAAGTCGAGCCGCTCGACCTGATACTGCTCGGCATCGTGCTGATAAATCGCCTGCTCGTGCAGCATCGTGTGCGTGGCGCGGTAGTCGAGCTCGGCGATGGACCGGCCGTTCTCGACGTCGATGATCACGAAGTTGTCCCAGCCGATGTTGCGGAGCGACACGCTGCTCGCGGGGAACGCTTCGCCGACCCAGTGGTAGCGCCCTGCGGAGGCGTGGACGAGCCCGTGACCGGCGAGGTACTCGAGGGCGTCGCGCGTCTCGTTCGCGTCGAGCCCGAAATGGTTCTCGCCGACGGCGGGCGTGGGGCGCGCTGGCTGCGGCCCGGGCGCGGCGAGCTGGAACGGCGCTTCGAACACGGCGCACTTCAGGTGCTGGATCGACACCTCGACGTTTCCCGGATCGATCCGCGCTTCCTCGGCGGGGGCCTCGAACAACGACCGGGGATCGCGCGCCAAGTACTGGTCGAGCGCCGAGCTCGAGCAGACGAGGACGGCGATGCTCCGCGTGCCGCGACGCCCCGCGCGGCCGAAGCGTTGCCACGTGGCCGCGACCGAGCCCGGGTACCCGGCGCAGACCACCGCATCGAGGTCCCCGATGTCGATGCCGAGCTCGAGCGCGTTCGTCGCGACCACGCAGAGGATCTCGCCGTTGCGCAGCCCGGCTTCGACGCGACGGCGCGTTTCGGGCAAATAGCCGCCGCGGTAGCCCATGATGGCGCCCGCGCCCGCTACGTCCCCGGCGCGCGCCCGGAGGTACTTCAGCATGACCTCGACGGAGTTGCGCGACGGACCGAACACGATCGTGGGGACGCGGGCCCGCACCAGATCCGCCGCGATGGACACGGCGTGCTTGAGCGAGCTCTCACGCACGCCGAGCTCCTCGTTCACGACGGGCGGGTTGTAGACGTAGACCTCGCGCGCCGCGCGCGGCGCACCCGAGCGGTCGACGAGCGTGACGGCGTCTTCCGGCACACCGTAGAGCCGCGCGGCGTGCGCGCGCGGGTTGCCGATGGTCGCGGTGGCGCCGAGGATTTGCGGATCCTTCCCGTGGAAGCGCGCGACGCGCCGCAGGCGCGCGAGCACGTGCGCCATGTGCGAGCCGAACACGCCGCGGTAGGTGTGCAGCTCGTCGACGATCACGTACCGGAGCCCCTGGAACAGGCTCGCCCAGCGCGCGTGGCTCGGCAGGATGCCGGAGTGCAACATGTCCGGATTCGTCAGCACGAGCCGGCAGCGCTCGCGCGCCGCGCGCCGCGCGTCGCCCGGTGTGTCGCCGTCGATGACCATGGCCGGGCTCGCGAGGCCCGCGTTGCCGAGCAGCCCGAGCAGGCTGTGCTCTTGGTCCCGCGAGAGCGCCTTCGTGGGGTAGATGTAGAGCGCCGTGGCCGCCGGATCGCGCGCGAGCGCCTCGAGCACGGGCAGGTGGAAGCAGAGGCTCTTGCCGCTCGCCGTCGGCGTCGCGATCACGACGTTGCGGCCGGCGAGCGCCGCCTCGATCGCCTCCACCTGGTGCGAGTACAGCTCGGAGATCCCGAGCGCGGCGAGGGCCCGCCGCGGCCCCTCACCGAGACCCGCGGGGAGCGGGCGGAGCACGGCCGGGGCTTCCCCGAAGCACCGCTCGGCGGCGATGCAACGTCGAAGCTTCCCGCTCTCCTGAAAGGCGTCGAGGACCGCGTCGATGCCGCGCGGCTCTGCCCACGGGGGCTCCGGCATGGCCCGCCGAGACTAAACAAATGTTCGGTATCGTGCAACCCTCGCGGCCGGCCGCCTTCGGCGAATTTCTCCCGGTGTTTCTGTAGCCCTTTCAGGCGAGCTGTCGTAAGCAAGTCGAACGAGAGCCCTGGGTATGAGCGACGCGACCTCTCCCGATC
>CAYYWA010000406.1:0-4819 GCA_964475255.1 uncultured Sorangium sp.
GTGCGTCGCGGGCCGCTGCTGGCACCCGACTCGGGCGGCACCGTGGGGCGCCGCGCGGCTGGCGCGGGCGGCGCGCTGGGGTTCGGATCGGGACGCCCGTCGAGCCGCGAGAGCGCGCGCTCGGTGCGTTGGTCGATGGGGGCGCCGTAGTCCCGGGCGAGCGCTTGACGCAAGCGGACGAGCAACGCCACCTTCTGCAGGACCGGGAGGCCGAGCGCGGCGGCGAGCTCCCCCTCGACTTCCGGAGGAAGCCGATCCGCGACGGCGATCACGACCTGCCCGTCGCTGACCGAAAGCGGATACATCGGGTGACGCCGCACGAGGTCGAGGGGCACCGTCTCCCGGAGGATCGCCGGGCTCGGTTGGATTTCACCGCTCGGCGCGGGCTTGAGCCCCACGCTCTCGGCCACGGCTCGAAGCAGGGGCTCCTCGTGGAGCGGTACCGTTTCGAGCAGGTTGAGCACGAGGTCGCCCCCGTGGAGCGCCTGGCGCGCGAGGGCGCGCTCGACGTCCTTCGAAGACGCCACGTCACGCTTGACGATGGTGGAGCTGAGCGTCGGCATGATGGGCCCTTGGGCCCTGTCGGGCTTATCTTCCTGGGGAACCCCTGGGTGTCAACTTCCGACGGGCACCCGGCCGAGAACGTCGGACATCACCCACTGGGCGGCCGTGAGATAAATCACGATTCCGAGCACGTCGACCAGCGTCGCGATGAAGGGATTCGAGCTCGTGGCCGGGTCGAGGCCGACCCGGTGGAGCACGATGGGGAGCATGCCACCGACGACGCACCCCATCGTGACGATGCAGAGGATGGTGACGCCGATCAGTAGGGCAAAGCGCCCTCCGTCGCCCGCCACGAGCACCCGCATCAGCCCGAGGGACCCGAGCAGCGCTCCGAGCACGAGCCCCTGCCCGAGCTCGCGGTACAGCACGCGCCACCAGTCCCGCGTGCTGATGTCTCCGACCGCGAGGCCCCGAATCACGAGGGTGGACGACTGGGATCCGGAGTTGCCTCCCGCCGAAATGAGAAGCGGGACGTAGAACGCGAGCTGAGCGACCGTCGCGAGGACGTGATCGAAGCGCTTGAGCGCCTCGGTCGTGAAGAAGCCGCCGATGAACAGCACGATCAGCCAGGGCGCGCGTTTGCGCACGAACATGCCGAGCGTCACGTCGAAGTAGCGATCCGCGATCGGGGCGATGGCGCCCATCTTCTGCACGTCCTCGGCCTGCTCCTCCGTGATGACGTCGAGGATGTCGTCCGAGGTGATCACGCCGAGCATTTCGCCGTTCTCGTGAACGACGGGCAGAGCGTGGAGGTCGTACTTGGCGAGCACCTTCGCGACCTCTTCCTGGTCGAGCTCGGGCGTCACGCTGATCACGTTGTGGCGCATGGCCTCCGCGACGGTATCGTCGTTTGACGACAGCAAGAGGTCGCGCAGCGTCAGGAAGCCGAGCACCTTGTGAGCGCCGTCGACGACGTAGACCGTGTCGACGGTTTCGGCGTCGCGCGCCGCCTTGCGCACCTCCTCGATGGCCTGCTGGATCGTGAGGCTCGGCCCGACCGAAATGTAGTCGGTCGTCATCAGGCCGCCGGCGCTCGCTTCCGGCCAGCGCCGGAGCTCCTCGACGTCCTCGGCCGCTTCCGGGTCGACGCGCTCGAGCTCCTCGAGCACCGTCTCGCCCACGGTCGGGGGCAGGATGCTGAAGAAGTCGGCCCGTTCGTCGGCGTCCATCTCGCCGGCGATGCGGGCCACGACTCCCGCGCAGAGGCGGTCCGCGAGCACGCCCTGCCGCTCTTCGTCGAGCCGGGAGAACACCTGGGCCGCGTAGTCCGTGGGCAGGTGCCTGAGGAGCTCGACGGCCTGGTCGTCCTCGAAGTCGCCGAGGACATCGGCGATGTCCTCGGGATGGATCTCGTCGAGCAGGTTCGGCAGCTCGTCCGGGCATTCGCGCACGAAGCTCTCGAGCTCCGGACCGATCAGCCGTGCGAGCCGCATGCGGCGCGTTTAGCAGATGCGCCGGGGGCGTGGAAGCCGGCTCAGTTCACCAAGAACCACTTCGAGCCGGGTTTGATCTCGAGATGCAGGTGATCGGCGTGTGCATCGTCGAAATGCGGCGTCAGCATGAAATGAAACAGACGCAAGTCGGCCGCCTCGCAGACGATACTGACGAGCTCGCGTGCCGAGCGACTGGGCATGGTTCGGGCGCCTTGCCCGCAGGTTCGAGCGCCAATCGCCGGGGGCCACTGCGGACCGATCGAGAGCCACTGTCCGTTGCGCTTCCTGAGGCCGCCCACGTCGATCGCCATGCCGCCCGGGTGCCGCATCTGGGGCGCGTCGGGATCCTCGGAGCGGCCCGAGGGCAATCGGTACATGGTGAAATGCACGATCTCGACGATGTCGTGGCGCGCGAGCAGGGCGCAAAAGTCGTCGAGGACCAGGGCGAGCCGTGCATCGAGGATCTCGTACGGTGTCGTCGCGCGCTCCGCCGGTGGCAGGGAGGAATGGATATGCACGCCGTGCAGCGGGCCTCGCAGCCGGATCGGCGCGCGCACGCCAGGGCGAGGGGGAGTCGCGTGCTCGTACGCGATCTTTCGCCGATCGAGCTCCGCGAACGCCTCGGCATTCGTCATGTTCGCGTAGTGGTGCGCGGGGGACGCGCGGACGTCGGCCTCGGGTGGGATCTCGAGGTACTTGTTCGCGGCGCGCGCCTCGGCGGGCAACCCGAGTGCCAGGCAGAGCGCGGCGAGCAGCGAGCGAAGGCGCGGCATGCCGACCCTCGAGCGTAGTGACTCGGGACAGAAAAATCCAAGGACTCCGCAGGCTCGCCCCGCCTTTGGGTAGGAGGAGCGCGGCTGGACACACGCAGTGTGCGGAGGTCCGTCGATCCGCGGGGGGGCGGGGCCGGGGGGGACGCCCCCCACCCCACCCCCGGCGTGGACGCGGCTTTGGCGCCGGCGCGGCGCTGTTGTGAGGGGAGGGAGTCGATGGTGGCCGCGCGGACGGCCGAAAGGAGCTCCGGAGTCGAGAGCAGGGCGTCCCGGGTGCGATCCCGACCCTGGCCCACGCTCTTACCGCCGAAGGTGAGGTGAACACCGCTCTTCTCGAGCACGCCCGCGGCGAGCGCCATTTCCACGAGGTCCGTGGCGGCGTCGATGCCGGTTCCCCAGCGGATGTCGAACTCGGCCTCGGCGAAAGGAGGCGCCACCTTGTTCTTTACGACCTTCACGCGGGTCCGATTGCCGACCACGGTTTCCCCGGCGCTGATCTTCCCGATCCGCCGCACGTCGAGGCGCACGCTCGCGTAGTACTTCAGGGCGTTTCCGCCCGGCGTGGTTTCGGGGTTGCCGAAGACGACGCCGATCTTCTGCCGGAGCTGATTGATGAAGATGATGGTCGTGCTCGTCTTGGCCGTGACCGCCGTGAGCTTGCGCAGCGCCTGGCTCATCAATCGCGCCTGCAGCCCCATGTGCGGCTCTCCCATGTCCCCCTCGATCTCTGCTTTCGGAACGAGCGCAGCGACCGAGTCGACGACCACCAAATCGATGGCTCCGGAGCGCGTCAGCATCTCCGCGATGTCGAGCGCTTGCTCGCCGCAGTCGGGCTGGGAGACGAGGAGTCGTTTCGGATCGATGCCGATTCCTTGCGCGTAGCGGAGGTCGAAGGCGTGCTCGGCATCGATGAAGGCCGCGACGCCTCCGAGCCGCTGGACCTCCGCCACGGCGTGCAGCGTGAGCGTGGTCTTTCCGCTCGACTCGGGGCCGTACACTTCGACGATGCGCCCGCGCGGGTAGCCCCCGACACCCAGGGCTTCGTCGAGGGCGAGCGACCCGCTCGGGATCACCGGAATGGGTCCCAGGGACGCCTCGCCGAGTCGCATGATCGCTCCCGGGCCGTGCGCCTTTTCGATGCTGTGCACCGTCTCGCTGAGCGTGTCGTTTTGCTTTCGCTTTTCGTCCGCCATATCGAAAACTCCTTCTGCCGCCGAGCGGCCTGCCGCCGAGCGGCGCTCGCTCTCCGGCACCCCGCGTGCCGAACGCCTTCGGGCGGTTGGCGGGCGGCTCGGCATCTGGCGGCCGGTAGCGAAGGCCAGCGAGCGCCACCGGCGCGGCGGGCGCGCGGGGCGAACGCCATTTCCGGAACGTGCCGACGACGCGAAGAGCAGCTACCTTCCCGGCGGACTCGACAGAAGGGCGGTCCGGCGATGACGTGTTTGCGTGGAATGGGAGCTCTCTTTTCGGTGGGGCTGATCGCGGCGGTTTCGGGCGGCTGCACCGTCGCCGCGGCAGCGGGCGCGACGGCGGTTGCCGGGGCGGCCGCTGCCGTCACCGCCGGGTGTTACGATCGCGTCGAGGTGCGTCTCCTCGACGTCGCGAGCGGAGCGCCCGCGTGCAGCGCACGGGTCATCGCTCAATCGCGCGACGGGGACGAGGTTCGATTCACGTCTTGTTTTCACGCCGCGCTCGATGCCGGGGAGTGGAGCGTGCGCGCCGACCAACCGGGCTACGCGACGGCCAGCACGACGGTCATCGTGCCGGACGCGCCGGGCTGCGATTCCGCCGTCCAAACGATCGAGCTCAGCCTGGTGCCCAACGGTTATCAGCCACCCGAGCTGCCCGCGGCGCAGCCGGCCCCCGCGGGTCCCTCGGCCCCGCCCGCGCCACCGCCGGTGGTCGCACGGCCCGCTCCGGCAGCCCCGGCGCAGGCGGCGCCGCCAACGGCGCAAGAGATGCCGCGAACCACGCTCGGTCCGGCCGCGGAGGTCCCCGCAAGCGCGACGCCCGCTCAGCCCCCCGCGCCAGCCGCCGCTGTGCCGCCGG
>CAYYWA010000407.1:0-4797 GCA_964475255.1 uncultured Sorangium sp.
CCGCGATACGCCCGCCCCTCGTGGTAGACGAGGCTGCGTGGACCGAACTCGGAGAGCGCGAGGAAGCGTGGGCGCTGGAGATAAGTCTGCCGGCCGCGCCCGTCGTTCGTAGCGGGGATGTAGGCCATGAGCGGTAGCCGCGGGAAGTTGTAGCCCGGGAGGAAGCCCTCGGTCGCGAGATAGCGGTACGTGTTGAAATCGCTCGACGGGCTGTTCGAGTTCCGCGTGTCCGACTGCAGCAGGTTGAGTTGGTCGATGGCCTGTGCGTGGCGACTCTGCGCGGCGCGCTTCTCGTTCTGCGGCGCCGCGTAGTCGTCCATCGTGCGACGCGCGGCGTCCCGCTGCTGCTCGGCGGCGGCGAACAGATCGCGCCAGCGGTTGAACGCGGCATCGAAGCGCGTGAGCGCGCGCTCGACGACCTCGTCCGAGAACACGTCGCGGCCCGGGTACCAAGGGGCGAGCGCGGGCGTGAGATCGTCGTCGAGGAGGTCCAGGACGCGGCGGATGCGACGACGTGCTTCGTCGGCAACCTTCGGGAGCGCCATGGGTTCCCTCACCTCCTGCTTCAACGGGCGCCCGGCCTCGGAGAGCACGAGCAGCTCCGCAATCGACGGGTTGAGCGGCAGCTCCGTGCACGCGAGCCAGACCGCCGAGAGGTGGCTCTCCACGAGGTCGCGGTTCGCCAGGTCGAGAAGCGGCGGGCGAACTTCGCCATGTACCATCGCCTTCGGATCGCGGAAGAAATACTGGTCGTGCGGGCTCTGCGATGAGCAGTACGTCAGCACCAAGGCGGCCTGTCCGCTGCGGCCCGCGCGCCCGCTGCGCTGCGCGTAGTTCGCAGGCGTCGGAGGGACGTTCCGGAGGTACACGGCGTTCAGCGCCGAGATGTCGACACCGAGCTCCATCGTCGGCGAGCAGAAGAGGACCGGCAGGAAGCGATTGGTCTCGCCAATCTCGCGAAGGTGCTTTTCGTCGGAGCTCAGCTCTTCGCGTTCCTTGAGACCGAAGCGGAACCGCTTCTCACGTACCGCTCGCCTCTCGCCATCGACCTGCGCGGTGTGTTCGCGTGCCTCGAACCCGAAGAGCGGGTGGACGGGCTGGCGGAGCGTAACCGCAAGGTTCGCATAGAAGTCGCGGAAGAACGCATCTTCGTTCGGATGATTCGGGTCGATGACGGGCGTACCGCGCTTGAAGAGCACGCACGCATCGTTCAGGCGGAAGCCAGTCTGGTCACCAAAGGGGGTGACCTCTTCGGACACGAGCCCGTGCGTGACGGCGGCCTTGAGCAGCGCCTCGATGAGCGCATCGAAGTCCTTGGACTTCAGCGCACGCACTGCCGAGGGATCGGACCAGAGCTTGCGCCCATCCGGCTCTTTCGAGGTGCGAGTGCCGCGTGAGGACTTCAGAAGCTTTCCAAGCGAGCTGCGAGAGCCACCACGCACGATGAGGTCTTCGTCCCGTAGGCTCGTGCCCTTGCGCGGCGGAGGTGCGATGAGCAGCCAGCGCGCCCTGCGCGGCTTCTCGTCGTTGCCGAAGCCCCACGGCGCGCGAAGCCGGCTATGAGACTTCTGCAGCATCTGCTCGATGGCCGTAGGGTCGAGCACCTGGCTGCGAATCGCCATCCACTTCCGAAGGTGGTCGAATATCTCGATGTAGACCGCCTTGCGAACCGCAGGCGAGGCGAGCCGCAGAACATCGGGCGCCGTGGTGAAGAGCTCCTCATCCGAGGCGAGGTCGTCGATGCCGAGGTAATCGACGTCGACGAGCCCGAGCTGCTCGAGGTTGGGGTTCGTGTAGCGCCAGCCGCGACGCTGATCGAACCAGACACGATACGAGAGCACCTGTCGAAGCGTGCTCTCGGCCTCCTGGAGGTTGAAGCCCTTGAGCGACGGCTCGAGAAGCCACTCGCTGCGCAGTTCCGGGGCCGGGCGATCGAAGCCGAGTGCGCGCTGCTGGGCCGCGCCGAGCTCGTCGCTACGTAGCCCCTTGTCACCCGCCAGGTCGAGCGCCCCAAGGAAGGCCGCGCGGATAAGGCTTACGAACAGGAAATCGTTGAAGTGGCCCGACTGGAGCGCGGCGTCCTGTCGGTTGTCGGTGAAGCCGAGGAGCTTGCGCGTGTGTGTCGGGAGCCCCGAGTCCTTCCCGTGCATCCACCGAAGCGCGCTCGACACGAGCACCGTGGTCGCCGAGCTTCGACCTTCCGCAGAGAGCGACGCGAGTCGCGTGCGGTCGCGGGCCGAAGTGCTGTGCGTTGCCCCGCACCGGAGGCAGAACCGAAAGCGGCCAGGGATGAACCAGCCTTTCGCGCCCGACCCCACCTTGCCGTTCGGTGCGACGAGTACCTCGCGAGGGCGTGCGCTGCGGTAGTTGCTCTTGATGCGTGGGTTCCCAGCGGCGTCGAAGTCCAGCCACGTCTCGGGGTAGTACTCGGGCTCGTCCTTCTGAAATCCGAAGTCCGAGTCGGATGCATGTAGCGTGAGGAAGCCGAAGACCTCGCGGTCCGGCGACTCGTCGTCCTCACCTTCCGGCTCGTCGTCGTCCGACTTCGCTGGGGCGGCGTCGTCGATATCACGCGCGAGGAACTTTCGCTCACCGTCCTCAGAGATGAGACGGACCGGATGGTACTCGTGTCCGCAATCGCGGCAGAAGTGGACGGGATAGAGCCGCTTGTCGGGATCGCCCGGAAGATACTGCTGCCCCTCCACTGTGACCGTCCGCTTGCCCGGAGGCTCGAAGGTCGCGAAGGCGTGGCCGGCGCCTGAGATGAACTGGTGCAGCTTGAAGGCGAAGAAGCTCCGGTGTGAGGCAGACTCGTTCTTCGTGCGGTCGGCCTCGGGGAGGCTCGAGACGAGGAGCAACGTGCGGAGAGCGTCCCTGCACGCCTGCTCACTGCGCCCGGCCTCGGCAGCCAGCTCGCGCGCTGCCTCGTTGAGGGTGCGTGGGCGTGCGCGGTGCCAGGCGGGGTTCGCGTCCGTCGTCGTGATGCCGAGGCGCGTCTCGGTCCAGATGGCGAGCGGGTGGTTGCGGAGCGCCTCGTCGGTGATATCGGACGGGATGCCCGCATCGATGACCGGACCGAGCGCGCTCTTCACGGACTCGGCGCGCTCCGACTTGTCGGTGACGCGCTCGAGCTCCTCGATGATCACGTGGCTCGGATCGATGGGCGTCGAGAACAGCTTCGAGGCAACGTTCGCCACGACTTCCTGTTTGTTCCGCGCAGTGCCTTCGCTGGCCATGGTCGCCGAGGTGCCGATGCACTGGAGCTTCTCGGGCGAGAGGCGTTCGCGGACGCGGCGCACGAGGAGCGCGACGTCGGCGCCTTGGCGACCTCGGTACGTGTGTAGTTCGTCAAGCACCAGAAAGCGTAGGCCCTGGCAGTTGCCGATCACCTTGCGATCGAGCTCGTCCTGCCGGGTCATCAGCAGTTCGAGCATCATGAAGTTGGTCAGCAGGATGTCGGGCGGGTTGTCGGCGATGCGCCGACGCTCCTCGCTGTCCTCCTGGCCTGTGTAGCGCGCGAACGTGATCGGCTTGTCGCCCTGGACGTTCGAGACGAACTTGTCGAGTTCCTCGAGCTGGCTGTTGGCCAGCGCGTTCATCGGATAGATGATGATCGCGCGCGTGCGGCGCATGGCACTCTTTCGCTTCTCGGCGAGCACCGCACTCACGATCGGGATGAAAAAGCACAGCGACTTGCCGGAGCCGGTGCCCGTCGTGACGACGTAGCTCTCGCCCTGCGAGGCGAGGACGACTGCCTGCTCCTGGTGCTTGTAGAGTGAGAGAGGGGCCCCTTCGACGCGGAAGATCTCGGCGGTGCGCGGATCGAGCGCGCCGTTCGCGATCAACGTCTCGAGGTTCAACCCGCGCTTGTAGCTCGGGTTGATCTGCAGGAGCGGATCGGGCCAGAAGCGCCCCTCCGAGTAGATCGCCTCGACCTGCGTACGGATGTCCTCCGCGTAGATGGTCGTGAACGACGTTGCGAACTTCCGGTACTCGTCGACGATCGAGTCGCGCAACGAGAAGACGTCCATGCTCTTACCGCTCATGACCGCCCCCTCCTGGCCTTCGGGGACTTCTTGGTGGCGGCCTTCTCGCCACCCTCCGCGCCCCCTACGCGAACCCATTCGTCCACCTCGGAGAGCTTGAACTTCCAGAGGCGGCCAATTTTGTGAGCTGGCAGACCTCGGGACTCGATCCAGCGGTAAATCGAGTCCTGCGCCACTCCCAAGTGTTTCGCGACCTTGTCGACCGAGGACCAGGGCTCCGTCATCGCAAGCTGCTCCGTGGGCACACGTCTGCCCATGACACGGTAGCCCGGAACGGGGGCTATCGGGAAGAGCGGGAAAGAGTCGGACAGGATCGGTCCGAGGTCTGTCTTGCGGAAGGCCCGTTCAGCGCCGGGCGGCCAAGGCTCGTCGGCGTTGCTTTGGATTCCTGCCGGGGAGCCGACACGCCGGCGGCCGTGCGACGAGGAGAGTTGTGACGCGTCGGTCACCTGCCAGGAGGTCGGGCTCGCGACACCAATGCCCGCAAGAATGGCGAGCCCGCCCAGCGCGCTCCGATAGAGCCGGACGACGCTCACGTGGCGAGCAGGGGCACGTCCGCGCCGGTCAGCAGGGCGAGATACCCGGGTTACGTGTGGCCCTCGTAGTTGATGGTAAAGGTAGCGCCCGTGATCATCGGTCCTGCGCCGAGCGCGTCGAGCAAGAGTGCAGCATCGCCCACGCCACCCGCTGCTCCCTCCACGCCCCCGCGTGCGCGACCGCCCGCAGCGTCCGCTCGGCCATCGGCTCCACG
>CAYYWA010000408.1:0-1713 GCA_964475255.1 uncultured Sorangium sp.
GGCGCGAGCAGAAACGAAAACCCGAGCGGCGTGACCGCGTCGACGACGGCGCCGTCCGCGTTGAAGCGGTGGCCGACGCCGACGGCGAGGTGATGCGCGACCCGCGCGGTGATCAGCGCGTCGTCCACCGTGAACCCCCAGAGCCACACCATGGGCACGCTGGCCGCCACCATCCCGAGCACGACCGCGAGCCCCGTCGGCGTCCGACGGCCGGTCGGGGCCGGCAGGGGGCTCGGAGGATCCACGCGGTTTGGACGGGCGTTTCGCGGCCGCCGCAGCGAAGAAAACGCGCTCGGGGGTGGGCTACTCGCCGAGGCGCCCCCTGTCCACTCTTCCGCGATCGTCCCGCAAAAGTGGGGCTCGCTCGAGAAGCCCACGTACGCTCACATCGTCGATGTCAGCGATCGAGGTCGTCGTCCGCCCGCGTCCGAAAGCCCTCCACCCCGTCGAGCCGTCGCCCTTGCCGGCCCAGTTCGACGTCCTGGTGGACGGGATCAACATCACCGCCCGGCTCGGTGAGCAACAGACCGTCTCGGTTCTGTCCGATCTCGGCCACGCCGTCGCGGCGCTCAGTCGGGGCAAGCACGATCGCACCACGCTGCCCCTCTACGTCGAAGACGAAGCGTGGGAAATCGGACTCGAGGCCGACGGGACCGACGTGCTCGTCAGCGTGTATCGCGTCGCGCCGTATCCACAGGTGGCCGTGCACGAGCGCCGAGTGGATCTCGTGGCGCTCCGTGCCGCCCTCGTGCGGGCGCTCGCCGACGCGCGCGGCAAGGCGCTCACCGGGAGGATGGGCGCGGCCCTCGAGAGCGCCGAGCGGCTGCTCGCGGCACCGTGGCCGAGCTACGGGCGGCGGCCGCTCGAGTCCGTCCGCGTTCCCGTCGCGCCCCGCGTCGCCGGGTTCTTCGGGTTCTCGGCGGAGCTCCGCCTCCGCCGCCGCCCGGCGCGCCGGGGGCCGAGCACCGAGGTGGAGCGGGCCGATCTGCACGCGCTGCTCGCCGCCGGCAGCCTCGCCGCCACCGCCCGCGGCCGGAGCATGCGCCTCGACAACGTGCATCCCTTCCTCGTCGCCGAGCGGCTCACCGCGCTGGCGGAAGACGTGCTCGAGGCGAGCCGCGCCGGGCGCGCGCTGTTTCGACGCGTGAGCGTCGGCGGCGTGCAGCTCGCGGTGCAGCGAACGCCGCAGGGCGCGCTCTCCGTCACCTTCGCCGGTCGCGATGCGAGCCGCGACCACGAGGGCGTGACCTTGCCGGAGATCCCGCCGGCGAGCTTCGTCACGTCCGCGGCGCGCTTCGCGCGCGCCCTCGCCGCGGCGTTCCTCGAGGCGGATCCGGAGCAGGCGCGCAACCTGCGGCTCACCGCGCTCGTGAGCCAGGCCGAGCAGCTCGAGAGCAGCCTCGCCGACCTCCTCGCCGAGGACTCGCTCACGAATCCCGAGCCGGACCCGTATCGCGCCTTCGGCCTCGCCCGCGCGCGGCCCGAGCCCGCGATTTGGGACAACGGCGGCAAGATGCGCTTTCTGCCGCGCTGGGTGGCGACCGTGCCGGGCATCGATCTCGCGGCGACGTTCCACTGCGGCCCCCGGATGGTGATCGGCGCCCAGCGCGAGACGCTGTGCCTGGAGAGTGGGAGCGGCCGGGTGCTCTGGCGAGTGCCGGGCTCCTCCGTCGGCTCCGTCGCGACGCCGCTCGGCATCGCGCGCTTCTACGC
>CAYYWA010000408.1:1723-4760 GCA_964475255.1 uncultured Sorangium sp.
TTCTACGCGGACGGGCGCCGCGATCTGCTCGAGCTCGAAAGCGGCGAGAGCCGCTTCTCGACGCGCCTCCGACCGCGCGCCGCCGGCGGCGTCTCGGGCGCGCTCGTGCACGCCCCCGGGCTGCCGCGCCTGCTCGTGCTCTGTGAGGGCGATCGCTCCGTCACGGCCGTCGATCTCGTCACGGGCGAAGTGCGCTGGCGCTACAGCGCGCGCCGGCCCGTGAGCTACCGGATGCGACGCGCGGGCCGTCTTTTGCTCGTCGCCGGGGGCGACTCGGCCGTGGTCGCGCTCGATGTCGCGACGGGTGAAGTCGTCTGGCGCGTCCGCGACCGACTGCCTTTTTCGGGCGCGCTCGCGGTGGACAAGGACGGCGCCTTCGCGCTCGCGGGCGGCCCGATCGGCCCGTGTCGGCTCTTCCACATGGACCTCTGGACCGGCGCGTTGCGCTGGTCCGTCGAGCTCGACGAGCGCCCCGTCCCCGGGCAGGTGCCGCTCGTCACGACTCAGCGCGTGCTCGTCCCGGTGAAAGATCGGCGCGGCGCGGGCGTGCTCGCGTTCGATCGCGAAACCGGAAAATCGGTGTTCCGGCACGAGCCCGGGCTCCTCTCGCCCACCACCGCGTGGCTCGGCGTGGACGACTTGCTCCTCGCCAACTCCGCTGCCGGCGTCTTGATCTGCATCGAGGCCGAATCGGGCGGAATCCGCTACACGCACGTGTTCGCGCGCCACGTCGAAGCCGACAAGCCGCGGCGGCTCGAGCCGGTGCTGCGCAACGGCGCCCTGTTCGTCCCCCAGCATCGCGTCCACGTCGTCCGCCCGCGCGACGGCGAGATCCTCGGCTGCGTTCCGAGCGATCTCGTGCCCGATCTCGTGCGCGTCGACGATCGCTGTGGCGTCTACATCGCGGAGGAGAGCGGCCACGTGGCGGCCTTCGCGGTCGCCCCCAAGCTCGTCCTGGTTCGCTGAGCCCAGACTTCGGGCTGAAGTGTCACGGCTCGCTCTGAGGGAGCCGAACGGAGTCGTCGCCCGGCTCGCCGCGCGGAGCGGCAACGGGCGCCTCGGGCGCAGGAGGCCGGAGCGACGAGATGCGCGCCGGGAGCGGCAGCGGGCCGCCGACGGCGTCGGCCTTCGCGCGCACGAACGCCGCGATCGCGCGCATCGGCACCCCTGTCGGACAGATCGTCTCCTTCTCGGCGAGCACGGAGTCGGGGACGAACGAGAAGCTGTACGCGGCGGCGCGAAAATCCGGCATGCTCCGCGAGGCGGCGAGCACGAGCGCCATGATCCCGCGGTACGCGCCGCCGGACGCGGCGATGCGCTCCGCTTCACCGCGGTCGCAGAGCCCGCAGGCGATGCAGCGCTGAAAACCCGTCATGGCGCGCCGCTCCTCCGCGGTGACCGGCGGCAACCCGTCGGCGTCGTAGTTCGCCCGAAACGCCGAGATCCCGTCGCGGCGCCGCCCGAGCCAGCGCCGAAGCACCGTGACGATCAGCGCGAAGGTGAGCAGCGCCAGGGCCTTGAGCCGCCCGAGCATGGCCCCACCGTATCACGCCTCCCTCACCCGGGCGGCTCGCGCCCGCCCCCTCGCCGTCGATGTGAACCCGGCAAGGCCCCTGCCCAAGCGGGCACTCGGCTCGGCGCTCTTCCGCAGGGTTCGACGCGTCTCTAGCCGTTTGCGTTTAGGGGCCCGCCAGGCGGGGAGATCGCGTCGTTCGGCGCGTATCACGCACCCAAAAGGGAACGAACGCACACCTCGAGTAGCGTCACAGGGGTGAGCGTAACCCGTGACGCTCGACGTGAGGTTACACCTCGTAACCCCGCGAATTCAAAAGCGCTACTCTGGGCACGCCGCGTGCTCTTCCGGTCGAGCAACCCCGACCATGAGCTCGATGCTTTTTCCGAAGCCCTCCCTCGCCTCCCTTCCCGATCTTTCTTCTGCAGAGCCCGAGCCGGAGCCCGCCTCCGCGGTCGTGCCCCCCGACGAGACCGCTCTCGTCGCCGGGCTCATCCAAGGAAGCGCCGACGCCTGGCGCGAGCTCGAGACCCGCTACGGGCGCTTGATCCTCGGCTGCATCTCGCGCGTCCTCGCGCGCGCCGGCTCCGTTCGACCCGACGACCTCCGCGAGGTCCAGGCCATTCTCTATCTCGAGCTCCTGAACCGCGATCGGCACAAACTCCGGAGCTTCTCGCCGAACCGCGGCGCGCGCTTCGGCACCTGGCTCGGCCTGCTCGCCACCAACGCGGCGCACGACTTTTTGCGGCGCGGCCGACGGCACACGCGCTGTGAGTCGCTCGACCGAGCCGAAGCTCTCGGCAGCAGCGCGCTCGACCCGAGCGAGCTCGCCGCGCTGCGCGAACGCGCGCGCAGGCTTCGGGACGCGCTCGCCGAGCTCAGCGACAAGGATCGCGAGTTCGTGAGCCTGTACTTCGGAGAAGGGCTCGAGCCCGAAGAAGTCGCCGCGCGCATGCAGATCAGCGTGAAGACCGTGTACACGAAGAAGCACAAGCTGCGTGGCCGGCTCGCGAGCCTGCTCGATGGCGCGCGCCGCGCAGCGTAGCCCGCCGAGGCGACCTTCTCGGTTCGGCTGCCGAACGACGTGTGGTACACGGCGAGCGTGCGAGCTCGAACGCACCGAGCGCGCGTTCTCCACGCGTTCCTCTTCGTCGCGCTCTCCGCGGTCGCGTGCGGGCCGAGCGTGCGCTCCGGCGCGGAGGCTCCCGGTGGCGGGCCGTCTCCGCTCGGGCGGGTGCAGGTCGACGATCGGCCGCTCCTCGCCGTCATCGCGCGCGAGGGCGATCCGCAGTTCGCTCTGGCGTTCGCCGCGAGCCACGCGCGGGGCCCCGAGCTCTCGGCGGCGCTCTCGGGCCTCGTCGCGGCGCGCCTCGAAGCCGCCGGCCTCGCGGGGGTCGAAGCGCGGGCGCACGGGCTCGGCATCGAGCTGACCTGGCTCACCGACACCCCGGACGACGCGGCGCGCTTCTTTCGTGCGGTCCACACCGCGCTCTCCGCGCCGGTGACGCCCGACGAGCCCGCGCT
>CAYYWA010000409.1:0-4725 GCA_964475255.1 uncultured Sorangium sp.
GGGGCCCACGGGCTCGGGCGGCACGGCGCGCGCGCAGGGCGGCGCCTGTCCGGGCTCGGGCGGCATGGCTCAGAGCTCCGGAGGAATGCCGGGCGCCATGGGAGGAGCCCCGGGCACTTCGGGCGCTCCGAGCTCGAACGGTGGCGGGACGGCAACGGGCGGACAGCAAGGCGCGAGCGGCGCTCCGGCGGGCGCTAGCGGCGGGAGCTCCGGTGCGAACGGGGAGGGAGCAACCGCAGATCTCGCCGGGTGTGGATGCCGGACCGTGGGCTCTCGTGGACGCGCCCTCGGGAGCGCCTTGGCGGCCCTCGCGTTGGGGCTCTTCGCGGCGCGCCGTCGGCGGAAGTAGCCCCCTAGCGGGACTGCGCGGGGCGCCCGTGAGAGCGCCCCGCGTTTTTGACAGGGTCGAGCCGGTTGGCGACGCTAGGCGCCGTGATGCGCCTGCGCCCGGCCGAAATTTATCGGAGGACCCGGAAGAGTCCGGACCTGTTCTGGAACTGGGCCGTGTGTCGCCCGATCGCGGCGCTGTTGCTGTCCGGCATTCATACGACGCGGGTCACGCCGAACCAGATCACGTTGCTTTCGGCGGGCGTGGCGTTCGCGGCGGCGGCGCTGTTCGCCTCGGTTCCGGGCTACGCCGGGCTCGTGGCGGGAGCGCTGCTGCTCGAAGCGTCGTACGTGCTCGATTGCGCGGACGGAATGCTGGCGCGGCTCCGGGGGACGGCGTCCGACGCGGGACACCTGCTCGACTTCCTGATGGACGAAATCAAGGCGTTCGTGGTGCTCGCCGCGGTAGCGCTGCGACTGTATCGAGAGCACCAGAACGCGGGTTTCCTGGCGCTCGGTCTCGGAGGCCTGGTCGCGCTCGCGACGGGAACGGCCCTCACGACGTTTCTCCGGCGACCCGAGATCGCGCGACCAGGCGCCATGCAGGCGGAGTCGAAGAGGGCGCACGGGCTCGTCGCGTTGGCGGAGCGCGTGGCGAAGGGCCTCATCCACTACCCGTCGTACATTTGGCTGGTAGCGCTGCTCGCTCGCGTCGAGCTCTACTTTTATCCCTACATCGCGGTGAACGCGCTCTACGCGGCGCGCGCGTTC
Organism: uncultured Sorangium sp.; assembly: GCA_964475255.1. Taxonomy (GTDB): domain Bacteria; phylum Myxococcota_A; class Polyangia; order Polyangiales; family Polyangiaceae; genus PMG-095. The sequence continues at coordinate 1,099 of CAYYWA010000409.1, forward strand.
GCGATGGTGGCGCTCCGTTTCGCTCGCCGGGGCGAAAAGGTGGAGAGCTCGTGAGCGATTCGTGCGATTGAGGCGGTTCACGAGCCCGAGGCGCGCGGCTCGCTGATGCGTCAGCCGCGCGCCCGCTCGCGGCGGCTGCGCTCGAGCTCGGCGAGGCGACCGACGACCCCGCGGGCAACGATCTCCAGCACGCGCTGAACGAGGCGGCGCGGGTTTCTCGGATCACCCCCGAAGGTGAGACGGCTCCTGGCGGTTCGCGCGCCGGGGAGCTCGCCGCGCGCGCTGCAGTGCACTTCCAGCGCGTTGCCCTTTCCGGTGAGCACGAGCTTCTCGACGGCGAAGCGGAAGGTGATGGTGCTCCCGCGTCCCGCGCCCCAGTCGACGCGCTCCGCTTCGCGACGCAGGACCTCCCTCAAGTGTCGCGTGTACGTGCGGATGTGCGCGGTTCCCGGCGGGAAGGAGATGCGGCCGACGGCGATGCGTGGGCGTCCCGCGGGGCGGCCGACGAGCGGCGGCACGTCCGCGCGCCCCGTTCGGGGCAGAAACGGGGCGGGGAGCAGCGCGAAGAGCGTGAGCACCGCACGTCGCGACGTCCGAGCCATCGCGCTCGTCGTACGGCCGGGAGCCGCTTTCGGGCAAGAATTCTGCCTTCGTGCGCGCTTCGCCCGCGTTCGGCGGCGCCGGGGGAGCGTCGTCGCCCACGCGGGGACGTGCTAACCCGTGGCGGGATGGACGCGCTTCTGCGCACGCAGGTTCCGTCCGTGCTCGACGTGGATCCTACGGGGCGGGCGGTCGATGTTGACGTGATCGTGATTGGCGGGGGCGTCAACGGAACCGGGGTGGCCCGCGATTGCGCGCTGCGCGGGCTGCGGGTCGCGCTGTTCGAGCGCAATGACATCGCGTTCGGCGCCTCCGGGAACTCGAGCGGGATGATCCACGGCGGGCCGCGCTACCTCACCACGAACCCGGACGTGACGTACACGTCGTGCCTCGACTCCGGACACATCCAGCGCATCGCTCCGCACCTGTTGTTCCGGATCCCCTTCTTGATGCCGGTGTTCGGCGCGCGCGGCCTCGCCACCACGCTCGCGCTCACCGCGTACGACGCCTTCTTCTCCCTCTACGATCGCTATCAGCCGCTCAAGCGCGGCAAGAACCACACGCGGCTGAGCGGCGACGAGCTGCTCGAGCTCGAGCCCGGGCTCGCCGGCGGCATGATCGGAGGGGTCACGTTCGACGAATGGGGCATCGACGGCGCCCGGCTCTGCATCGCCAACGCCGTGGACGCGATGGAACGCGGCGCCGAGGTGCGCGTGCACACGACCGTCACCGAGGTGCTCCGGCGCGACGATGGCCGCGTCTACGGGGTTCGCTTCCGCGATCGACGAACGAACGACAGCGGCGTGCGCACCGCGTCCCTGGTCGTCAACGCGACGGGCGCCTGGGCGCCGCTCACCGCGGCGCTCGGCGGCTTGGCCCCGGAGACGGCGCGCATCCGGCCCGGCAAGGGCATTCACGTCTTCCTCGATAGGCGGCTCACGAACTACGCGATCGCGACGAACGCCATCGACGGCCGTCAGGTCTTCTTGATGCCGTGGCAGAACATGAGTGTGCTCGGAACGACCGACGACGACTACTACGGGGATCTCGACGACGTGATCGCGACGGAGGACGAGGTGCGTTACCTCTTCCAGGCCGTGGAACGGGTGTTTCCGGCGATTCGCAACGCGCGCGCCATCGGCACCTGGGGCGGCGTGCGCCCGACCCTCTGGGGCTGGGGCGTGAACGAGGACGAGCTCTCGCGCGAGCACTCGATCGTCGATCACCGCGAGCACGGCGCCGACGGGCTCTACTCGATGATCGGCGGCAAGCTCGCGTCGTACCGCTTGTTCGCGCAAGAGATGACGGACGTGATCGCCGCGCGGCTCGGCCGCGAGGCGTCGTGTCGCACGCACGTGACCTCGCTGCCCGGCGGAGAAGAGAGCGTGGATCCGATGCGGCTCGTGGTCGAAGGCGGCATGGAGGCCGTCACGGCGACGCGGCTCGAGTACCGGCACGGCTCGCGGAGCCTCCGCGTGCTCGAGCGCATGCGGAAGAACCCGCGCGAAGCCGCCGTGGTGTGCGTGTGCGAACCGGTGACGGAAGCGGAGATCCGGTACGTGGTGGAGAACGAGCTCGCGGTGAGCGTCGAGGACGTCGCGCGCAGGACGCGGCTCGGCCTCGGCGCGTGCGGCGGGATGCGCTGCGCGCTGCGCTGCGGGCGGATCGTCGCGGACGCGCTCGGCGCCGATCCCTCAGAAGGCCCCCGCCTCGCGCTGGAGTTCGTGCAGGGCGCTGCCCGGCGGCGGCTCCCGGCGATCACCTCCGATCAAGCGAGGCAGGAGGCGCTCGCGCTCGCCGCGATCCAGGCGGAGGTCGGGACGGGGCACGCGGGCGGCTCGGGCGGGACGCACGATGCGTGAGCACGGCGCGCAGGCCGCCGAGGAGCTCCCCGTGCTCGTCGTCGGCGCGGGCTTCGCGGGGGTTGCCGCGGCCTTCGCCGCGCGGCGGGCGGGGGCGCGCGTGCGCGTCGTGTCCGCGGGAGCCGGCGCGAGCGAGCTCTACTCGGGCCTCCTCGACGGGGCGCCGAGCCCGGCGATCGCGGAGGTCGCGAGCGCGCTCGGGCTCGTTCCGTACCGTTCTCCGCGCGCGGTCGCGACGCGCGAGGGGCTCGTGCGCACGGCGCTCGGGCGCGATCGCGCGGTGCTCGATCTCGAAGCGTTGTCCGGGCGAACGATTGCCGTCGTGGACCTCGCGCGCGACGACTTCGACGCGGGCCTCCTCGCGAAGAGCCTCGAGGCGAGCGCGTGGGCGCGCTCGACGCGCACCACGTTCCGTCCGGTTCCCGTGGCCGCGCTCGAACGCGGAGCGGAGCGCCGTTTTCCGCCGTACGACTTTGCGCGCGCTCTCGAGAACCCGGAGCGCGTCCGCGAGCTCGCAACGCAGCTCTCGACCGCGGGCGTGCACGCCGACGGCTTCTTGCTGGGCCCGTGGCTCGGCATCGAACAACCCGTGGCGGAGCAGCTCGCGCGACGGCTCGCGCGGCCCGTCGGGGAAACGGCGTCCGGACCGGGCGGCGCCGCGGGAGCGCGCTTTGCGGTACGCCGCCGCGAGCTCTTCACCCGGCTCGAGATCGAGCACCTCGAGCAGCGCGCGGTCGCCGTCGAGCTCTCGCCGCTCCGCCTCGCTCGTGAGCACGGCGAGGCCCTCCTCGCGCGGGCGGTGGTGCTCGCGATCGGCGGCGCGACCGGCGGGGGGATCGGGCTCGGGGAACGAGGGAGCCAGCGCGCATTCCGGGCCTCGCTCGCGGGTCCGTTCGAGCTCGAGCTCGATGGCGAGGTGCTCGACGCCGTGAGCTCGATGGCGGGGCTCAGCTTCCACCGCGCGGGAATCGGCGCGCTCGAGCGCGTCGGCATTCGCACCGATGCGCTCGGACGCGCGGCAGCCGCGGTCTTCGCCTGTGGTGATGCGCGAGGGAGCGCACCGCGCGGCGTGCTCGCGGCCCTCGCGTCTGGAGTGCAGGCCGGATCGACCGCCGCGCGCGTCGGGCAGTAATCCACTGGGAGCGGTCCCAGGAGCGCGAAGATT
>CAYYWA010000410.1:0-3840 GCA_964475255.1 uncultured Sorangium sp.
TCGCTGCGCGCGGCCGACGCATGTGCTGCGCGATGACGGCGGCGAGCTCGGACTCGGCGTTCGCGCACACGATGCGGATGACGTCGATGATCGCCTTGAGCTTGCCGGTATGCCGCACGAGCTTGCCGGCGAGCACGGTCTCCTCGATCGGTGCGTGCTTCGGGATCGTCGGCCGAAGCGCTTCGAGATCGTGCTGCCACTGGAGCGACTCGGCGAGCTCGCGCTTCACTTCATCGCGACGCGCAGCATCCGCAGGCAAGCGCGCGAGCTTGCGGCGAGCGTCACCTTCGGCGGCCCGCCACACCGTAAGCGCGCGCTCGAGCCGACGACGTTCCGGGTTTGGGATGACCGTCCCCGGCGGATACGAGACGACGCGCCGGCCGTCGAGATGATTGATGCCCCAGCGCTCGTTGCCGTGCTTGCAGCCATTCTCCTGGCGCCAGCGCTTCCACAAGATTTCGACGAGCCGCTCGGCCGACAGCTTCGACGCTGCGAGGAAGCTGACCTGTCGTCCCTCCTCGGTACGCACGACGATGCGGCGGACCCGACCGCGACCCTTACCGAGATTGCGCAGCCGGCTCTCGTGCAGGCCGATGTCTTCGCCGTGGATCTTCGTCGCGTGAAAAGCGGCGATCGGCAGCTCGGCGTACGGCTTGCGCTCGTACGTCACGAAATCGAAGTCCGCATCACGCAGCGCCGCGAGTTGCTCGGCGTATGCGCCGCCGCGGTCGAAGGCGAGCAGGATGGCTTCGTCGGGGCCGAGCGCTTCACGCAGCCGCTTGCCGACCGGCAGCAGCCACTCCGTCAGGTGATCGTGCGACGTCACGGCCACCCGAAACATGGGGCGCCCATCCTCGTCGTGCGCGTAGTAGTCGGTCGTGCCGGGAAGCACGCGCTTGTCCTGCATCCGCCAGCCCTTCCGCACCACTCGCTTTCCGGTGTACGGCCGCAGATGATTGTCGACGTAGAAGACTGCGGGGCCGTGCTCGGCCGTAGCGGTCGCGATCAGCCGCTCTGCCATGCGCTCTTCGAGCACGGCGCCGCCATCGGTTTGCGCGATCAGCCGCCCGAGCAGCTTACGCACGCCGCTTGCGGTCGGCACGCGCTCGGCTCGAAGCAGCGTCGCACCGGTCGGCGTCGCCAGGCGACGCACACCCTCGACGCATATCTGTCCGATCGCGAGCGCGCAGATGATCGCGTCGAGCGCGATACGAAGTCCGTCGCGATGGCGACTTTCGAACGCGCGCTGCGCTTCCTCGTAGAGGCCCATCTCGCCGGCGAGCGCGAGCAGGATCCACGCGCCGACGTGCTGGACCATCTTGCCACCCCGAACTGGCTGCGCCGTCATCGGCGCCTCGTCACTCTTGTCGAACTCGTCCGGCGTGACCGGATCGTTGCCGAGGCCGGCATCGTCGTTCTCCGTCGCCATGGGCAGCGCGAGTTGGCCGTCGTGCGTAGCCGCCGCTGTCTCCTCCGACATCGCGGCGACCGCGTTGCTCGTCGAGGCTGCAGCCTGCGCTCGCAGGCGCTGCCACTCCTGATACACGCGTCCGACCGTCGCGTGGCTCAAGCGGTGCTTGCGTGGCTGTTCCCGGTAGACGTCAACTGGCATTCGTCCGGCTTCGAACATCGCCACCCAGGTTGTTCGCAACTCCGCCGTTACTTTCGTGGTCTTGCCCGGGCGAAGCCCGAGGATCGCACCGAGACCCGATGTCTCTTCGCGCCGCCGCAGCCGCCGAAGATTTACGTCCGTCATGCCGAATGCGCTCGCGAGTCGGCCGAGATGGAACTGCTCAGACTTCGCCAGCGTTACCGCGAGTACGTTGCGAGGACCGCGATGATCATCGTCGGTATCAAACACGCCGATCAGCGTCCCGGCGATGAACACGCTCGCCCTCGTGCCACGAACGACCACCGCGCCATCCGACGAGAATCGGCGAACTTCGAGGTCGGCTTCCGATGCAGGCGCGGGCAAGGGCAAGGGCAAGTCGAGAGCTTCCATTGCCAGCAGAACAAGTGCCACTGCCTCCGGATTCCCAAATCTCTTGATCTCGTTCCTGGCGGTGTAACCCCGCGTCATCCGATCAGTTCACCGATGCCCGCCCGAACTCTGGTGCGCGAGCACGCCGAATGGCGCGTGTCTCGCCGCGTACGGCAAGGTCGAGTGCTGGGATCCGCCGCACTGGGCGCGCCGGCCCGCCCTGTGCCTGGCCGAGTACGGCGATATCGCGTGTGGCTACGGCTGCGTCGCTGCATACGGCAAGGTGGCGTGCTCGTCGAATCCACATGTGTGGGTTCCGGAAATTCTGACTGTGGATTTCCGGAAATTCTGACCACCTCCGAGGACCCTGCCGCAGCATGCGCTGGAGCGTCAAGACCGAGATGCTTTGTACGCATCGACGGACCGTCGAGCTGCAGCAAGCGCCCCCGCTCGAGGACGCGGTCGACGATGGCAGCAGCGAGGTCGTCGTCGTGCAGCACCTTGCCCCAGCCATCGGGATGCTTGTTGGACGTAAAGATCATCGAGCACAGTGCCTGATGGCGTTGGGTGACCACGTGGTAGAGGACATTCGCTGCATCGTGGCTGTAGGTCAGGTAGCCGACCTCGTCGATAATGAGCACGTGCGGTGATACGTAGCGCACGAGCGCGTCGGCGAGCTGGTTGTCGTGTGAGGCGACTGAGAGGTCCTCGATGAGTTCCGCTGCAGTCACGAAGAGCGCGTCGAAGCCGTTCTGGATCGCGCGGTAGCCGATCGCGACAGCGAGATGCGTCTTTCCGCGACCCGGCTTGCCGTGGAGGACGAGATTGCGTCCGTCGGTGACAAAGTCAGGCGACAGCATCGAGCCGAGTAGCGCGAGCTTGACGGTGCTCTGGTACGTGAAGTCGAAGTCGTCGATGGTTTTCAAAAACGGGAAGCGGCTGCGCTGCGCGTTGCGCTGGATGCGGGTCTGCGCGCGATGCGCGACTTCCTCGGCGATGACGGTCGACAAGAAGTCGTGATAGCTCCACTGCTCCTTCTCGGCGCGGGCGACGAGGTCGCGCCAGCAGCGGCGTGTGTTGGCAAGGCTGAGACGCTTCGCCATGGCATCGATGTTGAGGTCGAAAGGCTTCACGAGAAGAGCTCCTGCTGCGAGATGCAGCCGATGGGGTTAGCGAGATAGTGGGCGATGTACTCGGCGCCGTACGTCTCGGCAGCGAGGCCACGAGCAAACGCGACACGCAGTGCGTGGTCGCCGTGGACTTCGAGCAGGTCATGCAGCTCGTCGACGTCGCGGATCCAGACCCTGGGCCGACGATGGACGACTTCGGTGATGTACGCGAGCGCGTCCTCCCCGAGACCGACGAGGTGCTCACGCTTCATGTAGCGCTTGGCGCGCTTGCCCGAGACGGCAGCGACACGTTTCGCGCGGTGCTCGGGCAAGGTCGAGCCTTCGTCGCGAGCAAACTTCCGCTCGTGCTCGGCGACATGGCGACCGGCGACGATCCGGACGCGGTCGCGGTAGAGGTACAGCGTCGCCGGCAGGCCGAGCGCCTCGGGCGGCATGGAGTACGGATGGGTGTCGTGTACGACGTAGCCTGTCGGACCGACGTGCACTGGCACGCGCAGGGCGAGCTCGGCAGGGTTCACGCGCAGCACGCGCAGACGCGGCTTCTCCTCGGCGAGGCGCTCGGACGGGATGACGCGCGTGGCTCGCGACGGTCGCTTCGTGTTGACCTCGTCGTGCCACTCGGCGAGCTGGCGTAGGAGGTCTTCCTTGTCGACAAAACGGCGTTGCTTGAAGAAGGACCCCTTCACCCAGCCGACGAGGTTCTCGACCGAGCCCTTCTGCTCGGGACTA
>CAYYWA010000410.1:3850-4723 GCA_964475255.1 uncultured Sorangium sp.
CACTACCCACCCCACCACCCCCCCGCCGCGGTTCTCCCCCGCCCCCCGCTCCTGGGGACTCCCCGGCCACCACAGCGCCACCCCCACGCCGAGGTCGAGCGCGACGCTGGCGAAGGTCGAGTTCCACTCCGTCACCGCGCCGTCCTTGCTCCACTTGAGTGCGACCGTCTTGGGGCGGTCGAAGACCGCCAGCAGCGGCACGCCGCCCCACGCAGCGAAATGGTCGACCATCGCGCGAACGAGGGCCTCGACCTGCTCGTTCTCAACGAGACTCACCTGCACCCAGCGCGAGTACTTGAGGCGCGAGGCGAAGAAGTGCACCCGCTCGACACGACCGTCGAGGTACTTCACATCGACCTGTCCGAAGTCATGCTGAGAGAATTCGCCCGGCAAGCCTTCGAAGCGGACGACGGGCCGCGGGCGCTCCGGCCGCAGCTCCTTGACGAGCTCGTACAGCGCGCTCTTGCCGCCCGTGTAGCCCTTGTTCCGTGCGCGGCGGAGCAGCTCGACCGCGAGCACGTCGGGTTGCGCCATGAGCTCACTCACCAAGAAGCTGCGGAATGGCTCCGCCTTCGACGGGCGCCCGATGCGTCGCTTCTCGCGCTCGGCGCCCGTGTCGAAGCTCGAGACAGCGGCCTCAGCCTCGACGCGCTGGACGCTGCTTTGCGAGACGCCGACCAGCTTGGCGGTCTCGACCAGGCTGTGACCTGCGCGCCGCAGGACCTGGATTTCGTGCCTTCTGACCATATCGATCATTCCGTTCCTCGCCGCGACTACTCGTCGAGGCGATTGAGGATTCGGAGCTGCCGGATGGCAGTCCGGAGTGGTCAGAATTTCCGGAATCGATCAGGTCAGATTTTTCGGAACCCGCAG
>CAYYWA010000411.1:0-4707 GCA_964475255.1 uncultured Sorangium sp.
CGGGGCGCTCGGCTTCCTGCCGGCGACGGCCCCGGGACCCTGCTCGCGGAGCCGCTGCATCGCCAGCACGGCACGCTTCGTCGGAAAGAGCTCCCCGGCTTCCCAGGCCGCGACCTCCTTCGGCTCGACGCGAAGGGCCGCGGCGAGCTCGCGCAGGCTCAGGCGGAGGTCCTTGCGGAGCTTCTGCACATCCTCGGCGAGCACCGAGCCCGACGATAGCACGGCCGCAACTGGCTCCGTGCCGCGCCCGAACGAGTGGAGCGCGCATGGCCCGCGGTATCGCTCCCTCCCCTTCTCGAGTCGCGCTCGCGGGCGTGCTCTTTGCGACGCACCTCGGCTGCGGCGATCCGCTGGCCGCGCCGCCCGCCCGCGAGCCGCCCCAGGTGAACGTGGAGCCTTCGGTCGAGGGGCGCGCGTTGCCCGCCGCGCGGCTCCGCGTCCGAGCCAAGGAGTGGCCCGCGCTCGCACCCGCGGAGCTCTTTCTCTTCGAGGGGGAGCTCTCGGACTCACAGGTCCGCGATGTGCGTCGCGGTACGCTGCCTCGGACGGTGAGCGAGCGGGAGGTGCCGGCCCTCGCCTGGTCCGAGCCCGAGAGCGGCGAGATCGTGGTCGCCCCCAGCCGGTTTCTCGAGCCGGGCGGGCGCATCACGCTCGTCTCGAAGACGCTCGGTCGCCTCGCCGTCATCGACATCGTGTCGGGCAACGTGACGCCGCGGCTCGCGCGCGTGTGGCCCGAAGCGGGGGAGGCGGGGGCGGGCTACGTGCTGCTTTGCGGAGCGAGCGCTCCGCGATCGGCCTGGTCGCTGGTGCTCGAGCCGCCCCTCGCCGAAGCGACGCTCGAGTCGGCGTTCCGCGTGGAGGCGGGCGGGGCGTGCAGCGCCGTTCGCCCGAAAGGGCTCTCCCCGGGGGACATCGCGGTTCTCCCGCCGGAGGTCGACGCGCACCTGCTCGATCCCGCGCCGCTCGTCGCGAGCACGCCGGTCGAGCCGCGCGAGGCGGAGTGCGGGGCCGATCAGCTCGCGTTCGGGCCCGCCTGTGCGCGCGCGGAAGACGACCGCCTGGTGATCACGGACGCTCCGGAGCCGCTCCTCTTTCGGGTGGAGCGCGGCGGCGCCGAGGCCGTGTTCGTGCTCGGGCCAGGAGAGGGCCACGTGCTCTTCGGGCTCTTGCCCGGCGCCGAGCAGGACGTCCGCGGCCTCGCCGTGACGCGCTCGGGCGTCGTGCGACCCATCGCCGTCAGCGTGCGCACGCTGCCCGCGCGCCCGCGTTGGATCCTCAACGAGGTGCTGGCGAACCCGCTCGGCCCGGAGCCGAAGGAAGAGTGGATCGAGCTCGTCAACGCGGGAAGCCTCGAAGGGAGCACGCTCGGCCTCGTGCTCGAGGACGCCGCGGGCGCCTCGGTTCTCCCGGAGCTCGTACTGGGACCCGGCGAGTCCGCGCTCCTCGTTCGCGAAGACTTCGAGGGCGGGCTGGGCGGCGACGTGCCTCCGGCGCCCGGGGTGCCGCTCGTGCGCCTCTCGGCGCTCGGGGGCAACGGCCTGTCGAACTCGGGAGAGCGCGTTCGCTTGCTCGACGCGACGGGAAGCGTTCACTCCGCCTTCCCCAGCATCCCGAGCCGGCGCGCCGGGGTGAGCGTCGCGCGCCGCGCCTTGGACGCGCGCGACGCCGCCCCGGACGCGTTCGGCGAGCACGCCGAGCCCGGCGCTTCGCCCGGGACCCCGAACACCGTGCGTTGAGCCTGGAGCTCGGGCGTCGGCCCGAAACCCAGGCCGAGGCCCGGGCGAAGCGCTTCTGGACGTGGGAGGAGGCTCAGAACATCAGGTTGCCCTCGCCGAGGACGAAGTCGAGGTTCGAGCCGAAGAGGTCGCGCGCATTGAGGCAGCGGGAGATGGCGTTCGAGATTCGGTTCTGGCGCACGGACCACGAGCTCGTCGCGAGACCGAGGGCGATCTCCGTCTTCGCCTCGTTCAGGCGCTGCTGCGCGATCGGGTAGAGGTCGACCTCCTGCGAGAGCACGTCGAGCGCGTCGTCGATCTCGACCTCCGCGAGCTCCATCAGGCGCTTCTGGATGTCGGCGCGGTGATCGTGGAAGTCGATGGCGAGCGTGTTCGCCGCTTCGAGGCGCTGCTTGGCGATATCGACGTTGAAGGCGATGTTGAGGATCCGCAAAAACCGGCCGATCGCGCGGGCGTTCGCGGGCAGGAGCTCGAGCGGCGTGCCGAAGCGCTGGATCAGCATCTGCCCGCCGAGCGAGAGGTTGAACGCCGGGAACGAGTAGAAGCGGATCGCCCCGTCGATGTCGTCGGGCGTGTTCGAGAAAGCCTTGAACGCGTTGTGGAAGAAGGGCGGCGTGTCCGCGGCTTCGATCAAGGGCGGTGTGCTGAAGGTGAGGTTGCCGAAGCCGTTGTTGAAGCCGACGCCCGTCGGATCCGCGTTCGGTTGGTCGAGCTCCGCGCCGCCGAAGCCCGCGTCGGTCATCACCATGCCGTTCACCGTTCCATGCGTGAGGAGGTTCACGCTGCCGGAGAAGCGGAGCCCGTTGTCGAGGTTGCGATTCTTCCCGGAGTCCTGGAAGTTCGCGCCGGCGTTGAAGTGACAGACGTTGCAGCGGCCGCGCTCGGGATCCATGAACGCCTGGCGGCCGTCTTCGCCTTCCGAATCGAAGATCCGGACCTCCTCGAGGTCGAGCTCGTTCAGGCGCCCCAGGCTGAGCTGAAAGGCGCGCGCGAGATCGGCTTCCGCCTCCGTGGGAACGCGGAAGTCGATACCGGGGCGGCGCTCCAGAGTCTTCGTCAGGTGCTGCTTGATGGCACCTTCCAAGAAGGCTCGAAGCGAGCCATCGCCGACGCCGTCGCCGCCCCACCCGGTGCGCTCGAGCGGCGGTGTCGGGGTGCCGTCGGCCGGGTCGGGGGTGATGCTGGTGGCGAGCGAGAGCACGTGGTTGACGGTGCGGGAAACGAAGCGATTGGTCGGATCCTGAAAGCCGTCGACGTTCTCGAGGATGGCGGCGAAGTTCAAAAGATCCGAGGTTTCGAGCTGTGCGAGCTCGGGGTTCGTCTCGAAGACGAACAGCGGATCGTTCGGGTTCTGCTGGTGCAGCGCCGTGATGAACGGCACGTCCAGCGTCGTGTTGTTGTCGACGGGATGGCAGCTCCCGCACGTGCGCCCGTTCCCTTCGAACGTCTCGCGAAAGAAGAGATCCGCTCCCACGCAGACGTCCACGCTGACGAGCTCCGCGATCACGCGCGGGTCCTCCAGGCACGCGTCGATCCGGTCCTGGACGGTCAGGCCGGTTGCGATTTGCGACACCGTCTCGCCGCCGAGCTCCGCCTCGGATACCGCGTCCGAACAGGCGGCCGCGAAGCCTGCGACCAGCACCGCGCCCCAAACGCTGCCCTTCGAATTCAGGGTTCCCATCGTAAGCGCTCCTCCCTTTTTCGGGGCGCATGCCATCCTGCACGCGCCGCAGTCTCTTAGAGGCGGCGGCAAGCCGGACCTTCAGGGGGGCGCTCGAATTTTTTCCGACCCGCTCTCGTCCGAGGGGCGTCCTCGAGGCCCTCGGGGGAGCTCGGCGCGGCGTCGTCGGATTCACGCTGGCGGCGCCGCGAGGGCTACGCCCCGCCGGGAAGCGTTGGCAACCTTCGAGCCGCGAGGACTACGTGCCCGAGATGGTCATGGCGGAGACGCGCAGCGTGGGGGCTGCCGTGCTCGACTTCAGGACCAAGTCGTCCCCGACGGCGTCGATGCTCTTGAGCATCGTGTCGAGGTTCGAAGAAATCGTGACCTCGCCGACCGGCGTCGTCAGCTCGCCGGACTCAATCCAGAAACCGGCGGCTCCCCGCGAGAAGTCCCCCGTGACGGGGTTGAAGCCGAAGCCCATGAGGTCGGTCACGTAGAGACCCCGCTCCGTCGAGCGCACGATCTCGTCTTTGGGCGTCTTCCCCGCGAGCAGCAGGAAGTTCGTCGTCGAGGGGCCGATGCTCCCGCCGCTGCGCGCCGCCGAGCCCGTCGAGGCCCGTCCGAGCTTTCGCGCGCTGTAGCTGTCGAGCAGGTAGCTCTTGAGCACCCCCGCTTCGACGACGACGTTCCGGCGCGCCGGCAGCCCTTCGCCATCGAAAGCGCGGGAGCCCGGAGCGCGCGGAATCGTCGGGTCATCGACGATCGTGACGAGGGGGCTCGCGACCTCCGTGTTCTCGCGATCGAGGAGGTAGCTCGACTTCCTCCAGAGCGCGCCCCCGAGCACGCAGCCCGCGAAGCTGCCGAGCAGCGAGCGCGCCTCCTCCGGGTCGAAGACGACCGGGGCTTCCGTCGTGGGCACCTTGCGAGCGCCGAGCTTGCGCAGCGTGCGGCGTGCGGCCTCCTGTCCCACGAGCTCGGCGCGCTCGAGCCCTTCGAAATGGCGGTGGGGGGGGCCGGAGTGTGCGCGCCGCGGGGTGGCGCCGTGGGGCGCGCCGCCGGGGGATCGGCCACGGCGGCCGGGCTTGGCTGGCGCTGGCCCTGGTCCGGGTCATGTTCGGCGCCGCCGCGGTGCAACTGGTGAGTCTGCGGCTGGGCGGCGAAGCGTACGGCATTGCCATCGATAAGGTGCTCGAGATCATCCTGCCGAGCCCGGTCACGCCACTGCCTCAGGGGCCGGCGGACATCCTGGCGGAGCTGCAGCGTCCGCAGCTTCACCTCCAGGTCCGCCGCCAGCCGGTAGCGGCGCCC
>CAYYWA010000412.1:0-4699 GCA_964475255.1 uncultured Sorangium sp.
TCGCGTCTTTCCGCCGCCTTCGCGCCCGGCGTGCTCGCGATAGCGCTGCTATCGCCGCGCGCGCCGCACGCGAATCCGGCTTCCACATCCGCTTCGGTCTCGACCCTCCCCTCCGGCGTCAGCCCGAAATCTAGGCTCGGAACAATCAGGAGCAGAAGGGATGAACTCATCGAGCTGGTTCGAAAGCGGTTTCGCTCGCGAGCTAGGACCAAGCACGAGCGTGCCGTGGGACGCGTTGTTCGAACGCGAAAAAACGACGGTGAGCGGGAGGCACCGGATCAAGGTGCAGTGGCAAACACTGGCCGCTTCGAGGAACCTCATGGCGCGCCTCCCAGAGGCGGCGGGCGTCTATGTCATTAGCACCCGACGCCCACCGGCTCCCACCTTCCAGGATTGGTACGTCGGCAAGTCGAAGCGCAATATCCGAGGCCGGTTTCGAGCCCGCTTTCAGGTGTTCCGCGAGTTCAACATCCCGGCGCACACCGTCGAGCAACTCCTCATCCCGGTCAAGGTCCATGTGGGCGTCATCCAGCCGCAAAAGCACCGGGACTTCGCTTGTGGAGCGCTGGAGGCGTATTTGATGGGGGTGCTCCACACGCTCGGGCGCGGCAATCAACAACGCGACAGAGTCGAATTCACACGCCGCGCCCAGATCGAGTTCGAGAACCTGAACTGGCCCTGGCCCCGGCTGCCAAACAGGTTCACCTTGAACCAGAACATTCCCGGGGCACGCCGCTGACCCCCTGCCCGCGAACGCGCGCTACGCCTTCAGCTGCGTGAGCTCACCCGGATCGTGAATCATCGGCGGCTTGGTGCCGCCTCCGATGAAGTCTTCCGTGCGGTCGTACATGCCGTAGCGGGAGACTTCCGCGACCCCACCCTCGAGGGGGAAGCCGTCGGGCCCCCCCCTTGACGCCCAGGGCGTTCATCAGTGTGCAGTAGTACTTGTTGATCGGAGCGTTCGCGATCGCCGGATCGGTGCCCGAGGCTTGGCTGATGGCGTCGACCTTTTGCTCCTCGCCCTCGCCGCAGAAGTACTCGCTGTTGCCGCTCGTGAGCTCGGGCGACCCATCCCACAGGTTCACGGCCGCGCCCGTCTTGAAGTAGCCGCCCGCGCTGCCCGCGTCCGCGCAATCGAGGGTATCCGTGACCTGCGTCGTCAGATCCTGGAGGAACGTCTCGCCCGCCGTCTGCACGTTCTCTGCCGTCAGACCGAGCCCTTGCGCCACCGTGGCATTGCACTGCGCGTTCGCGATCACCGTTCCCGTGTCGTCGAGGAACACCGCCGGGGCTCAGCTGCTGCGCGATGACGTGGTCCAGCGATGGCCCGATCGGCCTGGCCTTCATCGAGAGTCGGCCAGCAACACCCTGCCCACTCGCTCCGTCCAACCAACGCCCGCATGTGCCGACTCTCCTCGAAGGCAATACCCTTGAGGCACCTCGACGTATTTGCCCCGCCACCCGCGGCGAACGCTCCCGCCCTCGGCCCGGTCCTCAGCCCCGAATCGTCGCTCTAGCGCGCGCTCGCCAGGTAGCGACGGAAGGCGCGCACGTGACAGAAGCTCATGCCCGCGCTGCGGGCCGCGGCGCCGTCGGCGTCGTCGCGATCCCCGATGACGAGGCAGCTCCGGGGCGGAACACCGAGGGCTTGGGCCGCCTTGAGATACCCGTCGGGGTCGGGCTTGAGGCGACGCGGACCAAACGGCTCGCCGTTGGCGATGACGACCTCGAAGAGCTCCCGAGCCCGGAGCGCTTCGAGCTTTGCGAGCGCGGGATAGTCGCTGACGACCGCCGTGCGACCGCCGTGACGACGGAAGCGCTCGATGGCGCGAAGGAGCCCCGAGCGCCGGAACCAGCCCACGTAACGACGGGGGCGCTCGATCATCCAGGTGCGCACGTCGCGCTCGAGGTCGGCGACGTCGAGCGCGAGGGCCGATGCCGTGCGCGCGAGCTGGAGGGCGAAGGGATCGTCGCCGTGACCGCCGTCCTCGCGCAGGCGCTCGTGCTCATGACGAAACCGCCGCAGCCGCGGCAGCACGCGCATGCCGAACAGGAGCAGCTCGCAGGCCATGGCGAGCTTCACCCCGGGCGCCCAGTACAGCGTCCCGTCGAGATCGAGCAGCCACGCGGCGTGCCGTTGCGTGGCGACGAGGGGCGAGTCGGAATCGCCCGTCGGCCGCGGTGCCTCGAGCCCGGCGCTGCCCTCACTCATCTATCGATTCCTCCTGCGCCACGCACGGCGGCCCCCACCCAAAAGGCCGAGGTCCACGGCGCCGGCCACCCCCACGAGCAGCCACCCGAAGGGCGTCATCACCCCCGCGGGTCCGACGGAGTTCAGGCCGAACGCGAAGGTGAGCGTGGTGAGCGGCAAGAAGAAGAAGCCGAGCAACGGCCAGAGCCAGTGGTCGTAGGCGCGGCCGAGGTACGACCCTCCCAAGAGCCAGACGAGCACCAGCGCGACGCGCGGGAAGAACAACGCGAAGCAACCCAGGAAGAGCGGCATGCTCCCTCGAGCCTACTGGCGATCGCCCCACACGACGAGCGCCGCAGCGGTCTCTTCGTCGAGATCGACGGGCAAACGCTCGGCCTCGGGCGGCGCGAGCTGCCGCGCGCCCACCTCGCTCTCGAAGGTGGCGTACCAAAGCGCGCGCGCCGCGATCGGCTCGTTCGCGAAGATGTCGGTGGCGCACGCGGGATCGACGTCGAGCGCGCAGAGCTTCGGCACGGCGCCGATGTCGCCGTGGAGCAGGCGCGAGCCGAGGCGACTCGCGTAGCTGCCCGGCAAGCTCGCCACCTCGGCGCGCGCGACGAGCGGCTCGCGCCCGCGAGCCCGCGCGTAGAGATCAAGCCCCGAAAGTCGGGGCGGGACCGCGAGCCCGAGCGCGTTCAGCGTGGTCACCGTCCAGTCCTCGGGCCCGGTCGCCACCTGCACCTCGCGGCCCGCGAGGGCGTTGCCAGGCAGCTTCATCACGAAGGGAAGCAGAAGGCGGTCTTCCGTGAGCGGTCCCTGCGGATCGAACGGCAGCTCGGGGGGCGCTCCGGGGCCCACGTCGCTCGTCACCGCGAACAAGGTCTGGTCCCAGACGCCGCGCCCGCGCAGCAAGGCGACGATCCGGCCGAGCGCCGCGTCCTGTTTGGCCAGCACGGCCTCCGCGAGCGCGTTCAGCCGAACCCAGTCGTCGTCGAGCAGCCGCCGTTGGGCGCGCTGCCGCCGCGCGCGGAGCGAGCCGATGAGGATGCCGCCACGCCGCGGATCGAGGGTGCCCGAGTACTCGGGCGGACGGAGCTGGAGCGCCTCTTCGCGGCTCACGTCCCACGGCGGGTGGGCGCCCCGCGCGTGGATGACGACGAGGATCGGCGTCGGACGGCCGTCGAGCTCGCGATCGAGCCAGCGCTCTGCCCGCGCCATCGGCTCCGTCGCCGGGAGATCCTTCACGGGTGAGATCGCGTCGTACACGTCCCAGCCCTGATCGAAGCCGAACGGCCGAAACGAGGTGGGCACCCCGGTGAACAGCGCGGTCCGTCCGTTCGCCTCTTTGACGATCTCCCCGACCGTGCGCAGCTCCGGAGCGAGCAAGTGCTGAACGTCCTCGAGGCCGTGCGCGCGCGGAGGCAGGCCGGTGAGGAGCGTCGCCAACGACGCGCTCGCCACGCTCGTGGGCGCCCGGTGGCGGCTGAAGACGATGCCGCTCCGCGCGAGATCGGCGAGCGTGGTGAGCTTCCCCGTGGGTCCCCACGGCGGGAGCTTGCGCCGATCCACCGACGAGAGCACGACGAGCACGACGACGCGCGCCCGCGGCGCCGCGAGCGCCGTCGCGTCACGCCGCACGAGCACCGGGTCGCCGAACGCGAGCCGGCCGCCGTGCGTCGAGTCGATCGCCGAGAACTCGAGGCCCTGAATGCCGGGGCCATAGGCGCCGAGATCGAGGGTCACCGGCGTCCACGCCGCGCTCTCGCCGCCCGAGACCTTGCGCGTCTGCAGCACGACCGGCGGCTGCCCGTCCCGAAGCGCCCGGATCTCGGCGACACCGCGCCCGCCGCCCCACTGCCCGATCGAGACCTCGAGCCGGGACGCCTCCGAGGGGCGCAGCCAGCAGCGCACCGAGCTCGGCGCCCGCAGCACGAGGCTCTTCTTCGGCACGCGATCGAGCACGACGTCCGCGACGATGTCCTCCTGAGTGGGAGCCGCGTAGCTCGTCGGCTCGGGCTCCCGCTCGCCGATGCGCAGCCAGTCGAGCTCCGCGACGGGGCTCTTGTCGTCGCGCGGGATCCCGCGGAAGCGCAGGTGCAGCCGGTGCCGCCCGGGCTCGAGCGGGAGGCCCGCGCCTGGGGTCGCGAGAATCCGGATGTCCTCTTTCGGCAGGCGCATGGCGCCGAGCGCGATGTCGTCGATGGAGACGTGTACGAGCCGGGCGCTGCCGCCGGAGACCCGGAGGCTCACCATCGGCCGCTCGATGCGCTCGTCCAGCCAGAAGTCGAAGGACAGCTTGTTCGCGAGCACGCGCTCGAACGTCGCGCCGTCCCGGTCGATCGGAACGCTGTCGGTGAAGGGGCCGAACGAGAAGCCGCGACGCGCGTTGACGCCCGGCGTGCCGAGATCGAAGAGCAGCCCGCGGTGGATGACGTCGCAGGAGCCGAGCCGCGCGAGCAGCTCCTGCTTCTCGGGCGCCGCCGCAGCCGGAGCCGGGCGGGGCTCCGG
>CAYYWA010000413.1:0-4685 GCA_964475255.1 uncultured Sorangium sp.
TGAACATCCGCGGCATCAGCGGGAAGTGGAAGTTCATGTGGCACTCGTCGCCGTCTCCGAAGTACGCGGCGGCGTCCTCGGGCCACTGGTTGGCCTCCGCGAGCAGCATCTTGTCGCGGAAGCGCGCGTCCACGTGGGCGCGGAGCTGTTTCAAGAACGCGTGGGTCTCCGGCAGGTTCTCGCAGGTCGTGCCCTCGCGCTCGAAGAGGTACGGCACCGCGTCGAGCCGGAGCCCGTCGACCCCGAGCTCGAGCCAGAAGTCGAGGATCTTGAACACCGCCTTCACGACCGCCGGATTGTCGAAGTTGAGATCCGGCTGGTGCGAGTAGAAGCGGTGCCAGTAATAGGCGCGCGCGACCGGATCCCACGTCCAGTTCGACGCCTCGAAGTCCTTGAAGATGATGCGGACGTCCGAGAACTTGTTGGGGTCGTCGCTCCACACGTAGAAGTCGCGCCACTTGCTGCCCTTCGGGCTCTGGCGCGCGCGCTGGAACCACACGTGGTCCTTCGACGTGTGATTGATGACGAGCTCGGTGATGATGCGGATGCCGCGCGCGTGCGCCTCCTTCAAGAGGCGCTTGAAGTCCGCGAGCGTCCCGTACATCGGGTGCACCGACGTGTAGTCGGAGATGTCGTAGCCGCCGTCGCGGAGCGGCGACGGATAGAACGGCAAAAGCCAGATCGCGTTGACGCCGAGATCCTCGAGGTAGTCGAGCTTCGAAATCAGACCGGGGATGTCACCCACGCCATCCGCGTCGGAGTCGGCGAAGCCGCGGATCGGGACCTCGTAGATGACGGCGTCCTTGAACCAGAGAGGATCCGAAGGAAGGCCGCTGTTTCGTCGGATGGGGAGTCGCTTCATGGCCGGTGGGAGCGCGCCGGACGACCGCGGCGCGCGACAGTCCGCTACTACCTTGGCGCGGAACGGGAGAATGGAAAGCCCGATGATCGGGCGGCGCCGCTTTCCGGCGGGCGCGGCCTCGGGCGCTCCGAACGGGGGTCCGAGGCGCGAGGCGGAATCGCCCCGCGCTCCGGCCAGCCACTCACATTCGGAAATGCGGGGCAAGGGACCCCATGAACCGCGTGTCGTACATTTGGCGCAGCGCACGGTCGCGCCACGCCCTCGTCCGTTCTATGCTGAGGGGGTCCGCCGCCAAAACCTGCATGGGCAATCCTTCCTATTCCGCCAATCTGGAGGTGGAGAACACCTCCGTGTTGATGGCGCTCTCGGGTCCCCACTCCGCGGTTCTGGCCGAGGTTGCGAAAGAAAGCGGCGCCGAAGTCAGTTTGCGGGGCAACACCATCTACCTTGCCGGGCAGGAAGGCGACGTACGGCTCGCCTTCCGCTATCTCCGGGATGCGGCCGAGCTCGTCGGCCGCGGCTTCACCATCAACCCGAACGACGTCGCGGGCTCGCTGCGCGGGCTGCGCGCCGACCCGAAACGGAGCCTGACGGAGCTGCTCGACGAGACCATCCTGGTCACCGCGCGGCGCCGTCCGGTGCTCCCGAAGTCGGAGGCGCAGCGCCGGTACGTCGAGGCGATGCGCACGCACGATCTCACGTTCGGCATCGGCCCGGCCGGCACCGGCAAGACGTACCTCGCGATGGCCATGGCCGCCTCGTGGCTCGGCCAGAAGCGGGTGAAGCGCATCGTGCTCGTGCGCCCGGCCGTGGAAGCCGGTGAGCGGCTCGGGTTCTTGCCCGGCGATCTCGCCGAGAAGGTGAACCCGTACCTCAGGCCGCTGTACGACGCGCTCTACGACATGCTCGATTTCGAGCGCGCCGAGCAGCTGAAGGAGCGCGGCCAAATCGAGGTCGCGCCGCTCGCGTTCATGCGCGGGCGCACGCTCAACGACGCGTTCGTGATCCTCGACGAGGCCCAGAACGCGACCAGCGAGCAGATGCGCATGTTCCTCACGCGCTTCGGCTACGGCTCGAAGGTCGTCGTCACCGGCGACATCACGCAGACGGACCTGCCGCACGGCGCGCGGAGCGGCCTCAAGGAGGCGCGGGATCTCCTGCAGGAGGTTCCCGGAATCGCGTTCTGCGCGTTCACGGACGCGGACGTCGTGCGCCACCCGCTCGTGCAGAAGATCATCGTGGCCTACGAGAAACGCGACGCGGCGGTCGCGGCGGCGCGCGCCGAGCAGCAGCAGCGGCGCGACCAGCCGAGCGAGCCACCCAGCGAGCCGGGTCGCGACCAGCCCAGCGAGCCCTGACGGTGCTTCCGGCTCGGCTCGGCTCGGATTTCGGGCTTCGGGCTTCGAGCTTCGTGTAGTCGGGAGAGGCCGATCCCTCCGGCGTCAGCCCGAAATCCGAGCTCAGACGCGACGCAGGTCGCTCTGGAACGGCGAGAGGTTCTCCGGGAACAAGAGCCAGAAGAGCATCGCGCGGACCTCGAGCGCCTCGCGCGCCGCCATGCGCGCGAGCGCCGGAACGAGCGTGCTCACCGGACGCCCTTCCCACTCGAAATCCGCGACGCCTCGCTTCGTCGAGACGATGCCGTTCGTCCGAAGCTGATCGTAGACGCGGAAGCAACGCCGCGTCGCGCGGTCGACCGCGGCAGCGAAGCGCTCTCGCGGGTGAAGCGCGTCGGGCAGCGCCACTCGGTCGAGCCCCGCCGACCAGCACAGCCAGGTGAGGGCGGCCCAGTCGGCGCGCGCCGTCTCGAGCAGCTCCATCACGGTCCGGCCCTCCACCGTCACGCGTTCATCGAGCTCCACCTCGGACGTCTCGGTGCCGTCCTCGGTCACGTCCTCGATGGTGGCCGTGCGGTGCTCGAGCTCGATGGGCCCGTCGGGCAGCAACGACGCGGTGTCCGGGGGCAACCACTCCGCCTCGTCGGGCGCGCCGAACGCGCGGAGCGCCGTCCGACACGCCGCGAGCCGCGTCGCGTAGACCTGGATCGCGCGGCGCACCGCCTCGAGCGGCTGCTCGGCGGCCACCTCGACGATGGGCTCCGGCGGATCGGGGACGGGATCCTGCGCGGGCCAGAACGCGAAAGTCGGAAACACCACGCGAAAGAGCTCGCGGACATAGTCGGCGCCCACGGCAGAGCGGCTCTCGAGCCGTTCGGCGTCGGCGAGGGCCCCCGGGCGATCCCCGATGTTCAGGCGCAGGAGCGCGCGCGCGAGCAACGCCGGAGCGTGCTCGGGGCGGACGAGGAGCGCCGCATCGACGACCTCCCGCGCCGCCGTGCTCGTCGGCGGGAGCAGCGACGCGAGCGCGCACGCGAGCGCCGCGACGTCGCCGCCGGCGAGCAGCGCGTCGACGACGCCGGACAGCGTCGTGGGCGACGCGCTCGTCACCGCGTGCGAGATCGCGGTGGCCTGCTCGTCGCGAAGCGGCGGGCAGTGGCGCGCGAGGAACGCCGTGACCCGCGCCGCGTCCCCGGTGCGCCCCGCGAGACGGAGCGTGCCGCACGCGGCCTCGCGCATCCGCCGTTCGTTCACGAGCGCGTCGAGCGCCGCCCAGGCGGCGGACTCGTCCAGGGTCGAGAGCTCGGGCGCGAGCACGAACGAGCCCGCGAGCGCCGCTTCGTCGAGCGCCGCGCCCCGCTCGAGCGCGAGGACGGTCGCGCCCTCGCCGTCGAGATAGAGGAAGCTGCCGACGGCGCGGCCGTGCTCGAACGTGCCGCGCTCCTCGACGATGCGCGGCTCCGTGAACGGGCTCACCTCGGGCGAATGCCGCTTGAGATAGGGCCCGTGCAGGCGCCCGTTCTCATCGAGGTGACGTTCCTCGCGGATCTGCCCCGCCGCGTCGAACCACGTGCGCACGGCCGGACGATGATCGCGATACTCGAGCGCCTCGACCCGCCGCCCCTCGAGGTCGAACCAGCACACGATCGAGTGCCCCGCCTCTTCGTCGACGATGCGGCGCTCCACGAAGTGCCGTGTGCTCTCGTCGAAGTCGATCGCTTCCGGCAGCCCCGGCGGAAGGTCCGGCCAGGGCGTCCCGTCGGAGCAAAGCGGCCGGCCCTCGCGGTCGTAGAAGGCCTCGCGACGCGGACGCCCCGCGTCGAACGTCAGACGCAGCTCCACCGCGCCCGCGGGGACGCAACAGGCGCGGAGCGGCTCGTCTCCCGGAGCCGCGGGGGCGTAGCGCGTGACGACACCGTGGAGCAGGCCGCGCCGGTACTCGCCGCGGCGCGCGAGGGTCCCGCTCGGGTGATAGGCCGCAAACGGCCCGTCGAGCTCGCCGGACTCGTATCGGCAAACGAGCGAGAGCGTGCCGTCGGGCCGGTACACGCGGCACTCCCCATGCCGTTCTCCGCGCTCGTTTTGCTCCGACACCTCCCACCCGCCGAGCTCGGGACTGAACCGCGCGCCGGCGGGCAAGGCGGAGGACGCTGCGTCCGTCATCGCGGCAGTCTACCAGAGCTCCCCTCTCGCCGGCCGGTCGAGTTCGCCGGCCGGGTCAGCGATGACCGCGATCGGGGGCCACCCGACCGTGATATAGAAACTTTCTCGCCCGGTTCGGAGGGCCCGCTTCGGCATGGCTGCGTGTAACGAGAAAGCCGTTCTGAT
This sequence comes from uncultured Sorangium sp., assembly GCA_964475255.1. Taxonomy (GTDB): domain Bacteria; phylum Myxococcota_A; class Polyangia; order Polyangiales; family Polyangiaceae; genus PMG-095. The sequence continues at coordinate 4,528 of CAYYWA010000413.1, forward strand.
CGTGACTCGGCAGGTGCCGGATACGGCGACCAACGTCGCTCGGCGGCGAGTCGAGCTCTCGTGCCAGCTCACGCTCGGGCACTCTGGCCCGCATCGAGACACCCAGCACGGCGAAGAGTGGGAAAGCACGAGCAGCCCCGTCGCCACGCTCTTTCGGC
>CAYYWA010000414.1:0-379 GCA_964475255.1 uncultured Sorangium sp.
GGCCGCGTCGACGTACTCGTAGATCCCCTTTTCATCGATCATGCGCGCCATCAGAAGAAACGTGATTGGGGGCGGGGGAGGCGGCGCGTACGCGTAGTGTTCGAGGTCGACGCCGGAACCGGGGATCAAGACGGTGCGGTCGCGCGGTACGAGGCCGCGAGCGACGAACTCGTGCTGGTCGTCGGGGTTCTGGAAGAAGACGACCTCGTTCGTGGGGAGGCTGGCTCGTAGCAGGGTCTGGACCGTGCGGGCGATCGCCCGGCTTCTCAAGGACCCGTCGAGTGCCACGGAGGCTCCAGCCCCCGTGATCATACTGGCGGCCCGCACTCCGCTGCTCCGCGCTGCGAGCGAGCCGAACACGACGGGCTTGAGCGTATAC
>CAYYWA010000414.1:389-4669 GCA_964475255.1 uncultured Sorangium sp.
GCCGCGAAAGTCCAACAAGGAGCGGGATACGCCGCCTGCGACCAGAACGCGCATCGGTCCACGGAGTACCGGTCGGCCACTCCTGCGTCAAGGTCCGGCCTCGGCGCGCCGGATGAGAGGCCGGGACCCGAGCCCGGGCCTCGCGGACCGCTGCCGTGCGTGGCCGAGTGCAGGCACGGAACCGGCGATCCTCGAGTGCGTTTGATAGAGTGGAGCCGAACAGACGATGCTCCAAAGAGGTGTTCGGCTCGGAGTGAAGCGAATCCTGGATATGACGATCGCTTCCGCAGCATTGGTAACGGCGGCACCCGTGATGGTCGCGGTCGCCACGGTCGTTCGCGTCAGGATGGGGCCGCCAGTCATCTTTCGGCAGACACGTCCGGGCCGCGACGGAAAGCCGTTTACGGCCTACAAGTTCCGCACGATGCGGGATGGTGGCGGGAGCGATGCGGAGCGGCTCACTCCCATCGGGCGTTTCTTGCGAGCGACGAGCCTCGACGAGCTTCCGCAGCTCTGGAACGTGCTCCGCGGAGACATGAGCCTGGTGGGGCCGCGCCCTCTGTTGATGGAATACCTCGACCGATACACACCTCGGCAAGCGCGACGCCACGAAGTACTGCCCGGAATCACCGGTTGGGCTCAGGTCAACGGCCGAAACTCGTTGACTCACGAAGAGCGGTTTGAGATGGACGTGTGGTACGTGGACAATTGGAGCCTGGCGCTCGATTGTCGCATTTTGCTCCTCACTATGGCCCGGGTTCTCGGAGGTCGAGGGATCAACGCCGATGGACATGCCACGATGCCGAAGTTCACTGGGAGCCCGGCCGAAGTCGGGCGGTAGCGCTCGGGCCTCGCAGCCCGGAACACGAAAGCGACCCGTTTGCGGGAGCGCTCGATCGGCAGGAGCGCCCTCGTGAACCCGGGGGGCCAGGGCGTAGTCGTCTATGGTGCCGGTGGCCACGGTCGCGTGGTGGCGGACGTCGCGCTTGCCCAAGGCCTGGGGGTTCTGGGGTTCGTCGACGACCACAAAGCTCCGGGAACGGTGCTCGACGGGCTTCGTGTGCTCGGCGGACGCGACTGGTTGGTCGCTTCCCCGGGCTGCAACGTCGCATTGGGCGTCGGGGACAACACGCTCCGCGAGGACATCGACACGTGGCTCGATGCGCGGGGCGTGCCGCTGACCACGGTGGTTCACCCTTCGGCAATACTCTCTCGCTGGGCGAGCCTCGGACCGGGAGCGGTGGTTTTCCCGGCGGCCGTGATCAACTCGGGAGCGTCGGTTGGGCGAGGCGCGATTGTCAACACCGGCGCCGTGATCGAGCACGACACCGTCGTCGGGGACTTCGCTCACGTCTCGCCGAACGCAACGCTCGCAGGAGGCGCTCGCGTGGGGCGTTCCGCGCACGTCGGCGCGGGCGCCTGCGTGCTTCCTGGACGAACGATAGGAGACGGATCTATCGTCGGTGCGGGCGCGGTGGTCAACCGAGACGTTCCAGCGAACACTGTCGTGGTCGGCGTGCCCGCACGGGTGCTGAGACACCTGAAGAACGAATGAACCGGATCTACTTGTCGCCACCGGACATGGGGCCGGAAGAGCGAGCGCTCCTCCTGGATGCATTCGACTCCAACTGGATCGCCCCGCTCGGGCCGCACGTCGATGCCTTCGAGGGCGAGGTGTCGGAGCGCGTCGGAAGGAGCTGCGGGGCCCTGGCGTCCGGCACCGCGGCGCTTCACCTGTCGTTGATTCTCCTCGGAGTTGGGCCCGGGGACGAAGTCCTGGTTTCGGACTTGACCTGCGCGGCCTCCGCGAACGTCGTGCGGTACGTCGGGGCGACCCCCATCTTCATCGATGCGGCGCGGGATTCGTGGACGATGGATCCGGAGCTCTTGCGGGAGGCGCTCCGGACGGAGTGCGGCGGCAAGCGCCCGCCGAAAGCCGTGATCGTCGTCGACCTCTACGGGCAGTGCGCCGACTACGGCGCGATTGGCTCTGTCTGCGCCGAATACGACATTCCCATCATCCAGGACGCCTGCGAGGCGCTGGGGGCGACCTACAAGGGCGCGCCGGCCGGAACACAGGGCCTGTTCGCGTCGTTCTCGTTCAACGGCAACAAAATCATCACGTGCAGCGGCGGCGGGATGTTGGTTTCCGAGCGCGCCGACGCGATCGCCCTCGCGCGCACCTTGGCCAGTCAAGCACGCGAGCCGGCGCCGCACTACGAGCATACCCGCATCGGTTACAACTATCGCCTCAGCAATCTGCTCGCTGCCGTGGGCAGGGCTCAGCTCGCCAAACTCGACGAGAAGGTTCGAGCTCGCAGGGCGAACTACGAGTTTTATCGCCATGCGCTCGGCAGTCTCGGAAGAAACATCGAGTTCATGCCCGAGGCCGCGTACGGGACGGCGACTCGGTGGCTGACGTGCGTCGTTTTCGAATCGCACGCGGTGCGGGAAGCCGTGCGTTTGGCGCTCGAGCGCCAAAACATCGAGGCGAGGCCGCTGTGGAAACCGATGAGCCTCCAGCCGGTGTACTCCGAGTGCCGCGCGTACGGAGGGCTCGTCGGTAGGGAGCTCTTCGACCGGGGGCTCTGCCTCCCGAGCGGTTCGGGCCTCACCGAGGAGGATCGCGCCAGGATCCTCGAGGTCCTGAGGGCCACGCTGGCATGACGACTCACCTCGGCTCGGAGGCTCCATGACGCGCGTGGTCGTTCTGCGCCTCACCCAGGTCGCCTTGGATCTCGCGATCCTCTCGATGGCGCTGTGGCTCGCGTGCTTTCTTCGATTCGAGGGGGCGATCCCGCAGCAGGTGCTCAAGCGGATCGTGTTCCTGTGGCCCTACGTGGTCGGGCTGCAGTACGCGCTCCTGGTCGTCGTTGGCGTCCGGCGATATGCGTGGCGGTACGTCGGGCTGCGCGAGGCCGTTCGAATCTTCCTCGCGATCGGGGTGGGCTCCGCGCTCTTGGCGAGCATCCGCGTGACGGTCGTCGCGCTGTCGCAGGAACGCGGATACGCGCAGTACGCGTACCTTCCGCTCGGGGTCATCGCCATCGACTTCGTGCTCGCGTTTCTCGGCATCGCGGGCGTGCGCGTGTTGCGGCGCCTCACCGCGGAGCAGGTTCAGGTCCGCAAGCGCCGCGTTCCGGCGACGCGCGCAACGAGGACGCTGCTCGTCGGCGCGGGTCAGGCGGGCCTGATGGTGGCGAAGGAGATCGCCAATCGCCCGGAGCTCGGGGTTCTTCCCGTTGGCTTCATCGACGACGATCCCGTGAAGCTCGGCAGCGCCATTCATGGCCTCGAGGTGCTGGGCAACATCGAGCAGGTTCAGCGCATCGCCCGTCGAGTGGGGGCCACGCAGGCGATCATCACCATCGCCGAGGCTCCGGGGCCCGTTATCCGCAACATCTCGGACCAATGTCGGCGGGCAGGCCTCAAGGTGAAGGTGATCCCGGGTCTGTTCGAGCTCGTCGGCGGGCGCCTCAACCTGACGCGGCTCCGGGACGTCGCCATCGAGGATCTGCTGCGCCGCGAGCCCGTGGTCCTGGACGATGCTGCCATCGCGGGGGAGCTTCGCGGCAAGGTCGCGCTCGTGACGGGCGCCGGGGGCAGCATTGGCTCGGAGCTGTGCCGGCAAATTTGCCGCTTCCAACCCGAGACCCTCGTTCTGCTCGAGCGCTCCGAGAACGCGCTCTTCGAAATCCACCGAGAGCTCCAGAGCGCCTTTCCGTCGGTTCCGGTTCGGCCCTGCGTCGGCGACGTGTGCGATGCCGAACGGCTGCGCGAGATTTTCGAGCAGTACCTGCCCGAGGTCGTCTTTCACGCCGCCGCTCACAAGCACGTGCCGATGATGGAGTGGAACCCGGGGGAGGCGGTGAAGAACAACGTGCTCGGCACGGTGACCCTGGCCGATACCGCCTTGGCGCACGGGACCCGTGTGTTCGTGATGATCTCGACGGACAAGGCGGTGAACCCGTCGAGCATCATGGGCGCGTCGAAACGAGCGGCCGAGGTGTACGTGCAAGCCCTGGCCGTCGCGACCAGGACGCGGTTCGTGACCGTTCGATTCGGCAACGTGCTCGGCTCGAACGGAAGCGTGGTGCCCATCTTCCGCGAGCAGATCGCGCGAGGCGGCCCCGTCACCGTCACGCACCCCGAGATGAAGCGCTACTTCATGACGATCCCCGAAGCCTGTCAGCTGGTGCTCCAGGCGAGCGCCATGGGCGAGGGCGGCGAGATTTTCATTCTGGATATGGGAGAGCCCGTGAAGATCGTCGATCTCGCAC
>CAYYWA010000415.1:0-4656 GCA_964475255.1 uncultured Sorangium sp.
CCGCTCCTGCGAGAAATCCTGCACACGCTGACTGACGGCATAGAACACCGCAGCACGCTCATGGAAGGCTCGGCGAGCCTCGCCCCCCTGAGCACGACGGCTACCTCGGCATGCCGGACGGACTTGGAACGAACCACGGATGCGCTGCTCATGCACCCACTAACACCCCAGATCCCCATGGAATCCCGCTCCCGGCCGCGTCAGGATGGGATCTCCACCGAGTGGTGACGGCTTGGTGGGAGTGAGTACCAAGAGCCCCGGCGCGCCGAAGTGTATCCAGGGGGCGGCGTGCTCAGTGCTTCGGAGGAATGGTCGTCGCGCAGAATTTCCGGAGTGGCGGATGGCTAGTGCACCGCGAATGAATTAGCGTGAATTTTCCTGGGGCATGCTTCGTCGGTCCTGGCATGAGAACGATTCAGCTGAAGCCGACGGAGCGCCGGGCGCTGGAACATCTGGACCAAGCCCGCTGCGGCCATCATCCGAAGCCACCGCCGAATGCTTGCGCGTATCTCATAAGCGGTGCACTAGACGTCCTTGGAGCCGCCATGTGAAGCGTTTCACCGAGCCAGGAGCAGATACTGGAAGGTTCCGATGTCGGCGAGGGTTGCGCGGGAGGCTCGAAGGCGGGAAGGAGCCGTTTCGAAGGCGCGCGTGCGCGCGAGTGCGCGGGCGACGAATGGTTTGAGGGGGCCTCCCGGGGGCTTTTCGACTCGGCGTAGGCGTTCGATCCGGAAGCCAGCCTGCTCGACGAGCTCGATGACGGTCTTACGCGTGAAGAAGCGGAGGTGCGTGCGGTCGAGAATGCCGTGGCTTTCGTAGTCCCAGGCGCCACGAGCGAGGCCCCGGAGCACGCTGTGGTGAACGACGTTGGGGATGCTGATGACGACCGCGCCGCCGGGGGCGAGGACGTCGCGCCACTTCTTCAGCACGCCCCACGGATCGGTAAGGTGCTCGAGGACGTCGGCAAAGATGACGCAGTCCGGGCGTGGCCAGTGTGAGGGGAGGGGGTCTTCGACCGATCCCACGAAGACGTCGTCGAGGACGTTGCGGGCCAGGGCGGCAGCCTCCGCGACTGGCTCGATGCCGCGCACCTGACGTCCCGGATGCATCTCCTTCAAAGAACGGCCCAAACTTCCGGCGCCGCAGCCGACGTCGATCACGCAAAGAGCGTCCTCCGGGACGAGCTCGGCGACCTCCGGACGTGCGTGGCCGTAGTAGTTCGCGCGACCCTCGAGGGCGCGAATCGCCTCATTGTAGGATCGGCCGACCGACGCGTGGCGCGCGCGCTGTTCGAGCAAGAGCGCCTGGTTCTGCTCCGCCCAGTCGAAGGCGTCCAGGGCAGCGCGGCCCTGATCCGATCCCAGCAAACCGAAGGTGAGGCGACGCGCGCGGCGAGCGTTGCGGGCGCGCTGACGTGCGATATCGACCACCGTCCGGAGCTCGGGGTCGTCGTAGTTCCGGTAGGCGAAGAGCAACCGATTCCGATGCATGTAGTAGTGGTAACGGTACGGTTCCTTCGCGAGCCCTGCCTTCTGCCGGTGCCAGCACTCTGCCGCTGCTACGTAGAAGAGCCGAAAGCCGTGCTTGATCGCGCGGGCGAAGAAGTCGCTCTCTTCGTAGTACATGAAGAACATCGGCTCGAGGAATGGCGTACCCACCGCTTCGATCGCTGCTCGCCGGATCATCACGGCGCAGCCGGAAAGTAGCGGCACCTCCCGAATTGCATCGGGGGCGTTCACGACCGACGGGGCGTTCCCATCGGGCTTGAGTCGGATGTACCCCCAGTAGCGATTTCTTCGATCGCGCAGCGGGTTCTCGTCGTTCCAGAAGTACTGCTTTCCGCCCGCCGCGGCGGCATCCGGACGGGCATCGAGGAAAGTGACGAGCTCCGCGACCCAACGCTCGTCAATCACGGCGTCGTTGTTGACGAGAGCGATGTAGTCGCCCCTGGCGAGCTCGAGTCCGAGATTGTTCGCGGCGGCAAACCCGAGGTTTTCCTCGTTGCGGATGAGCTTCACCCCAGGGAACGACGCGGCGACATCGGGTGCCGAGTCGGCCGACGCGTTGTCGACCACGATTACCTCGAGGTTGCGGTGGCTCGACGCGAAGACCGCCTCAAGGCTTAGACGCAGGTCGTCGGCGCGATTGTAGCTGACGATGATGATCGATACGAGCGGTTCGTTCATGTGCTCCTCCGACGACGGAGCAGGGCGATAGCAGCAACGAGTGCCTGGCGATCGAGCAGGGCTATCAATCCGAGGTAGACAGCAACGCAGCCGAGGACGGCGAGGATCAAGCGTGCCACGTCCCACGCCCATGGACCGAGGAAAAGGCGCCCAAGAGTCGCAACGACGACTGCCGAGAGCAACGCGACCCGTATGTGAGGCCAGATGCGGGCGTTGGGCAAGAGCTTTCGCAGCATCATGATTACGGCGAGATTGCCGAAGACGACGTGCACGCAGTAAGCGATAGCGAAGGCGAGCACACTCTTCCAAAAGATCATGCTCACGCTCACGACTGCCCAGTTCAGGAGCGTCCACGCAACCGAGAGTCGGAAGATCACCTGCGGCTTGCCAAGTGCGTCGAGCGCGGACGCGATCAGGGGCGAAAGGAAGCCAATGCCGATGGCAGCGCTGTATACGTAGAGCGCCGGCATCGCAGGCAACCACTTGTCGGAGTAGACGACCGAAATGAGATTCGGTCCGAGGCCGAACAAGAGCCCCGAGAAGAAGAAAGTCGTCATCGCACAGAGCTGCACGGAGCGGCCGAGCGAAGCAGCGAATGCTTGGTCGTCTCCCTGCAATCGGCTGTAAAGTGGAAACGTGACCCGGCTCAGGATCTCCACGAGCTTGAGCGGAAGATACGCGGCATCACGCGCGAAGTTGTTCAGGCCGAGGGCCTGTTTTCCGAGGACGGCTCCCGCGTAGAGAGGAGTGATCGCACCGTTGACGAAGCTCGTCAGCACCTTGCCCTGGAACGCGAGGCCGAACTTCAGCATGGGGCGCAGGCCGGTGGCGTCGAAGACGAACGACGGAAACCAGGGCCGGAGCACGAATATCAAGACCAGGCCAGTCAACCCTTGCACCAGGACCGCGCTGACGAGCGCACCGGCACCGAAGCCGCGATGGGCGAGTGTGACAGCGGTCCCGTAGAACGCCATGGTCGCGATGAAGTCGAGGATCGAGAGGCGAGTGAAGCGAAGCTCGCGTTCGAGCAACAATGCCGGGATGACCCGCAACGACGTGAACAAGAACTGGAACGAAAGGACGCGCAGCAACCAGACAGTGGAGCTCGCGGTATCGGGCCAGAGGGAGAGGACCAGTGGAGCGAGCAGCCATACGGCGCCGATTACCGCGAGCCCGATGAGAACCTGGACCCACCATACGGTCGAGAGCTCGCGTTGCGTCGGCTCTGTCTGCTTCTGGATCAGGCTTGCCGCGAGGCCGGCATCGCCGAGCAGCGTGAAGCACGAGAGCGCGAACTGGACGATGGCGTAGATACCGAAATCGCCAGCATCGAGCACGCGAGCTAGGTAGATGGTTCCAACGAGCTGGGTGAGCTGGAGAACGACCGCACGGCCGGCGAGCACGAGGACCCCGAACCGCGCACGGCGGGTCAATGTCCTGCGATCGAGCTTCGATCCAAGATTCGGCTCGCGATCGCGGTGCCCGCTTTCCGGCGTATCGTTCTGGCGGTCGGTGGGAGCCGCATCGCTGGATGGCACGACCGAGGTGTAGCATCCTCGGGGCGGAGTCCCGAAGCACTGGCTCTCGTGGTCGGGTGGCCTGGCCGTCCCGCGATGCCGCGAACGGGCTGCTGCGTCGTCGCGCTATGGGAGCCGCTTCGCGTGCCCAGGTCGCCGGTGCGTCGGGGAAGCACTCGAAGCCGCGCCGTGTTTGCGTCGTGCCCGCACGAAGCTCGACCAAGGCGCGGAGCTGTACGGTTCTCGGCTGCCCGGACGGTTCCAACCGCGCGAGCTTGTGTAGTCGCGTTTGCGTTCGATGCGCGAGCGCGGTCCCCGCGCAGAGAGTCTACCCGGAGCGAGAACGCGTCGAGTCGGGTTCGATAGCGTTCCGGTGTTCACGCGACGAGGTATGTGCGGCACCGCATGCGAGTGGTCCGAACGAATGCGCGGTGGGGCGTGTGCTTGTGAGTGTGGGGGCGCGCTGATAGATTGGTCGCGTCGAGCGGGGCACACGAAGAGAGGGCTCATGAGTGCATGTGGCAGGGAGCTGGCGAAGAGCGCGATGGTCCCCGAGCGGATCGCCGAGCTGATGGAACACGTCGCCTTGAACCTGATCGCACACGCGCGCTGGGTCGGGACGGCGAGCACGGAGGCGGATACGGAACACGCCTGGTTGCTGCGCGCGGCCGAGGATTACCTCGGCATCGCAGGGGCCGCGCGGCGCACGGCAGAGACCCTGCTCGCCATGGCGAAGCTCGGGCCCGCCCCTCACGATCCCGAACGCTGGGATCGAAAGGCGTTCGCCCAATGGATGCAGAAGAAGGTGGAGCTCGAGCGCTCACTCGCTCAGTTGCTCCTCGAGCACGCCGAGACCTCGTCGCGGATGCTCGAGAGCGAGCAGGCCGGCTTCGATGTATCCGTGAGTCACTCATGAGGTTGGGACGCCGAGCGGGTGATCGGCGTTCCGCGCG
>CAYYWA010000416.1:0-4650 GCA_964475255.1 uncultured Sorangium sp.
AAAGTGTCGAAAACCTTGGGTCGGCGTGGGGAGTCAGCGAGGCGCGCGTGACGTTGAACGGCGCGCGCACGAGCTGTGCGACCGGCGGAACACCGGAACCTGCATCACCCAGGACCAAGTGGAGCGTGAACGCGTCTCCCCGCTGGTACCCATCCGGAGGCACTGCGAGCACACCGCCGCATGCCTGGCACGACAGAACCTGGGCGGGCTCCCCCTCGCCATCGCCGCGTCCCTCCAGCAGCGACAGTGCTCCGCGTACGGTCACCAGTCGGCCCGATCGATCCTTGTATGTGAAGTCCTGGAGCCCATTTGGGGTAACACCGCCTCCGACCCAGAGACCGACCGCGAACCGCATCCCGCCCCACAGCCCATCGGTTCGGTCCGGACAGGAGCGCGGGCGCCAGCCCATGGCGCCCGACGCGCGATCCACCCTGAGCAACTCGCATGCGGTGACCACTGCGAGGGCACGACGGAACTGCTGGATCGTAAGGAGCCTGAGCGTGTAGCGCGAGAGAACGGCGACGCCTCCTCCATCCGTTGTTCCGCCGCGGCTTGCGGTGAGGCGACGGTGGGCCATCGTGAAGGCGGCGAGCCCCAGGTACGCCTCGGTCTTCCCGCCACCGGTGGGGAACCAAAGCAGATCGCAGATCTGCCGGTCGGGATGGGCCCGGCTCGCAAGCGCGGGGAGGTTCACGAGCTGGAATGCGAGCTGGAAAGGCCACCACGGGTTCACGCGACCCTTGGTCCATCGCGACTGGGTCGCGATCGCGCGGTTGGCAAAGCAAAAGGCGAGGCGTGCGTCGTCGTCCGACGCCAGCAATGTGATCCCGGCTCGCATCCGGTCGAGGACGCCGCGGCACGTGGCGAGATGACTGCGCGCCGCGGTCAGCTCTGGCCCGGCGAGCGTTTGCGCTTCGGACTCTCGGGCCCGGATCCACGCCTCGTACCCATCGCAAAGGGGGTCAAGTGCACGGTGGACGTCACCGGGCATCCATGTCTCGGAGAGAACGTCCGGGTCGAGCTCGGGTCTCGCGCCCGTAGCCCAGCCCTTGTCCGGTGCGTTGACGGGAAGAATCGGGAGGTATTCCGTGCGCACGGCTGCGGGCGAGAACCGCTGCTGGACTGCAGGCGGAAACAGAGCGGCCCCGTCCACCCAGAAGAACGGCTGCTCCTGCGGCTGCGGCTGTTGTGGATCGGAGCGTTCGGGATCGATCTGCTCCCAGGTTGCGGAGCAGAGGTGACCCCGCGCATAGGAACGACGCTCCCTGTAGAGAAGAGCCAGCGAGCGGTCTTCCGGGTCATCCCTACGTGCACGGTCTTCATCGATTGGAACGAGCTCGGTGCCATCGACGCAGCGCACCCGGATCTGCGGCTGGAACACGTGGTCCTCGGTCCGCGGTCGCTCCTGGCACGGTGTCACGTTGATGAGGAAGACCGAGACCCTCCAGCTTGTCCCGGTCTGCCGAACACGAACCTGGACCCGCACATCCGGATCGCTGGTCGGCGTCATCGGGGGAGGGTCTGCCGTGCAGGAGATGTTCTGCCATTGCTCGCCGAGTGGGCGGCGCTGCCATGACCCACCTGCTGCCTGGCTGTACCGCGCCCAGGTGCAGCAGATGTCGATCGCAGGTCGCTCGCCGGCGAGCACGAACGAGAGGCCCAGCGACGCGGGGCGAGAGCGCGGGTCGAGCGTCGGGGTGGGCAAGGCACCCAGGTTGATACGCGCGGGAGGAACTCCCGCGCCGGGGTCCGCCTGGTCATCTGCCGTAGATTCATCGTCACCCACAAGCTCTTCATCCGCATCGATTTCGACCGACGGAGCCTGGTGAGGGGCGAGGACGCCGGTGATGTACTCGTCGAGCGGATCTTCGTCAGGGCGAAGCGTCTCGGCGCTTCCACTCCGCGGCCCAAGCACTTCCTTCACGAGCGCCGTCAGGAGAAGATCACGTTCAGCCACCGGCTTCCTCCTCGGTGTTTCCGTTCCCGTTGCCACGCAGTGCAGGATCGAAATCCAGGACGAACTTCGCACCGGTCGCCCACGCCGGAACCTCGTCGCAGTCCTCGTGGCCGGCGAGCCGCAACGTGCCGCCCATCCTCGCTGCGAGCTCCGAGGAGATGTACAGCCCCAGCCCCTTGCCACCGGCCTTCATGCTGAAGAACGGATCGAAGATGTGCGGAGCGGTTTCGTCGTCGATGCCAGGCCCCGAGTCCGCGACGACGACCCGTGCGGCATGCGGGATCAGCACAAGAGCGACTCGACGCGTTGCGCCCTCGGGCATTCCCGTAAGCCACGAACATGCGTTGTGGACCAGGTTGTCAAGGATCTGCAGCAGGGGCGTTGGACGGGCGCGAATGCTCCAGTCGTCGCCGACAACCGCCGCCTCGACACGCGCGGACGAGAGGGAGCCCCTGTTCAACTCGATCGCCACGTGGGCGAGCGCATGCAGGCTAATCGGACGCGCCCGCTCGGCACGGCCCATCATCTCGTAGGGAGCAAGCACGCGGAACTCGCTTCGAAGCGTCTCGATGCTTGCATCGAGGACTGCGACGGCTGCGCGGGCGTACTCGTCTCGCGCCGCGAGCTTGCGAAGGACGCCGATCGATTCAGATGCCGCGACAACATGCCGACCGAACTCGTGCACCACGCGCTCGGCCGCAAGCCCGGTTCCCGCGAGCTGTAGCAGGATCTCCAGCCGGCGGTCGCGTTCCCGGATGGTCTGCTCGGTGCCGTTGATGTGCTCCAGAAGAATCTCCAAGGCGCGCCGCTGCGATACGACCTCCACGCGGGGTTCGTCGTCTCGCAGCGTCTCCTCGGTCTGCGGGACGTCAGCCTCACCTCCTGGCATGGCCGTGGCCGGCACCTCGACCTCGACGTCATCGCTCGCCGTGTCCCTCAACGCTGTCGCGACCGTGCGCGCACCTTGGATCGTGCCTGTCTTGGGCGCGCGAGTCTTCTCGCGAGCGGAGGGGCGATCGTTCTTCCAGTACTTCAGGAACTGGCGGATGGCCGCACGCACAAGAGCCCGCAGATCGAGGAACGCGTCGTTCTCGATCAGCCCCTCGCGATTCGTCTTGTCGCGAAGCTGAAGGTTGGCGGCCTGGTCGAACTGGACGAGGCCGATGACCTGATTGTTCCCGATGCGATCGGCGGGCGCCTGGATGCGCTCTTGGTCGAGCAGAAGCCAGTCGTCGCCCGGCTCCCCGTACGGGAGAATCCGAAGGCCGTCGCGGAAGAGCGAAACGCCGCACAGCGCGTCCAGCTCGTTTCGCGAAGCGCCAGAGGCCTGCAGGTAGTCCTTGCTTCGATCCCAGACGTAGAGGTTCAGCCAGAACGGCCCGCACCGAGGGCGGTCGGCCTGCAGCTCTTCCCTCGCCAGCGGGACGAGGTCAACATCCCCATCTGCGAGTTCACGTGCCGGAGTCCCGGGATGGCGGCAGGTGTACTCGAGGTCGCATCTCCCGGTGTCCTGGACGAGTGCCCGGAACTCGTAGTGCGCTTTCGGAAGGATGTCGGTTGGATCGATCGCCTCCAACTCGGGGAAATCGGGGCACCGCAGCCGCACCCGAAACCGCTGGTCCTCCTCGGCAAGCGGGCTCTGCAGGCGGCGAAGCGTGCGGTGGACCTTCTTCAGCAACTTGGGCGTCCAGGCGGCGCGTGCGCTGGATACGCGCATTAGCGTGCCGGTTCGTTGGCCGTGGAAGACGTCAGGTTCACGCTCGCTGATGGAGACAGGAACGCTGTCCAGAAAGACGTCGTCGACGTCAAACCGATCCCAGTCGATCGCCAGCAGCACCTCGCGCTGACCTGCAGCGCGGGTGACCATCTCCAGACGACGCCCGAGCTGATGGACAGCGAAGCGCCCAACGCCCTTCTCTCCGATTGGCAAACGGCCGAGCGCCGTGCGGCGGCCGTCGCGCTTGTCGCGCTCCTTGTGGTCGACGGCAGGGCTCAGCCACTTGGTGCGGACATCGTCGAGCGTCATGCCGCAGCCGTTGTCCCGGATGATGACCGTGGTCCGTGAGGCATCGGCAACATCGAGAACCTCGACATCCACCTCGGTCGCGTCCGCGTCGTACGCATTCTTCACGAGCTCGATGAGGCCAACGGCCTGATCGCTGATCAGATGCTCCCCGAGGATCGAGACGAGCCGTGCCCTCGGACGAAAGGACACTTCATGCTGCGTGGTGCGCTCGTTGCTCATCGCACCTTCCTCTTGCGGCTGGCTGGTCCCCCTGCGCCCCGCGACGGTCGAGTGGCACGCTCAGGGCCAGCGCTCGAATCGGATCTGGTTCGCTTCTGGCTCTCGATCCAGGCCTGCAGGTCGACGCGCTGGATGCGCCACTGACCGCGCACCTTGAACGCTGGCAGCTCGCCTCGCTGGGCCATCGAGTAGACGGTCTTCTCGGCCAGCTTCAGGAGGTCGGCGACCTCCTTGATGGTCAGCACGTTGTCGGTCATCTCGGCGGGCCCTGCGCAGCCGGCTCCACGCCGGAGCACCGCGCTCCAGCGGAGGGCATGATACTCCAGGTAGGCAGGCAGACCAAGAGCCCCAATCTCTGTGCACGGAAGAGCGGATGACCGCGCAAGTTCCTCGATAGTTCAGCAATTGTCGTCGCCCGCCATCGGCTAGCGGTTCGCCCCCGGTTGGC
>CAYYWA010000417.1:0-4560 GCA_964475255.1 uncultured Sorangium sp.
GCCATCGGTCACCTTTCTGCCTTGCCGGTCGTCATCAGGGTGAACGCCAAACACCCAGAACCAGAAAGGACAGAGCGATGACACCGCTGTTGCTTCGTTACCATGTGGCCGAAAACGACGTCCAGAAGGTGATCCGTGCCGTCGAGACCGCCTTTGCCGGCCTCGAGAAGGCCGCTCCGGCAGGGCTCCGGTTCGCGTACTACCGCGTGGCCGACACGGCGGAGTTCGTTGGGCTCCTCGAGCTGGACGACGGCACGGAGAATGCGCTGCCGCACCTCGAGGCCACACGCGCGCTCAAGGCCGTCGTCGACAGCGTCGCGCTCGGCTCCCCTCCCCTTCCACAGCCGCTGAAGCTCGTTGCTCGCTACGGTCGCTGAGACCGTTTTGGCTCGATTCGTCTTCGCGGTGCCCCGAGCGATTTTCCACACGCCGTCGAGGCAGACGACTGGAATCGAGTCAGGGCGCCGCGACGAACTCCGAGACGAAACGGGACTGCGGGTTTGCCGCAAGCTCGTGCCATGTCCCCACTTGCACGATCTTTCCGTCCTCGATCACGGCGATTCGTCGCGCCAGGTGCCGGGCATCGGCGGCGTCGTGCGTGACGACGAGCGTGGGCAGGGCGACTCGTTCCAAGTACTCGGCGAGGAACGCGCGGACCTCGCCGCGAGAGTGAACGTCGAGCGCGGCGAGCGGCTCGTCGAGCAAGAGGGCGCGCGGAGCGACGGAGAGAGCGCGCGCCAGCGCGACGCGCTGCTTCTCTCCGCCCGACAGGGTCCGCGGGCTGCGATGGGCGTACGGACCGAGGCCGAGCTCGTCGAGATGCGCGTCCACTCGCTGCCTTCGTTGCACGCTCGAGAGGGTGGGCTCGGCGCTCGCGAGCGCAAACTCGAGGTTCTCGCGGACGCTCAGGTGCGGGAAGAGCGCGTAGTCTTGAGGCAGATAGCCGATTCGGCGCCGCTCGATCGGCACGTCGATCCCTTGCGCCGTGTCGAGCAGCACGGCCTCTCCGATCGCGATGCGCCCCGCCTCGACCGGCAGCGCGCCGAGGACGATGGAGAGCAAGCTGCTCTTTCCGGCGCCGTTCGGGCCGATGAGCACCAGAGGCCCCCCGCCGCAGTCGAGCGCCACGTCGAGGGTGAGCCGCCCGAGACGTGCCGTCGCTCGGATTCGCAAGGAGCCCGCGCTCGTCATCGCGCGTCCTCGGGGCTCGTCGAGCGCCGCAGCGCCGCGCGGACGAAGAGGAGCAGCGCGAACGCGACGACGACCAGCACGATCGACAGCGCCTGCGCCGCACGCAGGTCGGCCTCGAGCGCGGTGTAGATGGCGAGCGGCAGCGTCTGCGTCCGGCCCTCGAGGTTGCCCGCGAACATCAGCGTCGCCCCGAACTCGCCGAGGGAACGAGCCCAGCTCATCGCCGCGCCCGCGACCAGCCCGGGCGCCGCGAGCGGGATCGCGATCCGGAAGAAGACTCGGAGCGGTGAGGCACCGAAGGTGCGCGCGACGACGAGGAGCTTGGGATCGATGCGGCGAAACGCGCTCGTCGCTGCCTGCACGAAGAACGGCGCCGAGACGAAGACCTCGGCCATCACGACCGCGGCCGTCGTGAACGTCAGGGACGCGCCTTCCGGGTAGAGCCATCCCGCGAGCAGCCCGCGACGCCCGAACGCGAGCAGCATCGCGACGCCGGCAACCGCTGGCGGAACGACGATGGGCATCTGGATCAGGGTCTCGAGGGCCCGCGCAGCGCGTCCCGAGGAGCTCGCGAGGGACCACGCGAGCGGTGTGCCCAAGACGACGACGAGGACGAGGCTGATGGAGGTCGTGAGCAGGCTCAGCCGCAACGCCGGCCACACGAGCGGGTGCGAGAGGCCGCTCCGGAAGTCGACGAACGTCGTCGTGACGAAGAGCGCGACCAAGGGCAAGGCGAGGAAGGCCACGAGCAGGCCGCCACTGACGGCCAACGTCCTTCGCTCGAGAGCGAGTCGACGCGCGTTCACCGCGACGCGCTACTTGCCGGAGGAGGCGCGAAGCCGGCGCTCGCCAGCGCGCGCTGACCGGCAGGAGAAAGAACGAAATCCACCCACGCCCGCGCGAGCTCCGGGTGCGGAGCGCCGGTCACGACCGCGATCGGATAGTCGGCGATTGCGTTGCTCTCGGGCGGAATCGCCACGACCGTGATGCTGCCTTGCGCCGACAGCGCGTCGGTTCGGTACACGACCCCGGCCTCTGCCTCGCCGAGGCTCACTTTGGTGAGGACCTGGCGGACGTTCAGCTCGCGCGAGGCCACCTTGGACTCGACGCGCGCCCGGAAGTCCGGACCGAGCGCCGCCTCGGCACGGTCGAGGATCTCGAGCGTGTACCGCCCGATGGGGACTTCGGGCGTCCCGATGACGATCCGCGTGGCCTCGGGGAGCTCCGCGAGGCTCCGCACCATGCGCGCGCCTTCGCTCGAGACGACGACCACGGGCTCGTTGCGCGCGAAGACGGTGGGGCTCGTCACCCGCGCGGCGCGCACCAGCGCGTCCATGTGACGCTGGTCGGCCGAGGCGAAGACGTCCGCGGCGGCCCCGTGCTCGAGCTGCGTCCGCAGCTCCTGGCTCCCGGCGAAGTTGAACGTGATCGCGACACCCGGGTGCGACCGCTCGAACTCCTCCCCCAACGTGGCAAACCCGTCGCGCAGCGACGCCGCAGCAAAGACGACGAGCCGGTCCTCCCGCGCGGCCTCCGTCGGCTCGGTGCAGCCCGCAGCAGAAACCGCGGCAACGCACGCCATGGCCACCAGGACACGAGGCACCGCGCGGCGGTGGAGCTTCGTGGCCCTGGCTCGCTCCTGGCCGGACCTCATGCGGCCCTCACTTCGGCGACGCGGTCGCCGGCTTTCGAGACGTCGTACCCGAGCGCGTCGAGCTCACGCCGCGTCGCTTGCGCCACGAGCCCATCGAGCAGGCGCTCGACGCGAGGATCCGTAATGAGCGGCTTGGGGATGACGAGGTCGTAGCGCTCCTCGGCGAGCGGCAGGAAGCGAAGCCCGAAGGTGAGCGCGACGTCGCGCGTGGCCACGCCGACGTCGGCGGCTCCCATGGAGACGGCGCGCGCGACGTCCAGATGGCCCGACGCGACGAAGGGTGCAGCGCGCGTGACGTCGAGCGAGAGCCCGGCCGCGCGGAGCTGCTGCTCGAGCAAGTGACGGGCACCCGACCCCTTTTCGCGCGCCGCGAGGCGCACGCCGGGCGCACCGACCTCGGTCACCGAACGAACGCGATCGTCATCCGGGCGCGTCAGGAGGCCAGCTTCCCACCGCGCCAGCGTGACCAGCACGAGGGCTTCGCGCGCCGTTCGACGGACCGCCTCGACGTTCGCGTCGGCGGTGCCGCCGCTGCCGACCCAGTGGACCCCGGCGACGTGCGTGTGGCCGGTCGCAAGCCCGCGCAAGGCCGCGCCGCTCGACGACGGGACCCAGAGGAAGCGCCCGGCCGCGCGCGGACCGCTGAGGCGATCGGCCAAGACGCCGAGCCCCGTCGCGCACCCCATCAACACGAAATGGTCGCGCGCCTCGGCGAGCGCGCGCAGCGGCGTGACGGTCGCCCCCCTGCCCCGCGCCTTGACGACCAGCGCGTCGGCCGCGGTCCGCACTCCATCGCGAGCGAGGGACACGCCGATCCAGCGCTCACGGACCAACGCGAGCGCGAGCCGGGATCCTGACGCTACGGCATCGCTGGCCAGCTCGACCTCGAGAGGAGGCGTGCCTTCGGGAGCTCCAAAGAGGTCTTCGACCTGGCTGTCGAGCGCGCGCGCGAGGCGGAGCGCGACGTCAACGGCCGGCGTCGCGCGACCGGCTTCGATCGCGCCGACGCTCTGGCGCGTCAGGCACGCGCGCTCCGCCAGGGCGACCTGAGAGAGGCCGCGAGCTTCTCGAACCTCACGAACACGATTGGGCGCCGCCACGACGCGTCCGCTTTACACCATGCAATGCATACTTTCCAAAGAGACCGTCGCGGGGCGAGCCGGATGGTGGTATGCGTTCCCGGCTCTCGAATTCCATCAACGAAAGACACGAGAGGTCCACGCCGTCGTGATCCCCGATGACTTCACCCGACGTCTGCGCGTTTGCCGCTGGGGCGCGCTGCTCGCGCTCCTGACGATCCTCTTCGGTTTCGGCTTCGGCGGCGCGTTCGGCGCGTTCGAGGAGTCCATGAAGCAAGGGCTCGCCGACCGCGCCGCGGCGGTGCTGGACACGGTCTACGAGGGGAACGCGGCGAAGGCCAAGAGCGTCGTCGACAAGAGCTGGGTGTACTACAAGCGCGCCCACCTGCACGGCGGTGCGATCGGCGCCGTCGCTCTGGGAAGCATCCTGCTCTTGGCGGCGCTCCGCTCTCCCCCTGATCCCGTTCGTCGCGGCGTCTCGCTCGGTCTCGGCGCTGGCGGCCTCGGCTACTCGGTCTTTTGGATGCTCGCGGCGCGCGCCGCGCCGGGGCGGGGAGGCCCCGGCCCGGCCCAGGAGGCGCGGTGGTGGGGCGCGGGGGCGTCCGCCGGGCGCCGCCTGCTGGGGCGCGGTGGGGT
>CAYYWA010000418.1:0-1546 GCA_964475255.1 uncultured Sorangium sp.
GGCACGTCGCCGAACGGCGGAGCCCCCACGAACGGCGGCACCGCGGGCACGCCGACCACGGGCGGCAGCGGCGGTGGCGAGGAGTGCGTGCCGGACCTCGAAACCCTGGTGAACCCGAGCGGTTGGGTCTGTGCAAAGGACACACCGATCGCGATTCAAGGCGCCTGGTACCCTTACGGCGATGGAACCTCGTGCACCCCGGATCCAGAAACGGTGTGCGCGACCGGGAGCTGCTGCATCAGCGGCGCCACCGTCGACCCAGGCACGGACTTCACGAACTGGGGCTGCGGCCTCGGCTTCGAGCTCAACTCGTCGGGTGGAGACAATGCGATAAAGGCCGCCTACACCGGCGCCGCCAAGTGCTTCGACATCGAGCTCACGGGAAGCAGCGGCTTGAACCCGGTCCGCATCGGCTTCACGCAGGCCGTGGACACCGACGGCCAGATAACTCCGTTCGTCGAAATCCCACCGTTCACCGACGGTTGGACGGGCCAGCTTTGCTTCACCGATGCGGAGTGTCCGGATTGGGCCGTCGAGGCGGGCACGTGCACCAAAAAGGTCGGGTCGGAGGGCACGCCTCACGATCTGCAGATTCAGATCAGCGCCGTCGATGCGGCGAGCGCGAGCGAGTTCAACGTTTGTGTGAGCAAGCTGAAACCCGTCGTCGAGGGCAACACCGGCGGCACGACCAACAGCTGCAGCTCCGTCACCGGCCAGGGCTCGATCTCCGATCAGTTCGGTACGGCGCACGTCACCTGCAACGGCAAGGACTACATCGTCCAGAACAATGCCTGGGGCTCGACGGCCGGGCAGACCATTACCTTCGGCCCCGGCACGAAGTTCAAGGTTGCTCAGCAGAATGGCACCGGCGCGAACGGTGCCCCTGCTTCGTATCCCTCGATCTTCATCGGCGCGAACTCCGGACGGTTCACGGACAATAGCGGCTTGCCCAAGGCCGTGAGCTCGATCATGGCCGGCGGCGTTCCAACCGCCCTCACCTGGCAGGCGAACGGCGCGCAGGGCGACTACAACGTCTCGTACGACGTCTGGTTCAGCACGGGCGCCGGCGGCGATCCCAACACCGACGTGCCCAGCGGCGGCTTCCTCATGGTCTGGTTCTACGATCCGCCGGGCGCGCAGCCGATCGGCACGCTCGTCCAGCAAAACGGCACGGCAAACATCGCGGGCCGGAACTGGAGCGTTTGGTACGGCAACAACTCGCAGAACGGCAAGCCCTGCGTCTCGTACGTCGCGCAGCAGACGGTCAACTCGCTCGAGTTCAAGCTCGGCGACTTCATTCGCGACGCCGTCACCCGGGGCTACGTGCAAGACTCGTGGTATCTCACCAACGTCTTCGCCGGATTCGAGATCTGGAACGGCGGCACCGGCGTCGAGATCACCGACTTCTTCGTCGAGCCCTGATCCCGACCGAGCCTGGTTCGGGCTTCCTCGTAGGCAAGGCCGAATCTGGGCTGAACGACTCGGGCGGCACGAGGCACGCGGGCGGTTGCGCCCGCTTGCAATTAGGGGCCGTGGAAAGCGCTAG
>CAYYWA010000418.1:1556-4497 GCA_964475255.1 uncultured Sorangium sp.
ACGGCGTAATGTGCCCTTCCACACTCGGGCTCCACGCCCCGCGGGCGTGGTGCCCCCCGATTCCATTTCGGCTCAGTCGAAAGCGATCGCCTGCAGGCTCGCACCCAGCTCGCTCGTTCCGTCGCCCACGATAGCGTCGCCGGTTTGCACCCCGAGCTGTCCGTAAGCGTTGCTGCCCCAGCACTTGACCTGACGGTTATCGAGAAGGGCACAGGCGAACGCCTCACCGGCGGCAATTTGTATGGCGCGGGCGTTCGGGCCGAGATTGATGGCCGGCAGCTGCGCCCCGAGCTCACCCGGCATGTCGCCCAGATGGTTGGAGAGGCTCGATCCCGTCAGCTGCGGCTGAGCGAGCCGGCCCTCGAACGCGTTGCCCCAGCACTTCACCGCGCCGTCGGTGAGCCGCGCGCATGAGAAGGTCGCCCCCGTCGCGACGGCCGTGGCTTTCCCCGCGAGATCGACGGCGGGCAGCGCGTCGCCCATTTCTTCTACGAGCACCCCGCGCGAGGTCGTATCCCCGACTCCTAGCTGCCCGACACGTCCTCGCCCCCAACACTTCACCGCTCCCCCGGTGCCGAGCGCGCACGTATGGTCATCGCCCGAGGCCAGCGCCGCCACGGAGAAGCCCGATCCGAGCGCGACTTCGTCGCCCGGTACGAAGCAGTAGGTGCTCGTACACGTGGCGTCGTCCAAGGGCCGGCCAAGCTGACCGTAGAAGCCGAATCCCCAACACTGGACGAGACCGCTCGTCAGGAGCGCGCACGTGAAGCTGGAGCCGATGCCGACGTCCTTCACGTCGTCCGCGATCTGGACGAACGGATAGCTTGCCGGATCGTCCGGGTCGAAGTCCCCGACCACGCCGATGGCGCCGGTGGTGATGGCCGACGCATGGCCCCAGCACTTCAGGCGTGTCCGCGACCCCGACGCCACGAGCGCGCAATGGTGCTGGCCCACCGCAGAACCGTAGATCTCCCTCACCGACGAAGCCCCGATATCGAGCTCCTTCGGCGAGTCGTTCACGACGAGCCGTTCGTTGATGTAAAAGGTGCCCCAGCAGTAAAGCTTTCCGGTCTTCAGGGCACACGTGTGGGTTGGGCCCGTGGCGAACGACGTCACCGGTGTCAGCACGACGGGCCACGAACCGCTCGCGTCGTTGGCGCCGAGTTGCCCCTCCGCATTCGCTCCCCAGCACCTGAGGTCGCCGTTCTCGAAGAGTGCGCAGCCATGCGTGCGGCCGAGCCGAATGGACTTCACTTCGGACCGGCACGACGCTGAGCAACCGTCACCCGACGTCGTGTTCCCGTCATCGCACTGCTCTCGGTCGGGCTGGACGGATCCATCGCCGCACACGGGCAGCTTGCATGCAGTGGTGCAATCGTCGGCCGAGCTCGAGTTACCGTCGTCGCACTGTTCACTTCCCTCCTTCACGCCGTTTCCGCAAACGGGTCGCCTACAGGCGGTGGTGCAAGCGTCCGCGTTGGAGTCGTTGCCGTCGTCGCACTCCTCGCCAACGTTTTCGATGCCGTCCCCGCAGGTGGCAGGCGCGCATTCTCCATCGATGCAGAGTCCTTCGCACGCCTCTGAGACGACGCTCGCGAGATCGTCGGCACATGCGTACCGCACTTGGTCCACGCAATAGCGCGCACCGCGCGGGCGGCCGACGCACTCGGACGGAATCGGAGCACACTCACCGGTCGCGTCCAGGCAGACCTCGGTCTCCGCGCACGCAACGCTCCGGACCCATGCTCCCTCCTCGCAAGTCAGGATCTCACGCCCGGCGATCTCGGCGCACGTGACCGCTCCCTCTTGGCATTCGGGCTCCAACTCGGGATCGGGGTCTGCCCCGGGCACGGGTGCTCCGGCATCGCCCGCTGCGCCTTGGGATTCCGCCCCGGCAGCGCCGTCCGTCATTGGGCCCGAATCGGCGCGGCCGCCTGCACCCCCGTTCGTGTGGATTCCCCCTGTTGTCATGGCGGTTGACCCGTCACTCCTGCCTCCGCCCCCGCCGCTTCCGGTTGCCGGCCCTCCACCGAAACTGGGCACCGCGCCGCTCCCTCCAGAAGCGCCTTCGGGCGCGCCCGTCGCGCCCGCTCGGTCCGACGTCCCTTCCAGAGACGCGAACTCGAAGTCGTCCTTGTTCGCCACCTCACAGGCGCTCGGGGCCGTCGCCAACGTCAGGGAGAGCAGCGGCACGCGCCAACGTGCGATGATCCTCGGTCCTCTCCCGACGATGGCGTTTCCGCTGCCTCTTTCCATGACTTCACCCGACCTCCGAGCCTGAGCCTATCACGAATCGCCCCGCGCAGCGACGCACCCGCTCGATCATTCGGCACCGCGGGCGCCCATCCCCGGGGCCCATGGGAACGAATGGTAGCGGGCCAATAGGCCGGGCAGGAGCAGGGGCGCGAAACGCCAGGACGTCTCCTGCGTGCCGTGTATCTACGCGTCGAGAGGCACTCTGCGGAGGCGGTCGTCGAATTGGAACTCATCTTCCGACCGGGGACCGGGCGCTGGCGGACGCCGTCCACGCGAATCGTGCTTCGAGAGCGCCGGGACGCCCTTGCTCACCCGGTCGCGTGACCATGGGTGCCGAACGGCTTGACCGATATCCACTTCGATTTCTGCATCGACTCGATCGTCGAGACCGATGCGAGCTGGCCGAAGAGTGGCTCCGGCTGAGATTCGACCGCGGCCGTCCGCTCCGTGAGGCTCGATTCGTGGACGGTCAGGGAAAGCGAAGCCGAGCTTCGCGCGCATTTCAGCAGCAGGGACGAGCTACGGATGGGTAGCGACGGGTGGCCGTACTCCCTCGAGATGGCGAGGGCGCGGGCTCGTGCCCAAACTGGGGTATGTCGAACGAGCGCGTTCTGTCGACCCGGTGCTGCATCGTGGGGGGTGGGCCTGCGGGGATGATGCTCGGGCTCCTTCTGGCGCGGGCGGG
>CAYYWA010000419.1:0-1130 GCA_964475255.1 uncultured Sorangium sp.
CGTCCGGTGCGGTCCGCGCAGCCCGCGCGTCCTCGGCCGCCTGCTCCGCCTCTTCGACGGCACGCCGAGTCGCCGCGAGCGCCGCGCCGAACATCCCCCGCCCCGCCTCGAAGATGCCGCTCACCTCGTGCTCCAGGCGGCGTGCCTCCGCGACCTCGAGGCGCGTCCGGTGGCACGCGTCGAGGTTGGCGCGCATGCGCGAGAGCGTCTCCGAGAGCCCGGACTCCTGCTTGAACAGAAAGCCGCGAAGCTCGCTGGTCAGCGCGCGCGAGATGCCGCCCGTCATGCTCGTGCGCAGCATCTCGTTCAGCTTGTTGCGCTCCTCGTCGGTGCCGAGGCGGAGCGGCGTCACGCCGAGCTCGAACAACGCCGAGAAGTAGTCCTTGCTCGAGGCGAAGACGGTGATGCGGCCGCCGCGCTGCTTGACCGTTTCCTTGAGCTCCGCCAGCTCCGGCACGGCCTCGTGCTCTCCGTCCGCAAGGAGGAGCACGTCGCGCAGGCCCACGGCCTCACCGAGGCCGCTGATGAGAAACGGCGTGAGCGCGAGCGAGGGCTCCGCCTTGCGCTCGAGGTGCACGCCCGCGATCACCCGCTCGCCCGCGGGCAGCTCGAACTCGCCTACGGAGTACGCGGGCCGCGACGGCTCGCCCAGGCGCCCCCAAATCCCCTTGTCGCCCCCCGTCGCGCCGCTCTCCCCGACGTTCGTGAACCGGAGCCGCGCGAGGTCCGGCAGCAGCACGACGTAGGCCGCGATCATCACCGTCGTCTTGCCGGCGCCGTTCGCGCCTTCGAGCGCGGTGACGTGGCGATCGAGTCGCTACCGCTCGTAGAAAACTCCCTTCCAGTTGACGAGAGCGAGCGCGTTCGCGCGCGCCCGACCCATCACGGGGGCTCCTCGGTCGTGATCGCGCGCCCGAGCGCATCCCACTCTCGGGCCGCTTCGTCTTCGTCGCGCTCGGTCGGCGGCGCGTCGTCCTCGGCGGCGCCCGCCGCGCCCTCCTCTGCCGCGCCGTCATCGTCCGCGGCAGCCTCGTCGTTGTCGGACGGGTCGAGAGAGCTCGCGTCGTCGTCCGGGTCGCCCTCGGCAGCGTCCGGATCGACGCGCAGGCGACGGGCCTGACGTTCAGCCC
>CAYYWA010000419.1:1140-4493 GCA_964475255.1 uncultured Sorangium sp.
GTCCGGATCGGTGAGCACGAGCTCGCCCGCCGCGATCAGCCGCGTGAGCGCGGCGTCGGGAGCGGTCGCGTGCCGCACGGGCTCCGCGAAGCGGAGGAGCGCCGGACGCAGCCGGAGCTGTCCGTCCTCCAGCGCTTCAACGAAGCCGAGCGCCGCGAGCCGTCGGATCGCCTCGGCCACCTTCTGTCGCACGGTTTCTTCGGCCACCCGCTCGTCGTACCGGCGGCGCTTGGGGTTCAGGCTGCGCACGAGCGCCTCGGGACCGAGCACGTTCGCGAGCTGCGCGAGGAGCTGCTCCCGCGTGACGACGCCTCCCGTCTGCACCGTGCTCGGATCGAGATAGAGCAGCGTGAGCCCCTGCCCGACGAGCATCTCGGCCGGCGAAAGATGGCGCCGACCCAGGCGATTCGCGGTCGGCAACAGGTAGTAGTAGCCGTCGCTCTTGTAGACGAGCTCGCACCCGTACCGGCGATAGAACACCTCGAGGTGCGCCTGCCCGTCGCTCAGCAGCGCATACCAGGGGCCATCGTCGCGATCGACGTGGCGCCCGCGGCGCAGGGCCAAGTCGAGGTCGGGAAAGGCCTCGTCCGCGATGACGTCCGCGAGGCTCTCGAAAGCGGGCTTCGTCATTCCGACTCCCGTGCGCGTACGGAAACCCAGTCCTCGATGAGCAAGCCGTCGTCCACGGCCACCCACGGTCGCTCCCTGCCCGCCTCGGCGCGACACACCCGCGCGACGGCCTGCACGACGCGTCCCGCGGAGCCGAAGCGTTGGTCGGGCTCGAGGCCCGCGGTGATGTGCCGCGTGACGGTGCTCAGCCGATCGGCGCCTTCGGCCACGGCGCTCCGCACCGAGCGCTCGAGCTCGCGCTCGGGATCGACGGCGTCCACATCGACGACCTCCGGCTCTTCGGGCTTGCGTCGACGCTTCACGGGCGGACGCTCTCCCAAAAGCTCGACGGGCCGCAAGAGCTGCATCGAGGGCGCGGCCGCGACCGCGAGGGCGTACGGCCGCCCCGCGCGCCCCGCCAGATGCTCGCGCAGCCGATGCACGAGCATCCGCGTCGGGTCGATGCGCACGACCTCGCGCAGATAGCGGTGCACGTACTGGTAATACTCCGACCAGGCGCGCTGCCGCGCCGAGCCCCAGGCCACCACGCGGTCGATCTGGTCGCTCGTCCCGCGCACCACGAGCGCCGCTTCCTCCTGATGCGCATCGGCGGCCAGGTCGTGGATTTCCTGGAGGCGGCTCTGGATCTCGTGCGTGTCCCGCAAGAGCACCTGGTTGAGCTCGCGCAACGTCTGGCTCGTGGCCTCGAGCATCGTCTGGCAGCGATCGATGGCGCCGAACCAGTCCGCGGTGATGAGCTCGGAGATCGCGCGCTGCAGGCTCTCTTGCTCGAGATCGAAGCCGCGCTGACGCCGCTCGATCCCGGAGAGCAGCTCCGCGATCGTGTTGCGGAGCGGCGCGGTCACCGTGCGGCTCCAGTCGCCGGCCGTGCACGCCCCGCGCGGGGCGGCGAGCACCGGCTCGAGGCTCCCGAGCAGCGAGCGCGTGAGCAGCGTCAGGCTCTCGCGGGTCAGCGACTCGTCCTCGAGGAAGAACTCGACGATCGCCGAGGCGAGCCGCGTGAGCGAGTACTCCCCCGCGCGCAGGACCCCCGCGCCATCGACGCGCGAGAGCAAGCGCTGCTCGCGCAGGCGCCGGATCGCCGCGGTCGGGCGCCGCTTCTGCCCCGAGCCCGGCGGCTCGATCGCGGCCACCACCTGCTCGAACACCTCGACCAGCGCGGGCTCGTCGAACGCGGAGAGCTGTCCGTCGCGCGCCTTGAGGTGGAGCGCCGCGAGAAAGCAGAGGTCCGCCGTCTCGAGCTCGAGACGCACGTTTCGCTCGCGGAGCGCGCGCAACGTGCGGTGCGGATCGGACGTATCGTTCGACACGGCGGCGAGGGGACGCCGCTTATACGACACGGCTCCGGGCCCTGCACGCCGCGGCGCACCGGCCTATCGGCCCGGCCGCACGAAGGGCGCAATCGACGCCCAGCGCGGCGAAGCTCTCGGCCGTGTCCGCGGTGCGCCGCCGCCCCGCACGGCGAAGGCGCCGACCATCGAAACCGGTCGGCGCCGTCACGCAGCTTTCTCCTTCACGAAGCCGCCACCGTGCAGACGGCGCTCCGTGCCCGCTCTCCACACCCAAGCGATCGCATCAGGGGAGACAAATGTAGTCGCCGATGATGTTGTAGCAGAACCATCCGAGCGGACACGGAGCGTTCGCGCACTCGTCGATGTCGAAACATCCGGTCTCACCGTCGCCCTGGTAGCCCATCTGGCACTCGCAGGTGCGGCCGCCGGGAGTGTTCTTGCACACCGCCAGCGGGTCGCAGCCCCCGTTGTCGTCCTGGCACTCGTCGATGTCCTCGCAGCCTTCTTCGCCCGTGCCCGTGTAGCCCTCGGGGCAATCACCGCAGGTGCGACCGCCGGAGGTGTTCGTACACAGCACCACCGGATCGCAACCCCCGTTGTCCATGGCGCACTCGTCGATGTCCTCGCAGCCCGCTTCGCCCGTGCCCTCGTAGCCGTCGGGGCACGGTCCACACTCGCGTCCCCCTGCCGTGTTCGTACACGTCGTGCGGGGATCGCAGCCGCCGTTATCCATGGCGCACTCATCGATGTCGGTGCACCCCAGGACGGGGTCGCCCTGATAGCCCGAAGGGCACGAGCTGCACTGATACGTGCCTGGAAGGTTCGTGCAGTTCGTCAGGCTGTCGCAGGGGGAGCTCGCGCACTCGTCGATGTCCGAGCATCCCTGCTCGCCGTCGCCGGTGTAGCCGCTCGGGCACGCGCCGCACGTTCGTCCGCCGTCCGTGTTCGTGCACGTCGTGCGCGGATCACAGCCGCCGTTGTCCGTCGCGCACTCGTCGACGTCCTCGCACTCGCCCGACTCTCCCACCGCGTAGCCCGTCAGGCACGTGGCGCAGGTGTGGCCGCCGTGCGTGTTCACGCAAACCGCGCCCTCGCCGCAGCCGCCGTTGCCGGTCGCGCACTCGTCGATGTCTTCCTCGCAGTGCTCCCCCGTGAATCCGTCGGCGCACGTGCACACGTACCCCGAAGCCGTCACCGTGCACGTCCCGCCATTCTCACAGGGCTCGTCCGCACAAGCGTCGCCTTCCCCGCTGTCCCCCGCCATCCCCAACTCTCCGGCGGCCCCAGCGCTGCCCGCGGCGCCACCGCTGCCGATGACCCCGCCGCTGCTCGCGGCCCCGGCGCTGCCCTCGTCACCCGCCGCACCCGCGGCGGGCTGCGTCGTTCCTCCCGTTCCGCCTCCTGCAGGCGTTCCCCCCGACCCTACGGGTC
>CAYYWA010000420.1:0-4482 GCA_964475255.1 uncultured Sorangium sp.
CCCCCCCCGCCGGCGTGGCCCCCCCGCCGGCCGCACGGGGCTCGGGGGCGCGCTCGCCGCTGTCGCCGCGGGGTTTGGCGGCGGCATGGCGCTCGCGTGGCTCGCCGGACTGATTTGACACGACTCTGACCTGGCTCTAGGGGGTCGCGCATGAGTGACCTTCGAGTGCCGGCGCGCACGGTCGCCCCGGACGACCCCGTGCCCGAGGTGAAGAACGTCGTTCTGGTGATGAGCGGCAAGGGCGGCGTCGGCAAGAGCACCGTCGCGACGAACCTCGCGCTCGCCCTGGCGCGCATGGGGACGCGCGTCGGCCTGCTCGATGCCGACATTTACGGGCCGAGCATCCCGACCATGCTCGGGATCGCTGGACAGCCGTCGAGCGACGGCAAGAAGATCCACCCGCTCGAGCGCTTCGGCGTCAAGCTGATGAGCATCGGATTTCTGCTCGAAGATCCGAAATCGGCCGTGGTGTGGCGCGGCCCGATGCTGCACGGCGCACTGCTCCAGTTCTTGAAAGACGTGGACTGGGGCGGGCTCGATTTTCTGCTCCTCGACCTGCCTCCCGGGACGGGCGACGTCGCGCTCACGCTCTCGCAGAAGGTCCACGCCTCCGGCGCCGTGATCGTGACGACGCCACAGGAGGTGGCCCTGCAGGACGTCTACAAATCCGTGTCGATGTGCCACAAAGTCGGGATCCCCGTGCTCGGCGTCGTGGAGAACGAGAGCTACTTCGTATGCAGCGGTTGTTCCACGCGTCACGAGCTCTTCGGCTCGGGCGGTGGACAGCGGGTCGCCGAGTTCGCGGGCGCGCCCCTGCTCGGTCAGATCCCGCTCCATCCGAGCGTGCGGGAGTGGGGCGACGCGGGGACGCCCATCGTCCAGGCCGCGCCCGGCTCCGAGACGGCGCGCGCCTTCGTGAGCGTCGCCGAAGCGTTGGTCGACCGCCTGCTCGCCGAGGAAGATCCCGGCGTTCTGTCCATCGATCGCAGCGGCGGCAAGAACCGTCACTTGCCGATCACCCGCTGAGGGCGTAAAGGCGTCCAAAGCTGTCCGGCGCGCCGTTCCCTTTCGCCCGGAGGCGCGCTATAGCCAGCCGGTCCGCCATGACTCCTGATGAAATCGTAAGTTCCGACCTCGCCGCAGGCGCGAGCGCCGCGGTGATGCCGGAGGCATCCGCAGGGGTCCGGGTCCAGCCATCGGAGCCACCGAGCGCCGAGGCGGCCCCGGAAGGAGCTCCTGCTCCGGCGGATGAAGCCGTGTCGTCCGCGCCCACGGGCGAAGTGTCGCCCGCGCCAACGGCAACGGCAGAGGCCGCGTCGTCCGCATCCACGGGTGAAGTGTCGCCCGCGGCAACGGCAGAGGCCGCGTCGTCCGCGCCGACGTCCGAGGGCACGCCGCCCGAATTCACGGGAGCGGAGCAGAGTGCGCCCGACGCGACCGCCGAGGGCGAGGCGCCCGAAGGCGAGGAGGGCGAAGAAGCCGAAGCCGCCTCGCCTTCCGAGGCTCCCGGCGCTGCCGACGGCACCGGAAAGAAGAAGCGCCGCCGGCGCAAGCGGAAGAAGCGCGCGGAAGGCGCGCCCGAAGCCGGAGCGAAGGAAACGCGCGAGTCCGCCCGCCCCCACCGCGCGAGCGATCGCGCTCCCTTCCACGTCGGCGAAGAGGTCTTCGGAAAGGTCACCGCCGTGCTCGACACGGCCATCATGGTGGACCTCTCCGGCAAGGCCCTCGCGATCCTGGATCGCAGCGAGATGGAGGCCGACGATCTCATCCCCTCCGCGGGGGACCGGCTCGTCGCGCGCGTGCACAACGATGGATCGCGCGGCGGCCTCGTCGTGCTCACGCGCAAGCCGCTCCGCGAGGAGGAGACGAAACCGAAGCTCGAGCAAGCGCTCAAGGAAGGGCAGCTCGTGCAGGGCCTCGTCACGGGCGTGATCAAGGGCGGCGTCGAGGTCGACGTCGGCGGTGTGCGCGGGTTCGCCCCCGCGTCGGGAATGGATCTGCACCCCGCGCAGGCGAACTTCCTGGGCCTCGTCGGGCAACGGCTCGATTTCAAGATCGTCAGCTTCGACAAGGGGCGCGACCTCGTGGTGACGCGCCGCCCGATGCTCGAAGCCGAGGCGCACGAGCGACGCAAGCGCGCGCTCTCGTTGCTGCAGGAAGGCCAGGTGCTCGAAGGCGTGGTGCGCACCGTCGTCGAGTGGGGCGCGTTCGTCGCTCTCCCCGAGGCGGAGAACCTCGAGGGCCTCGTGCATGTCTCGGAAGCGAGTCACGACGCCCGCAAGCCGCTTCCGGAGCTGCTCAGCCCGGGCGATCGCTTTCCGGTCAAGATAACGAAGATCGACGAGCGCGGCAAGATCTGGCTCAGCCGCAAGGCGCTCATCGAGGATCCCTGGGGCGCCGCGAAGCAGAAGTACGCTCCGCGCACGCGGCACCGCGGCAAGGTCACGCGCCTCGAGAAATTCGGCGCCTTCGTCGAGCTCGAGTCGGACATCGAGGGCTTGCTCCACGTCTCGGATCTCTCGCTCGAGCGCATCGAGCATCCGAGCCAGGTGCTGAAGGAAGGGCAGGAAATCGACGTCGTCGTCCACCACTTCGATCCGCGGACGCGGCGCATCAGCCTGCACCCGGCGCCCGCGCCGGAGCACGCCGAAGAGGCGGCGCAGAAGATCCAGCGCAACGCGCTCGTCAAGGCCGAGGTGCTGCGCGGAGAATCCGCCGGCGTGATCGTGCGCGTGCTCGGCGTGACCGGCCGCGCGCAGCGTGGCTTCATCCCCGCGGGCCAGACGGGAACGGTGCGCGGCACCGACCTGCGTAAGGCGTTCAAGCCGGGCAGCGTGATCGACGTGAAGATCATCGACGTCGACCCGCGCACCGGTGAGCCCAAGCTCAGCATCCGCGGCTTCAAGGAAGACGAGGAGCGCCGCGCTCACAAGGAGTACCGGCAGAAGCTCAAGGAAGAAGGCGGCTTCGGCACGCTGGGCGACTTGCTCCGGGAAAAGCTCCGCGCCCAGCAGGACCGCGGGGCCTGAGAAGGTTCCTCGTCGGAGCCGGCCTCCTCCTCTGGCGTCAGCCCAAGATCTAGGCCGAGACGAGTGGGCGCTGCCCCAGGGCGAACGCCCCCCAAGGCGTCGCGCGGGGACAGCTCGAGCCCTCCGTGGGAGTCCATCTCGCGCCCCCCACGCGACGCGCGGCTCCGACACCCCGAGATCGCAGAAGCCAGGCGCGTTGGCGGGATCGGCGCACGACCCGCCAACCAGCCGGCCCATGAAAATGGGGCAAAGGTCGCTGGCGCTCGGTTGTCCAATGAAGCGGTGTTGAATTATCGTGACGGCGCGGAGAGCCCTGCCAAAGTGGGCGATTCCGCCCGAATCGTTCTGGATGACCCCTTCCCTCGACGGTTGCTGCGTGGCCGCTGCCTTTCAGGCGGCACGCGAATCCGGAATGTCGATTCGGGCCAGGGCACGAGGGGTTTCACGCGTCGATGTCGCAACGAACTGACCGCGAGCTCGTGGAAGCGGCGCGCGCGGGTGAGAGCGAGGCGTTCGGTCTCCTGGTGCGGCGGCATCAAAAGCGGGTGTATCGGCTGGCACTGCACCTGCTCCGCGATGCAACGGAAGCGGAAGACGTGACCCAGGAGACGTTCGTCCGGGCCTACGGAGCCCTCGATCGTTTCGACGGACGCAGCGAGCCCTTCACGTGGATCTATCGAATTGCCGTCAACCTCTCGCTCAATGCGATTCGAGCTCGGAAGCCGAGCCAGCGCTCGAGCTCGCCGGACGACCCGCGCATCGAGTCGCTGCTCGTCGAGCGGCGGAGCTCGGTTGGCAGCCCTTCGGTCGCCACCGAGGACCGGCAAGTGGCGCTCGCGGTCGTCGAGGGCATCGACTCGTTGAGCGAGGTCCTGCGCACGACGCTCGTTTTGGTGGCCGTGGACGGCCTGTCGCACCTCGACGCGAGCAAGGTGCTCGGCTGCAGCGAGGGCACCGTCGCCTGGCGCGTGCACGAGGCCCGACGCAAGTTGCGCGAATATTTGGCGGCGCGCGGCTACGGAGAGAGTGATGCTTGAGGACGATCCGACGCTGTTCGAGCAGGCGGAGGCGCTGCTCGGCGGGGCCGCCGTTCCGGAGCGCGACTGGGAGGCGCTCGCGCAGGCCGTCGAGGAACGGGTGGCAACGACGCCCCTCGGCTCCACTCCGGCCACGCTGCTCGCGAAGCCGTTCGAGGAGGACGAGACGGACGAGTCGGCTCCCGAGGCACCCGTCACCCAACTCGCCGAGCTCGCACGCTCCGTCGCGCAGCAGCGCAGCCCTTCGGACGTGAGCGGGCTCGCGCTCGAGTCCCTGTCCGTCGCGGCACGGCTCCGCGCGCAAGGCGACACCCTGCTCGAGCGCGTGCGGAGCGCGCCGCTTCGCCCGCCTGTCGCTCCGCCGCCGGCCCCGCACGCGGCCGTCGGCGACCCGAGCCCGGCGGTGCGTGCCCCGG
>CAYYWA010000421.1:0-4450 GCA_964475255.1 uncultured Sorangium sp.
ATCAAGGAGTGAGCCGGGTCGAGGCGCCCGGACGCGCCGCTCTCGACCGACTAGCCGGCAGCGTGCAGCACCAGGGTGCGGCCGCCTGGGCCCCGCCCCTCGTCCTTCACGAGCTCGAGCCGGTGCTCGCCGAGCCCGCGCCGCTCATCGTGGCGCTCGACCGGATCCAGGACCCGCAGAATTTCGGCGCGGTGATTCGCAGCGCCGTCGCCCTCGGGGCGAGCGCCGTGCTGTGGGGCGAGCATGCGTCGGCCCCGCTCGGCCCGGCGACCCAGCGCGCGGCGGCGGGCGCCATCGAGTTTGCCCGCCTCTGTCGCGTGGCCTCGCTGCCGGGAGCCCTCCAGCGCGCGGCCGAGGCCGGAGCCCAGGTCGTCGGGCTCGAGGCGCGGGCCGAGCGCCCGCTCGCGGCGTGGGATCTGCGGCCGCCCACGGTGCGCGTCGTGGGCAGCGAGCACGCCGGGATGACGCCCGCCGTGCGCCGCGCCTGCACCGGGTTCGCGGCGCTCGCGTCCATGGGACCCGTGGAGTCGCTGAACGCGTCCGTCGCGGCCGCCATCGCGCTGTACGAAGCCAAAAAACAGCGCTCGTAACGAATACTTGCGAACCGTCTCTCAAGTCGCTCGTGAAGGCGCGACTCCCCTTCTGAACGGACGCACAGAGGCCGCGCCCGTTTTTTCCATTCAATGGATCCCATCCCGAGCGCCGACAGGACCCGAAAAAGCCGATGTCTATCGACGGGTTGTCAGCGGTTGTGCGAGGCGGCACCCGAACGATGCGCGCTCTGGATCAAGCAGTGCTCGAGGTCGGCGCGAGCGGCCGTCCCAGGGCGCGCGCGAGCAACGAAAGAAGCCTGTCGATCTCGCTGCTTAGCGTGCCGTCTCCCAAGCTGATCCTCACCGCCGTCCGCGCCCGTTCGCGCCCGGCCATCGCCTCGATCCCGGGAGACGGCTCGGTCGTGCCGGCGCTGCACGCGCTGCCGCTCGAGATGCGAGCGCCGAGCAGGTCGAGGGCCGCGACCAGCTCGTCTCCCCGAATCCCGGGAAACGAGAGGTTGCTCACGTGCGGCAACCGGGGAGCGCCCGCGCCGTTCACGACCGCGGCGCCGCCAATTCCCCGCTCGAGCGCGTCCCGCAGCGGCGCGAGCTCCCGGTAGCGCTCCGGGCCGCTCGCCGCTCGCTCGACGGCGACGCCGAAGCCGGCCGTGAGCACGGGATCCAAGGTGCCGGGACGCAGGCCACGCTCCTGCCCGCCGCCGAGGAGCAAGGGGCGCGGCGGCGGAACGCCTCGAAGCGCGAGCGCGCCGATCCCCTTGGGACCGCGGATCTTGTGGGCGCTCACGCTAACGCTGTGCACACCCGTGAGCGCCGGGAGCTCGACCTTGCCGAACGCCTGCACGGCATCGACGTGGACGAACAGGCCCTGCCCCCGCGCGAGCGCGCTCGCTGCCGCGATGGGCTGGAGCACGCCGGTCTCATGGTTCGCGGCCTGCAGCGCGAGCCAAGAGCCGGCGGGCAGCGCGCGGGCGAGCTCGGGCAGCGGCGCGAGGTCGACCTGGCCGTCCGGGCGAACGGGGAGCCAAGCAACGGGCCGGCCCTCGCGCTCCAGCCACTCGGCGAGACGCAGCACGGAGGGATGCTCGAGCCGACTCGTGATGAGCCCCTTCGCGTGCGAAAGCGCCAGGTTGTTCGACTCGGTGCCCCCCGAGGTGAAGATCACGTCGCGCGCATCGACCTCGAGCGCTCGCGCCAGCGCCTCCCGCGCGTCCTCGACGACGGCGCGCGCCCGCCGCCCCGAGGCGTGCACGCTCGAAGGATTCCCCCACGCCGAACGCGCGACCTCGACCATCGCATCGAGCACGTCGGGATGTGGGGGCGTCGTCGCGTTCCAGTCGAAGTAGAGCCCCGCCTCACCCATCAGGAGAACACGCGCGGACGGCTCGACTCGGGGGCATCCGGAGCCTCGGCGAGCACGAGGTAGACAGCGGCGCCCGTGAACCGGACCCCGACGATCTCCTCGTCCGCGGGCGACGCCATGCGCGCGTCGCCCCCGTGCCCGAGCGCGACCCCGCGCACGATCGCGAGGCCCACGCCGGTTCCGCCATAGGAGCGGGTCGGCGAGCCGTCGAGTTGGTAAAACGGCTCGAAGAGCTTCGCCGTCTTTTCTGCCGGTACACCGGGGCCGGTGTCGGCGATACAGATCTCGAAGTGCCCGGACGGGAGCCGCCGCGCGCGCACGCCCACCGTGCCCCCCTGCGGCACGAACTTGGCCGCGTTGTCGAAGATTTGGTCGAGTGCACGACCGATGCGATCGACGTCGCCCGTTCCGATCAGCGTGCCGCGCTTCGGCAGGTCCGCGACGAGGCGCAGCCGCCCCGCGTCGAACGCGGACTGACGCCCAATGGCGAGGCGCACCACGTCGGCCAGATCGTACTCGCGCGGAGCAAAGCGCATCCGCCCCGTCTCGAGCGCGGTGACGTCGAGCAGGTTGTCGATGAGGCGCCGAAGCCGCTGCACGCAATCGTCCATCGCGCGCAGCGCCTTTTGTTGTGGCGTCGTGAGCTCCCCGAGCTCGCCGTCGACGAGCAGCTTGATGTAGCCGACGATGGGCGTCATCGGCGTCGCGAGCTCGTGCGAGATGTTCCGGTAAAACTCCTTCTTCGCCTGATCGAGCTCGACGAGGCGCCGATTGGCGCTGGAGAGCTCGGCGATCTTCTCTTCGAGGTGGGAGACGATGCGCTGACTCTGGAGGAGCAAGTGCTGACCCGTGTGCTCCGAAGGGCTCTCGCGCCGCCCCTGGAGGTAGCCGCGCACCGTGTCGGCGAACGAGCGCGCGTCGATTGGCTTTTGGAGATACCCGTCACAGCCCACGGCCAGGCTCGCTTCGCGGTTGCCTTCGGCGGTGATGGCGACGATCGGGACGTTGTGTAGGCTCGGCTCGGAGCGCAAGCGCAGCGTCACCTCGTACCCATCGAGTCCCGGGATCGCGAGGTCGACGAGCACGAGATCGGGATGCTCGTCGAACGCCTTGCGCACGCCTTCGAGACCATCCGCTGCGTCGACCACATCGAAGCCGGCCGGACCGAGGAGCTTGCGCACGAGCAAGCGGTTCGCCGGATCATCCTCGATATGGAGGACCTTGGGCATGCCCGGGGACTATGGCCCCTGCCCCGCCCCGCGGCAACGGGGAATCCGTGCTAGAACGAGCAACCGCTAGCGGTCGTGTCGGTACCTTCGACTCAACGAGGCAGGAAGAAGCGCATCCTCATCGCCGAGGATGACACTGCGATTGCGACGCTGCTCGCGCGCGTGCTCGGCCGCGACTACGACGTCGTTTGCGCGGAGAGCGGGACCCAAGCCGTGGAGATCGGGACCCGCGATCCGTCGTTCGATCTGCTGCTTCTCGACGTGATGATGCCCGGGATGGACGGGCTGCGCGTGGCGAGCGCTCTCCGCGCCCTGCCGCAGCTCAAGAGCGCGCCCATCATCTTTCTGACGGCGAAGACCTCGCCTCAGGACATCATCCTCGGCATCAAACACGGGGCTCGGCACTACATCCACAAGCCGTTCAAGATCGATGACGTGGTCGCGAAGGTGAAGCGCGCCATTGGCGATTGACTCGGCGGTGAAGTACCCAGTCGCGACGATTGCATTCGCGGTTTCGGTGGGACGCTCACCGACAGCAACGACGCGTCGGACGAGCGGTCGAGAGAGCGCTCACGAGGCGGGAGCGGCACCAAGGTCGACGTCGGCATGCGCGCCCAGTCCTTTCGGCCGGACGGAGCGACGCGCTCCCTCCTCGAGGAGCGCGGGAAGCAACCGCGTGACCGCAGACGGATCGGCGCCCCATGGCCGAACGCTCGGCCCCAACCCCCTACCGGGCAGCGCCCCTGGAGCGAGGAACGATCGGGAACGCGCCGAAGGCGCGGAAGACAGCGCCGAACAGGGTGCCCGCGTGGGGAGGGGCCCCACCGAACTCGCTTCGACGGGGAGGAACGGCGCGCGCCGCCCCTGGGAAACGAGGCGGGCGGGGCCACCGAGGCCTCCCGTGCGCGCTCAGTGTGCGAAACCGCATGACATCGGCCGGCCGGCTTTTTTCTGGTGCTAGGGAGCGAATAATCGCCGTCGACGTTCCGTAGAACGAGAGAGACGCGGCTTTCGCCGAGTGGAAAAGCGCTGGAAAGTATGAGATCAGAGCTTTCTCACCTTCGTATTTGCTTGAGGAGATAGGGCACATGAATTCTTGGCTGAGGCTGATTCCAGTCGGGCTGCTCGGAGCGACGCTCGCCACCGCATGCGTCATCGTGCAGACCGACGACGAGTTGGACGACGACGAAGAAAAGGGGGGTTAGTCGGGCACGGGCGGTTCCAAGGGCGGGGCGTCGCGGAGCGGCGGTCAGTCCGGGGAGAAGAGCCCGGGAGGAACCGGGGGCACCGCGAGCGGCGGGGCCGGC
>CAYYWA010000422.1:0-4432 GCA_964475255.1 uncultured Sorangium sp.
CGAGGGAGGAGAGGGGGGCCTCGCGGGTTTTGCGGATGACGGTGACTTCTTCGACGGGGGCGACGAAGTGGGGGCCGCCGTCGAAGGGGTCGATGCGCTCGGCATATCGGAAGCCGATGCGTCGGAGGAGCTTCTCGACGCCGCGGGTCTGCGCGCCCACTTTGCCGATGACGCCTTGGGCCTCGGGGCTGAGCAGCGTCGCGTAGATGTCGCCGCTCGGGAACAGATCGCGAATGAAGGTCTTGTCGGTGCTGGAGAGGAGATCGGCCTCGGCGTAGCTCATGGCCGTGAAGCGGCGGCCGAGCGCTTCCCAGAGGTGGCTCGTGCCGTCGGGCTCGAGCGGCGGCATCAGCTCGGCGAGGATCTCCTGTTGGAAGAGGCCGGGGTGCATGGCGATGTACAAGAAGCGCACGTAGGAGATCAGGAGGCCGAGGCGCTCGGGATCCTTGCGCCGCTCGGGGTGCACCACGAGGCCGCCGATCTCGGTCGGACCATCGTAGGAGAAGCCGATGCGCAGCACGGTGTGGTGGAAGTGGCGATCGAGCGCCTGCGAGTACTTCTCCTCGGAGATCACGTCGAGGTAGATGTACGGCGCGTCGCGCCTGCCGAGCTGCGCGACGATCATCGACGTGCCGACGGCGGTGTCCGCTCCGAGATCGCGCAGCAAGAACACGTACTTTCGTTGGTTCTCGGGCATCTCGGCGCGGAAGCTGCGCTCGGAGTGCTCCAGCAGACGGC
Source organism: uncultured Sorangium sp. (assembly GCA_964475255.1). Lineage (GTDB taxonomy): Bacteria > Myxococcota_A > Polyangia > Polyangiales > Polyangiaceae > PMG-095. The sequence continues at coordinate 739 of CAYYWA010000422.1, forward strand.
GAACGTGCTCTCGATCGTGCGGCAGATTGACGGTGTTCAGAAACGCGGAGAGGCCGAGCAGCTCCTCCTCGTCGCTCGGGACGGCTCCGCGAATCAGGTAGCGGGGCATTCCATCGGCTTATCACGGCGCGCCGCGCTCTCCGATCGCCGCTCGGCATGAGCTAGAGCCGCGGTGAGCCTCCCACCTCGGCCGCTGACATTGCCCCACCCTCAGCGTGAAACCGAGGCTCGCCCCGAGTGGCTCGGCCTGCTGGCCCGTCCCGGGTGTCGGCCGTGTTTGGCGGCGCCCGCCCTCGCCGGGCGTCAGCCGTGCTCGCGGTCCGCGGCCGTCCCGACCAGCGCCGTGCTCGAGGCCCGCGCCCACCTGGAGCTCCGCGGTGGGTGAAAATTCGTGATAAGGGGGGCGCTCCCGTGTCCCACGTCTGGTCTTTTCCCCGCGCCGAAGCCCTGCCGCCCTATGCGTTCGTCGTCACGGACGCCGTCAAGGCGAAGGTGCTGGCTGCTGGCGCCGACCTCATCGATCTCGGCCTGGGCAACCCCGACCACCCGACGCCGGCCGAGATCGTGGCGCGCCTGCACGAGGCGGCCGACGTGGGCAAGAACCACCGGTACCACCCGGGGCGTGGATTGCCGCCGCTGCGCGAAGCCGCGGCTCGCTGGTACGCGCGGCGCTATCAGGCCGCGTTCGATCCGGAGCGCGAGCTCATCATCACGATGGGCGCGAAGGAGGGCATGAGCCACCTGTGCCTCGCGATCCTCGACACGGGCGACGTCGCGATCGCTCCCGATCCCTGCTACCCGATTCACGCTGGGGCTCCGCGTATCGCCGGGGCCGAGGTCGAGAGCTACGACGCCTCCGGGCGCATCCCGCCGGCAGAGGCCGTGGCAGAGGCCATCGCGCGGGTCGTCGCGCGCGGGAAACGGCCGAAGCTCGTCATCGCCAACTACCCGCAGAACCCGACGGGGCGCGTGATCACTCGCGACGCGCTCGGCGATCTCGTGCGCGTCGTTGCCCGCTCGGGCGCGCTGCTGCTCCACGACCTCGCTTACGCGGATCTCGATTTCTCGACGCGGCACGCGCCGAGCATCTTCGACTGTGGCGTGCCGGCCGACGACGTCAGGACCTTCGCCGTCGAGGTGTTCTCGATGTCGAAGAGCTACAACATGCCGGGCTGGCGCATCGCGTTCATGGCCGGCAACGAGCGCCTGATCGGCGCGCTCGCTCATCTCAAGACGTATCTCGACTACGGCACGTTCGCGCCCCTCCAGTACGCGGCCGCCTGGGCGCTCGATCACGGCGACGCGTTCGCCGAGTCGGTGCGCGAGCTCTATCAGCGGCGGGCGCGCGCCCTGTGTGACGGCCTCGCGGGCGCCGGTTGGACCGACCTCGAAGAGCCCGGCGGCACCATGTTCGTGTGGGCCAAGCTCCCGCCGGGCCTCCGCGAGCAGGGCTCGATCGCGGCCGCTTCCGACCTCATCGAGCGTGCTCACGTCGCGGCATCACCAGGCATCGGCTTCGGCGCGGCTGGCGATGAGTACTTGCGCTTCGCGCTCATCGAGGATCCGCCGCGCATCGCCGATGCCTGCGGCCGCATTCAGAAGTGGCTCGAGAGCGTCGGGCCCGCCCGCGCGACGGGCTGACGACGGCCGAGCGCTGGCTTCGCACATTGGCCGACACGGCGGCGTTCGCTCGAGCCCCCGATGTCGATCGGCCTGCGCCGAGAGTGATGGACGGCCAAGGACGCGCCGAAGCCTGCGGAAAACAGGCCGACCGAAGTGCCCGCGGGGAGGGGCCCCGTCGAGCTCACTTCGGCGGCGGCGCGAGCCGTCTCCGCGCTCGAGGGCTTGCTTTCTTTCCCTTCCGGTCTTCGGCATACTCCCGCGAGGTGGGACGGTTGTCTGCCCGCTGGTCGTTCTTCTTCGGGTGGCGCCCCCGCGCGATGGAGGAGTATCGATGAGTCAGAGGACTTTGCTCGTAGCGCTTACCGTATTTGGGCTTTCCGGGTGTTTCATGATTCAAGGCCGCGCCGAAATGGTAAAGCGCGATCGAGCCGGCGGCGTCCTGGCGCTCAAGGGCGACAAGACGAAGGCGATGGAAGACGCCAAGAATCAGATGGCCGCCAACTGCCCCGACGGATACGAGATCGTCGGCGAGGAAATGGTCAAGGTCGGCGAGGCGACCCAGTCCGAAGAAGAGATCGACCTCGACAAGCAAGGCGCCTCCAAGAGCGGGGCGAGCGTCACGCAGGACGTGACCGAGCACCGCATCACGTACGTCTGTAGCTCCGCCGAGCAGTCGGCCTCCGCGGAGGAGTCGGCGGCCCCGGAGCAGCCGGCGGCCGCCGATGAGGCGGCCCCGTCGGATCCATCCGCTGCTGCGGAGTGAGCGCAGCGAAACTGGGGTCAGAGGGCGCCGGCCCGAGAGGGGAGCCGGCGCCCCGACGATCACCCTGCGAGGATTACTGCAGCGTGGTCTCCATGTCCCAGTCGACCCACATGCTCTTCCACTCGCTGACGGGCTGCTGAACGCCGTTGGCCATGATCTCCATGACGTCCGTCTTTGCGTTCTGATCGCCCTGGAACGCTCTCTTGAAGAACTCGTTGGCGAGGGAGGTGGCGGCGGACGGGGTGCTGCAGTGCCCGGCGCTATACTGCAAGAACCCCATGCGCTCCGGAACCCCGAGCGCGTTCCATACCGGCTCGGCTGCCCACGCGGAGAGCGCTTCACCCGTTCCGCCGAGGTGACACCACGAGTTGACCCCGTGGTCGTTGGTGAAGTGCACGAGGTACCGGGGAGCAATGGTCGCCAGGAGCAAGTGCTGATCGAAGGGGAGGTTGTAAACCTTCGCGGGGTTCTGGCGGAGCCAGCTGGCCGCGTTGGTGACCCAGGGGCCGCAGATCCCGTTGTCTTCGAGGTTGTCGATGCCCTGGGGTTTGGCGTCGGCACACTGGTAGATGTTGCCGCCAGCGCCATGACGGAACCACTCCGTCATCCGCAGGTTGGAGGCACCGCCCCCGCCGGACTCCACGATGACGGTCAGCGGGATGCGGCTGAAGACACCCACGAGGAAGGCACCCTTGCCGCAGCCGGAGCAGCCCGACACCATCATCTTCTTGGGATCGTGTCCGCTGTCGGGGTTCTGCTCCAACACGTCGATCACCCGGTCGACCATCCATCCGTTGGCGACGTTGGGGTTCAGCTGCGAGTAGCCGAAGAGATTTCGGATCTTGCCTTCGAAGCCGCTTCCGAACGACAGCTTCTTTCGGCCCTGGGGGAAGATGCCGCCCGAGAGCTCGAGCGCGATGACATCGCCGGAGCCGTTGCCGATGGTGGCCGTGAAGTCTTCTGTCTTCGAGCCGACCGTGACCGTGATCGAGACATTGCCGCCGTTCACGGTGCCGGTCACTTCATCCGGCGTGGGAGGCACGGGCCCGTAGAGGTACTTGTCTGCCATCGCCAGGATTTCCTTCCGGCGACACTCCCACTCCGCCTTGGTCGTGACCTTCCTGCCGTCGAAGAACGTGAACGGGTCCGGAAGCTTCTGGTTCTCGTAGGTCAGGGCGCTCGAGTCCGGGAGATCGGGCAGGTCGCACTCGACGGGGGTGCCCGGGTCGTTGGCGCTGCCGGCCCCGCCCGTCTCGGACGGAGGGCTGCCGCCGTCGCCGCCAGACGTGCCGCCCGCGCCACCCGACG
>CAYYWA010000423.1:0-4420 GCA_964475255.1 uncultured Sorangium sp.
CCCACCGGTCCGGGCGCCGCGGCGCTTCGTTTTCTCGTCCGAAGTGGGACATGCGGTGACCTGCCCCCCCTGCCCGCCCCGCTTACCGCTTCACCACCATGAACACCGTGTTGCCGCCACGGTTCACGAGCAGGAGCACGCGCCCCTGACTCTTCGTGTACGCCGCTTCGAACTGTTCCAGCGTCGCGACGGGACGCCGATTCACCTCGAGGATCACGTCGCCTGGGCGGAGGCCCGCGCGCGCCGCCGAGCTCCCCGGAGCGACACCGGTGACGATCACACCTCCGTTCACGTCCGCCGGCACCCGGAATGCGCGCCGGTGCTCGGGGGTGAGCGGAGCGAGGCTGATCCCGTCGAGCGGGCTCCGACCGCCCGGCGTGGACGGCTTCGCGCTGGAGCCACCGAGCGGCTCGTTGGGCATTTCACCGAGCTGAACCGTGACGGCCTGCGGACGCCCGTCGCGATAAATCTCGAGCGCGACCTTGCGCCCTGCGCCCGCGATCGCGATCGCGTTGCGGAAGTGGCCGAGCGACGTCACGGCCTTGCCGTCGAGCTTCGTCACCACGTCGCCACGACGCAGGCCGGCGCGCGCAGCGGGGCTGCCCGGCTGCACGTCGGAGAGCACGATCCCGGCCTTGACGGGGAGCTTCAGCGCCGCGGCGAGGTCGGAATCCACCTCTTGGATGCCGACGCCGAGCCAGCCGCGAACCACGCGGCCGTTCGCCTTCAAGCTCTGCATGATCGGCATCGCCATGTTCGTCGGGATGGCGAACCCGATGCCCTGGTAGCCCCCGCTGCGCGACAGGATCGCCGTGTTGATGCCGACGAGCTTGCCCTCCATGTTGATGAGCGCGCCGCCGGAGTTGCCGGGGTTGATGGCCGCGTCGGTCTGGATGAAGTCCTCGTAGTCGACGATGCCGAGATCGGCGCGCCCCTTGGCGGAGACGATGCCCATCGTGACGGTCTGCCCGACGCCGAACGGGTTGCCGATGGCGAGGACGATCTCGCCGAGGCGCAGCTTCGACGAGTCGCCGAACTGGATCGGCGTGAGCCCGGCCGGGGCGCCCTGGATCTGGATCACCGCGAGATCGCTCTTCGGATCGGTGCCGATGACCTTGGCGTCGAACTCGCGACGGTCGTACGTCGTGACCTTGATCTCTTTCGCGTCCGCGACGACGTGGTTGTTCGTCAGGATCGTGCCGTCCGCCGAGACGATCACGCCGGACCCCATTCCCTGCTCGATGCGCTCCTGGGGCGGCCCGAAGAAGAACGGGAACGGAATCGGCGCCCCCGCTCGGCCGACCTTGGTGAGGGAGATGTTCACGACGGACGGCAGCGCCCGCTCGGCGACGTCGGCGATCGCCCCGCCCGCCTTCCCGAGCACCGGGTTCGGCGTCGTCGTCACCGGCACCTGCTGGCCAACCGCCGCCTTGGGCTCGGCCGTGAGATCCGGCTGCGCGGGCGAGCCCATGGCCCGGCTGCACCCGAGGGCCGAAATGACGGTTACCAATGAGAGGGCCAGCGTCTTCGAGTGCCGATTCTTGACCATAGGTGCCTTTCCCTCGCGCCCGGGGGGTCTCGACGCGCGTAACCCGCGAGCGGGAGCGCGCATTCCCGGCGGCTGAATTACAGCCTGGCGAGATAGGCCGCAATCTCGCCGAGCGGCAAGACCCAGGTTACCACCCCGGCGCGCACCGCGGCCCCCGGCATCCCATAGACGACCGCCGTGGTCTCGGACTCGGCGAGCACGATGCCCCCCGCCTCCATGATGGCGCGGGCCCCGGCCACGCCGTCGTCCCCCATGCCCGTGAGCACCACGCCGACGGCACGCGACCCGGCGCTCAACGCCGCCGTCCGGAGCAAGCGGTCCGCGCTGGGCACGTAGCGGTCCGACTCCGCGGCAGGGCCCACGCGCACGCGGTAGCGGCCGCGGGGCGCCGCCTCGAGGTCCATACAGTGCCGGCCCGGGCAGACGAAGGCCGTGCCGGCGTACAGGACGTCGTGGTCCTGCGCCTCCGACACGCCGAGGGCGCTCCGGCGATCGAGGCGCTCGGCGAACGTGCGGGTGAACTTGTCCGGCATGTGCTGCGCGATCACGACGCCGTGCGGGTAGCCGCTCGGAAGGCGGGAGAACACCTCGATGAGCGCGCTCGGTCCCCCCGTCGAGGAGGCGATGGCGATCACCCGCTCGGGCGCGGGCCGCGCACCGACCGCGGCGGGGCGCGGGCTCCGCACCGATTCCGCCGGCATGGGCGCGCCGCGCGGCGCCGGCATGCGCATCGCGCGCGTGAGGAGCACCTTCTTGACGAGCTCTTCCCGAATCGCATCGAGCTCGGGGTCCGTGAAGCGGTCGGGCTTGGCGACGAAGTCGAGCGCCCCGAGCTCGAGCGCCTTGAACACGTTCTCCTTCTGGCTGTAGCTCGAGACGACGATGACCGGCGTGGCCATCCGAGTCATCAGGATCCGCAGGAAAGTGAACCCATCCATCTTCGGCATCTCGAGATCGAGCGTGATGGCGTCGGGCTTGAGCGCGCTCACGAGGCGCAGCGCCTCCTCGCCATCGGCGGCGCGACCCACCACCTCGATCGCAGGGCTCGTCGCCAGGATGCCCGCGATGCTCCGCCGGTTGAACACGGAGTCGTCGACGATCAGGACGCGAACGGGCTGCGAGACGCGGCTCACCGGGGGCCTCCGCTGGCGCGTTCGGGGATGGTCGGCTTTCTGTACACGAGGTCCTCCGAGAGGTGCACGAGCTCGAAGGCCGTGGTCACGTTGAGCAGCGATTCCGAATGCCCGAGCAACAAGTAGCCGCCTGGCAAGAGGCGGTCGTAGAACGCGTCGATGACCTTCCTCCTCGAGTTCATGTCGAAGTAGATGAGCACGTTGCGACAGAAGATCACGTCCACACGGCCGATCAACGGAACCCGTGACTGATCCAGGAGGTTCAGCTGGCCGAAGTGGCACATCTCGCGAACGCTCTCGATGACCTCGACGCCCTCGACCCCCTCCCGGAAGTACTTCGCGTAGAGCTCCGGCGGCGTCGCGCGGAACGACGTGGATCGGTAGACGCCACCGCGCGCGCGCGCGATGGCGTTCCGGGAGATGTCGCTGCCGATCACGCGCACCTCGTCGTCGCGAAAGAGCCCGCTCTCCTGCACCAAAATCGCGATCGTGTATGCCTCCTCGCCCGTGGCGCAGCCCGCGCTCCAGATGTGCATGCGGCGCTGGTGACGCGTCATCGCCACGAGCCTCGGCAAGAGCTCCTCCTGGAACGCGCGGAGCTGGTACTCCTGGCGAAAAAAGTAGGTCTCCTTCGTCGTCAGGCGCTCGACGGCTTCCTCGACCTCGGCCTCACCGTGCACGTTGAAGCGGAGGTACTTGTAGTACGCGCCATAGCTCGGCAGCCCGAGCGCCTGGAGACGATCGTTGAGCCGCCGCTCGAACAGCACGGCCGCGTCGTCCTCGAAGTGCAGACCCGCGTGGTCGTAGATGAGATCGCGGATCATGCGAAAGTCGTCCGGGAGCAGTCGAGGCCCGGGATCGGACGAGCGACTCCTCATCGTTGCGCAGGGCCCCCGCCCCCCCCGAGCACCGGAAGCGGCGTTCGCCGAACGCCCGACAGCCGTTCCAGCGCGTGCGCGATGGCTTCGCGCACCAGCGGATTGTCCTCCTGCAAGAGCCGCGAGCGGAGCGCGCCGCGCGCCCCCTCGCCCGCGAAGCGCGCCAACAGATCCGCGGCGAGCCCGCGCACGTCCCAGGCCTCGTGCTCGAGGGACGCGGTGAGCTTGCCGAGCACGCGCGGGTCCGACGTCTCCGCGATGGCGAGCAATGCCGCTTTGACGACCTCGGTCTCTCCGTGCGCGAGGGCGTCGAGCAGCCGATCGGTCGCGGCCTCGCCCCCGATTCGGGAGAGCGCTTCCACGGCGGAGACGGCGAGCATCGGCGTCTCGCGCTTCGCGATCGCGCCGAGCACGGCGATCACGCTGGGATCCTGCGTCTCCCCGAGCGCGTGCACGGCCTCGGCGAGCAGCTCCGTGTCGCGCTCGTGCTCGACGAGCGCAATGAGCGATGGGAGCCCGAGCGGGCGCCCCGTCGCGTCGCGGACGCGCCCGAGCGCGGTGATCGCCTCGACGCGCACGGCGTGCTCCTCGTCGGTGAGCGCGAGCGCGATCGCCTCCGCGGCGGCGTCTCCCCCGAGCTCGGCCAGCGCATCGAGCGCGGCGCTGCGCACGACGGACGACGTGTTCTTCAGGGCGGCCGAGAGGAACGCGACGTCGTCCGAGCCGCCGCGCACCCCCGCGCCGAGCGCGCGCAGGACGATGCAGGCTGCGTACGCCTCGGGGCGCGCCGGATCCGCCTGCCGCGCGCGCTCGCGCGCCGGGCCGTCGCACCGCTGGCAGAGCGTCTCGAACGCCCGCGC
>CAYYWA010000424.1:0-4381 GCA_964475255.1 uncultured Sorangium sp.
GATCACGCGGTTTTCGATCTGGTCGCTCATGCCGAGGCCGTGCCGGCCGCCGATGCGGTTCGCCTCGAGGAACAGCTCGAACAGCGACGCGAAGCGCCGGCCGTCGATCGAGACGGGATAGCCCTCGCTGAACTCGACGGTGATCGTCTCGGGCTCGATGGCCACGTCCTTGCGATACGGCGCGACGCCCATGATCGGCTCGACGATCCGCATGCCGGTGTCGAGCCGCTCGAGATCCTTGGCTTCGTGCGTGGCGCCGAGGACGTTGGCGTCGGTGCTGTACGCCTTCTCGACGCTCATCGTGTACGGCAGGCCGAGCCCCGCGAGGTACTCGCTCATCTCCTTGCGACCGCCGAACGCATCGACGAACGCCTGGTCGAGCCAGGGCTTGTAGATCTTGAGCTCGGGGTTCGTCAGCACGCCATAGCGGTAGAAGCGCTGGATGTCGTTGCCCTTGTGGGTGCTGCCGTCGCCGAAGACGTGCACGCCGTCCTCGCGCATCGCGCGAATGATGGCCGTAGTGGTGACGGCGCGTCCGAGCGGCGTCGTGTTGAAGTACTTCTTGCCGCCGCTCGAGAGGTGGAAGGCGCCACACTGGATGGCCACGATGCCTTCGCGCACGAGCGCCTCCCGGCAATCGACGAGGCGCGCCTCGACGGCGCCGTGCTGGAGCGCGATCGGGGGAATGGCGGACGGGTCGGACTCGTCCGGCTGCGCGAGGTCCGCGGTGTAGGCGTAGACCTCGATGCCCTGACGCGCGAGCCAGGCGACGGCGCAGCGCGTGTCGAGCCCTCCGGAAAAAGCGATGCCGATGCGGGTGCCCCGCGGGGGAAGCGTGCGGTAGATGCGGCTCATGGCGCGCCCTTGCGTAGCACGGCCGCCCAAACCGCGGGAAGGTCAGGGAGAACCCCGCGCAGCGCGGGGAAATTCAGGGAGGTCGGGCGGGGAGCCCACGCCGCCGCAACGGCAGTCGGAGCGGCGGCGAGCACCGGCAGGGCCCCGCGCCCGGCCTCCCAGGGAGCGGCTCACAGGGACTTCACGAACTCGACGAGGTCCGCCTGCTCGGCAGCGGTGAGCTCGAGGGAGAAGTTCGCGTCGAAGTGAGCCACCACGTCCGCGAGGGTCGCGAAGCGCCCGTCGTGGAAGAAGCCGCCCTTCACGCGCGTGAACATGCCGCGCAGCGGCGGCGGACGATACCCGCGGTTCGGCGAGCGATCGGCCTGGAACGAGTCGATGCCGATGACGGACGGCGGAATGATGTTGTGTCCCGGGAGGGTGTAGAGCGGCGGCACGTGGCAGTTCGAGCAGCGCGCCTTGCCGTTGAAGAGCTCCTCCCCGCGCTGCGCCGCGGCCCGATCGTAGAAGCCGCGCGGCGGTCGCGGGGCTTCGAGCGCCTCCACGTACGTGAGCAGTGACGCGAGCTTCGGCGTGACGAGGTCGGGATCGTGCTGCACGCGGTTCAACCCGTTCGCGGCCGCGATCGGGAACTGGGTCGCGTCCCCGAGGCGCCGATCGGAGAACACGCCCTGCCCCCACATCTCGAGGTTGATGACCAGCGGGACCCAGGCGCTCATGCCGCTGAAGCCGTTCCAAGTCATCAACCCGACCCCTTGCAGGTTGAAGAGCGGCGGGATGAGCACCGCGGCCGGGCCGCCGTCGGGACGGGTCGCCTTGCCGTCGAGGTGCAAGAAGGCGTCGAACTTCCCGGGGCCCCAGGTGGTGAGCACGCTGCGGACCGCGTCGTCCGGCAGCTCGAGCAGGTCCGTGAACGCGGAGAGATCGGGCGCCGCCGCGACGATCGCGCCCACGTCGAGGTCGCGGTTCGGCCAGCCGTCGAGGCGCCGCCCGATGCCCGGCGCGAAGCTGTCGTCGACCACGGAGTGGCAGAGCGCGCACTGAATCCCGATGCTCTCGATCGCCCCCGAGTCGTCGAAGAACCCGGTCACGCCGACGACCGCATTCAGCTTCAAGAGCGCGAGCGTGGTCGCCGGATCTTCGAGATCGACCTGTCCGCGCCGGAGCTTCTTCTGCAGGGCCTTCGGCAGCGCCTCGACGTCCACCTTGAGGCCGAGCGCGAGCGCCGTCGCAGGACCGATGCCGGGGCCGACGCCGCCGTTCGCCTCACCGGCGATCGCCCGGTGCAAGCCGAGCTTTCCACCCCAGAACGCTTCGTCCCCGAACGTCTCGTAGCGAAAGGTGTGGCGCCCCTCGCGATACTTCTTGGCGAGCGCGTGCTCACCGTGCTCGGCGTGCTCGTGCCCGTCGTGTTTTCCGGCGTCGTGCCGACCGAGGGATTGATCGAGCACTCCGACGCCGTCCTCGCCGTCGGCTTGCATCGAATCGCCACAGGCCACGGCGGATGAAGCCGCCACCACGAGCGTGGCGACGAGCGCCGTCAAAGTTCCCGAACGCCGCGCGAACGTGCGTACTTCCTTCATGACTGTCCCTCCAAACGTTGCAGCCGACACCCGACGACGAGCATTCGGCCAAGGTTCAGCCCTCCCCTGCGAGGGAGAGAGCCCGCGCACTCGTCATGCACGATAGCCAAGCCCGGACTCTGGGTAAACCGCCTTTCAGCAGCGCACGATTCGGCACACTCGAATCACCCCAATTTCTGGGGTTGTTCTCGTCGACTCTCACCGAAGCCGAACGCGCAACCCGATCTATAGGAGTCCTATCGTCACTCCCGAGTCACGGAAGTGCCCGGTGATTGCCCCATTGCGCGTCCCCAAACGGAGCGACTCCTCGAATGACTCTCGATGCCGATCTCCAAACAGGGGCGTGGATCGAGGGTACGGAACCCTGAACCCCGTTCTCTCGGAGGTCGTGCCTTCGGCCGCCCGAGACGTCGCCGGCGCTCGCTACCGAACGGGCACCGTGCACGCGGCGAGCTCGAGACAGGACCGTGCCGAGCGCTTCCGAATCCTCGTGCCGAGCAGTGGTGAGGCTCGAGAGCTACGGCGCCGCCGCGCCGATGGTGATCACGGTCTCGGGCGGCATGAGCACGGGGTCGTCGTCGCCCTGCTGCTGAAGCTTTCCCGAGCCCAGGTCCACGACCTCGGCGGCCACTTCGATGGCGACGGTCACGGGCTCGTTCGAGCGCAAGCCGAGGTCGAAGCCGGTGAGCGCGGGGATCACGTCGGGGATGTAGCCGACGGCGAGCACGTCGCGCGTCGAGTGATTGGCGAAGGTGTGGTTCACGTAGACGAGCAACGGATCTTCGTCCTCGCCGAGATCCGGGAGGCCTCCCGGGGGATTCGCGACCATGTTCATCACGGTGGCGAGGTCGCGCGCGAGCTCGTCCATGTCGTCGAACGTGTAGACGCCCTGAACGCGCGAGGCCGCGCCCGAGCCCCGCCCCTCCAAGCGCAACCGCGAGTGGATCCCGCTCAGGTTCGGGATGGCCTCGTCGTCGTCGACCATCTGAATGCCGGGGTAGTAGCGCGCGAACTCGTTCCACGGGTCGATCAAGACCTCGATGACGTGTGGTCGATCGTCGAGGTTCGTGAGCGTGAACGAGAGCTGCACCCTGAGGTCGTCGAGCGTCACCCAGGGCATGCGCCCGTACGGCGCGACGGGCTGGTTCGTGAGCTCCGCGACTTCGCCGCTGCTCGGCGCGAGCACGGGAATCGAAACGGCGCGCCGCGCCTCGAAGAGCTGCGTCTCTCCATCGTCGTACGTGGCCGCGACGTCCGGGTGGAGCGAGAGCTGAACGATGGGCAGCGTGCGCTCTTCGGCGGGCGCAGCACACGCGAGCGCGATGAGCGCGGCGAGCGCGCTGGCTCCGCGAGCGATCCTCGGTTCGACGCCGCCGCGGCTCATCGCTTGCTCGGCCGGAAAACGAACGGGAAGCTGCCGTTGGTCGGCAAGTCCGCGGTCGGGAAGCGCAGACGCGAGAACTGACGCGTCAGGCAGCCTTCGACGCGGGGATTGGAGAGCGAGGAGTTCGAGATGCTGACGCTCGAGACGGAGCCGCCGGGGCTGATGCTGAAGCGCACGCCGACGTTGCCTTTGAGGTTCGGATCGCGACCGAGCGCGATCTCGTAACACGCCTGGAAGGCGCCCATGCGCGAGACGACGACGCGCCGAATCTGCTCCGGAGAGAGGCCTTGTCCGGGCCGGGCCGCTTCCTTGCCGGCGATGCGGCGCTCGCCGCTTCCACCCTCACCGGGCCCCGTGCCGCCGCCGCGCCCGACACCGCCACGGCCGCGCCCGCCGGGCCCACCCTTGCCCTTGCCGAGCCCGCCGCCCACGCCCACGCCGAACCCGGTGTCGAGCGTGCCCGCGCCGAACGGGACCCCCGTGTCGGCGGTTCCACCGGCGCGCGCTCCGCCGCCGCGCCGGCCGAGGCCCATGCCCTGGCCGAGGCCGAGGTTCTCGG
>CAYYWA010000425.1:0-4373 GCA_964475255.1 uncultured Sorangium sp.
GGCTCGGGAAGCGGCGCAATCTCGCGTGGCAGCGGCTCGGGCTCGGGACGCGCCGCGGCCGGTGCCTCCCGAGGCGCCGGCGCGCGCATGACCGGCAGGGTGGCCTCGGTCTCGTCGGCCTCGCTGAAGAAGCCGAGCGTGACCACGACGCCCAGGACGATGCCCCCAATCGCGAACCCGACCAGGTGCCGCTTCCGGAGGCGAGACAGGTGTGGCTCGAGCGAGCGGCGCGTGCGCGACAAGGGCGCCTGCGTGTCGCGGGCCTCCGGCGTTTCCCGAGCCTCGCTCACCGCCTCCGGGCGCACGACGGTGGTTTCCGCGGCGGGCACGGGCGTCGGCGCCGTCTCCGGCTCCGCGGGGCTGCTCTCGCGTGGCATCGTCTCGCGCAGCTCCGGCGGAAGCACGGGCGATGGCGCGGGGCTCACCACCTCGGCGTCGCTGCTCGACGGCAACGCCGACCGCGGCGGGATCGACGGCACGACGACCAGGCGCGTCACCCCGAGCGCGCGCCCGAGCGCGTCCGAGAGCTCCTTCGCCGACTGGAAGCGCTGCTCGCGATCGCGTTGAGACGCGCGCTCCCACCAGGCATCCACGGCGGGAAGCAGGCCCGACACCCGCTCGCTCGGCTTCGGGGGCGCCTCGTAGAGGATCTGGCCCATCAGCTCCCCGAGCGCGTCCGCCTGGAACGGTGGTCGACCCGTCAGGCACTCGAACGCGATCACGCCGAGCGACCAGAGATCGGAGCGATAGTCGGTGGGCCGTCCGCGCGCTTGCTCGGGGCTCACGTAGTACGGCGTCCCCAGGAACGAGCCGGTCTTCGTGGCCTTGTCCTGAAGCGAATAGGCGTCGTGCTTGGCGATCCCGAAGTCGAGGACCTTGGCGATCTCTTCGTCGTCGCCGCGGACCAGGAAAATGTTCTCGGGCTTGAGATCGCGGTGAACGATGCCGAGGGCGTGCGCCCGCATCAGCGCGCGGGCGACGTGGGCGATCACGCGGTAGGTGCTGCCCGGATCGAGCCGGCCGAGCCGCGTGAGGCGTGCGGCGAGGTCCTCCCCGTCGAGGAACTCCATGGCAATGTAGGGCACGCCGCCCCAATCGCCATGATCGAACACGTCGACGACATGGGGGCTCCGAAGCTGCGCCGCCGCCTTGGCCTCCCGCTGGAAGCGAACGCGGACCTCCTCGCTCTTCGCCTTGTCGTCATCGACGAGCTTGAGCGCACAGCGCGTGTCAAGCGACAGGTCGAGGGCGAGCCACACCGACCCCATGCCGCCCGAGCCGAGCTTCCGGACGAGCCGATAGCGGCGGGCGACGACGACGCCTTCAGCACGCTCCACGATAGCCTCCAAACTCCAAGCTACGGCTCGTTCAATGCCGACACTCGGCGTGTCGGATCACCATTCGACCTTCGGGTGTGCGATAACCAGTGTCTCCTACCTACACCATGGGGTGTTCCAGAGCAACACGGCTTACTTTTCCGGCCGGCCGCCTGCAACCGCAATTGCTCGCTTGAGCATTCGTTTGCCTTCACCACATCGGGACCCGACCACCGCAAACGGGACAGTACCCCGCGATTTCCGAGACCATGCATTTCCGCCGCACTTCGTCGCGTTCCCGGCAATCCGCGGCCCGGCTCCCCCGCTCGGCCCCCAATCAGGGCCGCCATTACTATTTTCGAGACTACTTGGGCGCTTCCGAGCGCGCCCGAGTGCTCGAATTTCTGACTACGATTCGCCCGATCTGGGAGCGACGGTACCCCGAAGGGCGGCCCTTCCCTCCCGGTCGAACCCAGCGGCAGCTCCTGCGACCCGTCTACTGGCTAGGAAGCTGGCAGTTTGCCTGTCTCGACTACTACCGGCCTCCTCGGCAGGTCCGGAACCGCTGCGTGGAAGCAGAGCCGTTCCCGGGAGTGATGGCAGAGCTCCTCCGGGATGTCGAGGCGCGCATTCGCCGTCTCTTTCCGCCAGCGGACATTCCTCGCGGCTACCGCCTGAACACCTGTCTCGTGAACTTCTACGGGAGCCGGAGTGAGAACGGCCGCGAGCTCGATACCGCTCGGGTGGGCGAGCACCGGGACTTCGAGCCCGGCCCGGTCGCGTCGCTGTCGCTCGGAGAGCGGGCGCTCTTCCAGTTCGTCGAGCGGCAGCGCGTCGGAGAGCCCACGCCCCCCCTGCTCTCCCAATGGCTCGAGGACGGCTCGCTCCAGCTCTTCGGTGGATCCCTCTATAAGGATCGCGTGCTGCATCGCGTGCAGCGGGTCGCGCGGAACCCGGAGCTCGACCTGCCGCCCCGGATCGCCGGCTTTCGCACCCGCCGCATCAACTTCACCTTCCGCTTCGTGCCCGACGAGCACGTCGTTCCCTTCGCGCGCCTTCCGGAGCCGGCGCGGACGTATGTCGCGGGTTACGTGCGCTAGCTCGCGCGCGGCTCCGTGTTCTTCCGGCAAGCGCTCGAAGCCGCGCGTTAAAGAGGCGGCGCGTGCCGCCGCCCTACGAAACGAGGCTAGGGCCGCTCACTTGCGCCTTTGTGTCCGGCGCCCGCGCAACACGACCTGGTACTCGGAGACGTCGTAATCTTCCAGATCCGTCACTTTGCGGACCTCGAGCGCTTCCCACGGCACGTCGAAGATGCGCCCCGTCGCCTCGTCGACGAAATGGTGGTGCCGTTCGAGCTTCGGATCGAACACCACCTTGCCCTCGGCGAGCACGAGCTCACGGAGCAGGCCCTTTCTGACGAGCAGATTCAGGGTGTTGTACACGGTGGCCCGAGACAACACCGGAAGCACCTTGCGCACTTTGGCGAACACGCGATCGGCCGACGGGTGCTCGTCCGTGAACAGGACGTAGTCGGCGACCGCGACGCGCTGGGCCGAGGGCTGGATCCCGTGCCGGGTGAGAAGCGCGATCACCGCGTCGTGGCGCATGTGGCTAGACTGAGTCTAATTCGGGAACGCGTCAAGCACGCGGACGCGGCACCCGACCGGCCAACGGGCCGCACCGAGAAAAATGCCCGCCATCCGAGGCGCGCCGCTCGCGAGCGATTACGCTCCAGCGCCGCCCGGTCTCGGGGCGGCCTTCCGCATGAGCCCGCTCGTCCTCCTCTTCCTCGCCATTTTCAACAGCATCCTCGGCCTGAGTGTGTTGTTCCCGATCCTCGGCATGCTCGGCCGAGAGCTCGGGCTCGGCGAGCTCCAGGTCGGCATGCTCACGACGGGCTATGCGCTGGCGCAACTCCTCGCGGGTCCCTACTGGGGCCGAAAGAGCGAGACGCACGGACGAAAGCCGATTCTCCTCCGAGGCATTCTCGGGTTTGCGCTCACGTTCTTGGCGTTCGCGATCGTCGCGCATCTCGGCAGAGCGGGGCACATCGAGGGACACGCCCTGTTTGCGCTCCTGCTCGCGACGCGCGTGCTCGGGGGCCTCTGGTCGTCGGCGACGTTGCCCACCGCGCAAGCGTACGTAGCCGACGTGACGGAGCGCGCGGATCGAACGGCGGGGATGTCCGTGGTCGGCGCCGCGTTCGGCCTCGGGATCGTCTTCGGTCCGGCCATCGGCGGGCTGCTCGCACCGTTCGGGCTGCTCGTCCCCGTGTACCTGTCCAGTGCCATCGGGTTCGTCAACGCGTTCTTCGTGTGGCGCACGCTGCCCGAGCCGCAGCGCAGCCAGCGTCCCCTCGAAGCGCCGGGGCTGACACGGATCGCCTCCAAGTTTCCGGCGCTGCTCGCCGTCGCGTTCACCGCCACCTTGGCTTCCGTTGCCATGGAGCAGACGGTGCCGTTCTACTTCCAGGATCGGCTCGGCCTCTCCACGACGGGCGCGGCGCGCAGCGTGGCGGTCGCGCTCGTCGTTTACGGAATCGTCGCCGTCATCGTCCAAGGCGGCTTCGTGCGCCGGACACGGTGGCCGCCGATCCGCCTCGTGCGCGTCGGGATCCCGCTCGCGGCGCTCGGACTCGGCGCTCTCGTCTTCGCGCGCACCGAGCCGGTGCTGATCGCCGCGATGGCGCTGCAAGGGCTCGGTCAAGGGCTCACGCTGCCCGGCGTCGCGGCCGCCATTTCGCTGCGTGCGGGCGACGACGAGCAAGGAGGCGCCGCCGGGCTCACGAGCTCGTCGCAAGCCCTCGGACGAACGGTGGGCCCCGTGCTCGGCACGGGCCTCTACGAAGTGCGCCCCGAGTATCCGTACGTGTTCGGCGCAACGCTGCTGGTGCTCGTGCTCCTCGTCGCGTGGTTCGTGAGCGCGTGTCCTCGAACGGCTCCGGCCTCGCCGCGTGCTTGACCGCGCTCGGCAGCGAGCCGACCCTCGCCCCGATGCGACTCCCCGCCGTCGTCCTGCTCGTCACGGCCTGTGCCGCAAGCCCGGAGCGCCCCGCAG
>CAYYWA010000426.1:0-2742 GCA_964475255.1 uncultured Sorangium sp.
GCCCTATGCGGTGCGCCTCGTCGGTGAGCTCGTTCGACGGCACGGGGCGGCGATCGCCATAGGAGATCTCGCCACCGCGGCGCTCGTTCGTCACGACCTCGTCGAGGCGGGCCGCAAAGCCATCACCGCCCACGGCCGCGAGCCGCTCGCGCGCCTCCGCGCGGTGCAGACGAAGCTCTTCCTCGCCGCGCTCGAGGCGTACGGAGAGACGGGCGCGCGTTCGCGCGAGCTCGACGAGCTCGCCGGCAACTTCGTCGTGACGGGTCGCCGCGCGGGCTGGATCGACGATGCCCACCGCGTGGTGCTCTCGAGCGACGAGCTGTTCGTGATGTATCGGTTGCGGTGGACGGATCTCGTGGGCCTCTCGCGCGATCCGCTGCTCGGCCCTTCGCTCCACGACGTGCGCGCCTACTACGGCGTGCTGCTCCGCCACCCGGAGGGCGGCTCGCCGCGAGAGCGCGACGCGCATCGCCTCGCGTCGGTGAACGCCCTCGCGCGCCGCGACGCGGAGTTCCCGGCCGACTTCGCGCGCGGGGTGCTCTTTTACCGCCTCGGCGAGCCCGCGCGCGCGACGGAAGCGTTTCGGCGGCACCTCGCGGCCCGACCGGACGGCGCCTGGTCGCTCCGCGCCAAAAACTACCTGCTCGCGAGCCTCGCGGAAGCCCCATCCATGGAGTAGGACTCCGCGGCCCCATGTCCGACGCACTGCCCCTCGACGCGCCCGAGGCAGCGCTCGCTTTGCCCGCCGAGCGCCCGCTCCCGGGCATGCTCGCGCTCGCGCGCACGGTGCTCGCGGACAAGGGGCTGCACCACGCCGTCGACGCCCAGGGAGCGGGGCCCGCGCTGCTCGCGCACGCGCTGCTCCTCGCGGGCGCCCGCGGCGTCGTCTACGTCGTGGCCGACGCCGATGCCGCGCGGCGTGCCGCGAGCGATCTCCTGGCGTTCGGAGCAGGGCTGCCCAGCCGCGCGGAGCTCTCCCGTCCCTCGAGCCCGGAGGGGTCCCCGCTCGTGCTCGCCCCCACCGAGAACACGCCGTACGCGGAGGTGCACGGGGATCGACGGGCGGCAATGGCCAGCGCCAGCGCGCTCTTTCAGCTCGGGCGCGGCCTCTCGTGGCGCGCCGCCGTGGTGACGGCGGCGGCGCTCGTGCGCAGAAAGCCGGCACCCGCGACGCTCGCCCGTGCCGGCGTGGAGGTCGAGGCCGAGGGAGAGCTCGACGTCCGCGCGGTGGCGCAAAAACTCGTGCAAGCAGGGTACCTGCGCGTGCCCGTCGTCGAAGATCCGGGCACCTTCGCGGTGCGCGGCGGGCTCATCGACGTCTGGCCCGCGGGCAGCGAACAGCCGGTGCGCGTCGAGCTCTTCGGCGACCTGGTCTCGACGCTCCGCGCCTTCGACCCGGACGACCAGCGCACGCTGCACGAGCTCGAACGCCTCTGGATTCCGCCGGCGCGCGAGGTCGTGATCGACGCCGAGACGGAGGCGCGCGCCCGCCGCGAGCTCCGCGCCCTGTGCGACGCGGTGGACTACCCCTCGACGAAGGCGCGTCAGCTCATCGACGACGTCGCCACCGGGCACGCGTACTTCGGCCTCGACGGCTATCTGCCGGCCTTTTACGAGCTCTCACCGCTGCTCGACTATTTCCCGCCGACGGCTCCGATCGTCTTCGAAGATCCCGCCGCGGTCGTGCGCGCGCTCCGCGCCGAGATCGAGGCCGGCCGCGCCGGCGAAGCGGCGCGCCGCGGGACCCCGCACTTCCCCTTCGAGCGGCTGTACCTCGACACATCCGAGCTCGATCGCTTGCTCGCGGACAGGAACCTGCTCGCCCTCCACCGCGGTGCCGTCGCCGGACCGCGCGCCGTGTCGGTGCTCGACGCGCTCGAGGCGCCCCCCGAAGACGCTCCCTCGCTCGGCGTTCGCGACCAGAGCGATCTCGGTCACGCCGTCAAGGCGACCCGTACGCAAAAAGGCAAGGCGCGCGCGCTCGATCCGCTGTTGCAGCGGCTCGCGCTCTGGCGCGATTCGGGCCTGTTCGTGACGATCACCGCGCGCACGCGCACGCAGGCCGAGCGCGTCGGCGCGCTGCTCGGACACCGCGGGGTCGCGGTCGAGCTCGTCGAGGGCGGGGACCCGAGCGCGGACAGCGCGGAAGCCGTGCGCATCGCGGTCGCGCCGCTCACGCGCGGCGCGATCGCCGTCGCGGACGGCTTCGTCCTCGTCACCGAAGAGGAGATCTTCGGCCAGCGCACGCACCGCGCCCCCGCGCGGCAAACCACGGCGCGCTCCCTGCTCGAGGACCTGCGCGCGCTCACGCCGGGCGATGCCATCGTCCACGTCGATCACGGCATTGGCCGCTACCTCGGCCTCGAGCGCAAGGTAATCGGCGGCGTGGCCGTCGAGCTCCTGGTCGTCGAGTACGCCGGCGGCGACAAGCTCTTCCTCCCCGTCTACCGCCTCAACCAGATCCAAAAGTACTCGGGCGGCGAAGGCTCGCCCAAGCTCGATCGCCTCGGCGGGCAGACCTTCGCGAAGACGAAGAGCAAGGTCGAAAAGAAGATCCGCCAGATGGCGGACGAGCTCTTGAAGCTCTACGCCGAACGCGCGGCGCTCGAGAAGCCACCCCTCCCCGAGCCGGACGACGACTATGCCGCGTTCGAGGCGAGCTTCCCGTACGACGAAACGCGCGATCAAGCGAACGCCATCGCCGACGTGATCCGAGACCTGACCAGCAAAAAGGTGATGGAT
>CAYYWA010000426.1:2752-4364 GCA_964475255.1 uncultured Sorangium sp.
GTGCGGCGACGTCGGCTTCGGCAAGACGGAGGTCGCGCTGCGCGCCGCGTTCCTGGCCCTGAACGCGGGTCGGCAGGTGGCCCTGCTCTGCCCGACCACGGTGCTCGCGCAGCAGCATTTCCTCACGTTCTCCTCGCGGCTCGAGAACTATCCGTTCGTCGTGCGCGCGCTGAGCCGCTTCCAGTCGCGCGCCGAGCAGATGGATACGTTGAAGGGGCTCCGCGAGGGCCGCGTGGACGCGGTCATCGGCACGCACCGGCTGCTCTCGAAGGACGTGCACTTCAAGAACCTCGGCTTGCTCGTGGTGGACGAGGAGCAGCGCTTCGGGGTCGTCCACAAAGAGCGCATCAAGCAGCTCCGCACCCAAGTCGACGTGCTCACGCTGAGCGCGACCCCGATCCCGCGCACGCTGCAGCTCGCCGTGGGCGGCCTGCGCGACATGTCCCTCATCGCGACGCCGCCCGTCGATCGCCGCGCCATCCGCACCATCACGTCCCAGTTCGATCCGGAGCTCGTGCGCACGGCGATCGAGCGCGAGCTCGAGCGTGGCGGACAGGTGTTCTACGTGTACAACCGCGTCGAGGGCATCTACGAGCGCGCCGAGCGCGTGCGTACCCTGGTCCCCCAGGCGCGCATCGCCGTCGGCCACGGGCAGATGACCGAGGAGATGCTCGAGCGCACGATGCTCGACTTCGTCCACGGGGAGTACGACGTGCTCGTCGCGACCGCGATCGTCGAGAGCGGCCTCGACATCCCACGCGCGAACACCATCATCATCGATCGGGCGGATTTGTTCGGCCTCGCGCAGCTCTATCAGCTCCGCGGGCGCGTCGGCCGCGGCAGCGAGCGCGCGTACTGCTACCTGCTCGTTCCCCCGCCGAGCCAGATGACCGACGAGGCGCGCGCCCGCCTCGAGGCGCTCGAGCGTCACGGCGAGCTCGGCTCCGGATTTCAGGTGGCCGCGCTCGACCTCGAGCTCCGCGGCGGCGGCGACGTGCTCGGCGCCGAGCAGAGCGGGTTCGTGGCGAGCGTCGGCTTCGACCTCTTCGTCCACATGCTCGAAGAGGCGATGCACGAGCTCCGCGGCGAGGTCGTCGTCCACGACGTGGACCCCGAGCTCAGCTTCGACGTCGACGCTCTCTTGCCCGAGGACTACGTCGCCGACGTCGGCGTCCGCCTCTCCCTCTACAAGCGGCTCGCGAGCGCCCGCGACGAGGCGGAGGTCGAAGAGCTCGCCAGCGAGATGCAAGATCGGTTCGGCGCGCCCCCGCTCGAAGCCCGCAAGTTCGTCGAGCTCATGCGCCTCAAGACCGAGCTCCGAAAGCTGCGGGCGCTCGGCTGCGAGGCCACCGCGCGCAGTGTGACCCTCCACCTCAAGGACGACACCCCGCTCGATCCCGCGAAGATCGGCCAGCTCGTCGCGAAGAAGGGCTCTCCCTACCGCCTGAGCCCCGACGGCCGCCTCATGCGTCGCGCCCTCGAGTCCGAAGCCCTCGCCGACGGCCTCGCCCTCGCCGACAGGATGCTCGACGAGCTCTCCGGCTGCCTCAAGGCGAACGCCTAGAGCGACAAACGGTTAGGAACGCGCCGAGATATGCGGAAAACTGCGTCG
>CAYYWA010000427.1:0-1024 GCA_964475255.1 uncultured Sorangium sp.
GGCGCCCCTGACGCCGCTCGCATCGCGCACGCGACGCTCGCGGCGCTCCACGGCGACGAGCTGCCGTTGGCCGGCGCGGGCGAGAGCGCCGGCAGCCCCGAGCTCGACGATCTGCTCGCCCCGGAGCTGCTCGACCCGCGGCTCCGGACCTGGCTCCACCGCGTGGGCGGCGTGCTCGATGCCGCATACCCTCTCGATTTGCGCGCGCTCCGCGCCGCGCCGACGCCACCCGGCTCCCGCGCGTATCTCGCGCGGGTGCAACGGCTCGCCGAACGCTTCGGCATCGAGGGCATCGAGGTCTTCGTCTCGCCAGGGCTCGGCCCGACCTGCATTCCGGTGTCGAGCGATCCCGCACGGATCGTGGTGGGGCCCGAGCTGCTGAGCGGGATCGAGGAGCCGGTCCATTTCGCCGTCCTCGTTCGCGCGCTCCAGACGACGAAGGCGCACGCCGCCGCGATCTCCCGCAGCTCCCCGGTGGACTTGGTTCCGATGATGGCGGGCCTCGTTTCGGCGATCGCGCCGGAGCGCCCGGTGCACGCGGGCGTGGACGCACGCAAGGCCGAAGAAGCGCGCGCGCGACTCGCCGAGGTCTTGCCCGCGCCGCTCGCGAAGGAGCTCGCCGCGACGACGGCCGAGCTCGCGCAACTCATCGGCACGCGCTCGAGCCAGCTCGGCAGCGCGGTGGCGCAGTGGGGCACGCGCGCCGCGTTGCTCGCGACGGGCGACTTGAACACGACGTTCCGTGCGCTTTCGATCGCCGCGGGGCGCCCCGCTCCGCCCGAGCGCGGCGGGGATCGCATCCGCTGGATCGTGCGCGTTCCGGAGGCGCGCGACGCCGCGATCTTCAGCGTGAGCGACGCCTACGCCGAGGCCCGCCGAAGACTCGGCCTCGGCTAGCCTTTCTCGCAGGGGCGGCTCGCGCCGCCCCTCCCCGCCGAGGTGAACCAAAGTGAGCTCGGCAGGGCCCCTCCCCCCGCGGGCACTCTGCGCGACACTGTTTTCCGCATATTTCGGCGCGTTCCCA
>CAYYWA010000427.1:1034-4360 GCA_964475255.1 uncultured Sorangium sp.
CGCGGGGGCTCGGCGGCTTTCCGCCCTCGAAGCTCACGCCCGCGCGCGACGGGGAGGCCGCGCCCGCTCGCAAGCGCTGGCGCGAGGCGCCGCACTTGGACTCGAGCGCCTCCGTCACCGCCGCGGCCCGCGCGGCCGCGAACGCCCCCACCGAGGGATACTTCTGGCGGAGCGCGCCGCTCGCCTTGGCGTCGGTCGGCGCGTGCACACCGAGCTTGTTCTTGCCGGCAGCGCCTTCGACCGCGCAGAGGAGCTTGCGACCGTCGGTGCTGAGGTCGAGCTTCTTCGGCGTGAAGAGCGCCGAGTCGGCGAGCGCCACCACGACGCCGTTCGGCGTCGTCCCAACGGCGTACGCTCCCTTCTTCGCGCTCTTGCCGAGCGTCTCGTCGAGGGTCTTGGCGAGCGCCTCGCGGCGTCCCGCGACCGCGGCGCGCTCCGACTCGCGCTGCTCGGCGGCGTGCTCGAGCTCGCCGCGGTGGCGCTCCGATTTCTCGAGCTCACGCTGAGCATCGAGCGCGGCGCGCTCCGCCTCTTTCGCCTTGGCCGCGAGCTTCTTGTGCTCTTCGATCAGCGCGCCGTGCGCCTGCCTCAGCGGCACGTAGTACGCGAGCAGGAGCGTGACCCCCGCGAGGCCGAGGACGAAGAGCCCCAGCGTGGCCCAACGCCGACCGCCTCCCTCCCGGCGAAGCCCGGAGCTCATGGCGCGAATATCCGGATCGAGCTCGTCCCAGGGGTTCTTCCCCATTGCCCCTCGGTACTGCCGCTCTTCCGGAATTGCCAGTCACAATCGGCTGTTCGGAGTGTCGGAGCGGGGTCTTCGTCGTCGCTTGGCGGAAACTTGCAGTCTCCGTGCAGCAAAGAACGGCCACGGACTTCGCAGACACCCGGTCGGCCTGCTAGAAAGGGCCAATGGCCGCGAGCTCTGTCGCAGGAGATGCGTCGGCGTCCGACCGGTGGCACGTCCGCCTCGCACCGGACGAGGTCAAGGTCCTCACGCTCGAGCAGCTCGACGATCTCTTTCGTCTCGAGATCATCGATGGCTCGACGACGGTGTGGCAACCGGGCATGGACGACTGGCTCCCGCTGTCGGTCGTCGCCGGACTGGACGAGGCGCCCGCCTCCGCGGAGGTCCAGGCACCACCGCCGCCGTCCCATCGGACACCGAGGACCGCACCGCCGGCTCCCTCGACCCTCTCGCGCTCGACCGTTCCGTTTCCGTTCACGCCCACGGCGTCGGCGCCTCCCGCGCCGATTCCACGCACGACGGTTCCCTTCCCCTTCACGCCCGACGCGCCCGCACCCAACGCGCCGATTCCGAGGACGACCGTCCCGTTCCCGTTCACTCCCGCGGGACTGCACGAGACGCCGGCGACCGCGCCCGCAGCGCCGGTGCCGCTCGCGCGAGCAAACTCCGTTCCGCCACCGAAGCCGTCGAGCTCCTGGACGCCGCCGCCGAAGCCGGTCGAAGCAGAGATCGTGCTCGACGACGTCGACATCGTCGCGACGAGCCCGGGCAAGCGACGGAGCGCGGCGCTCGAAGTCACGGTCATGACCTTGCTCGGTCTGCTCTCGCTCGGGGTCATCCTGCACCGGAATGGCATCACGAACCGCGTGCTCACGGCGGTCGACGGCTCCGCAGCCGCCCGCTACGAGGCGCTGTTCGGAACGCCCGGATACGGGACGCTCGAGTCGCTGCGCGCGGTTCAGAGCTCGCTGCCGGTCCTGCAACCGATTCCAGTGGTCACGGCGCGTCCGGCTCGCATCGTCCCTCCCGAGCCGACGGAGTCGACGGCGAGCGCGTCGGAGAAGAAATCGCCGAGCAAGCCCGCGTCTGTAATTGCTCGCCGGAAGCCGCGCGCGGATCGCACGGCGCGCCCTCAGCCCGCGACGCCCGAGCCGCGCCCCCAGCGTACGGGCACGTCGCGCATCGCCGGCTCGGACAACGCGTACGATCCGCTGAACCCGAACCTCTGATCGGGCGAGAAAGCGCGCGCTCCGCTCAGCGCGCGCGTGTGTCGTGTGCCAGCGCTCCCGTCTTCGCGGACGAAGACTCGTCGAGCGCCCGAAAGCTCGCGCCGTGATCCGTCGAGACGAGCACGGGATACGTCGCGCCGGGACTCCGCGCGGTGCCATGGAGCAGGAGACGCGAACCGATGGCGAGCAGCTCGAAGGGCACCGCGTCGCCCGGAGCGCGGCTCGGCTCTTCGCCGGCATCGAACGCGACGGTCGGCGGGGTCCAACTTCGGCCATCGTCGCGGGACGAGATCACGCGAACGATGCCCGCGTGCGCGACCGCGATGACGGTGGTGCCCGAGACGCGCGCGACGTCGAGGTCGCGCGCCACGAGGGGCGCGAACGGCGGTGTGGCGGGAAGCGCGAGGGGCTGACAGCGGCCCTCGGCTCGGCAAAGCGTCACATCGACGGCGGGCTCCCCCTCCCGGTGCGCCGCCAGCACGAGGCCGCGCGCATCGCAGGCCGCCGCGATGAGCGTGTGGGGCCCCTCGACGGCGAGCTCCGTCCGCGGCGGCCGCGTCATCTCCCGCACGGTGACGAACAACGAGCCGTCTTCACCCGAGCCGAGCTCGAACGAGCGGCGATCGTCGTCTCCGGAGCAGTTCCCCGCGCGCTCCCGATGCGCATCGGTGAGCGGTGCACGCCGGAAAGAGAGCCCACCGTCACGGCTCTCGAAGATCTCCGCGGAAGGGCCGGCACCGAGCGCGACGGTGATCTGGCGCCCCACCTTCCACGCGGTCTCGACTCGGCCGCGCGCCGGTTCGAGCCCGCTGCCCACGCTGGGGCGCGAGGGCGGGAGCGGATGGATGGCGTGGCGTGCCGAAGGGGATGGGCGAATCAACCCGGCGTATCCGCCTCGCACGAAGGGTCCCGCGGCGCGCACGAGCTCGAGCAACCGCTCGGGACCCGCCTCGAGGGCCGCGAGCGTCGTCGCCCCCCCGCCTTCGGGGAGTCCGTACTCCACGAACGCGCGCGCCGGCAGCGTGTGCGCCCGCTCCGCCTGAGGCGACTCGGTGACCGCTCGCGCTTTGCGGACACAGCGCGCGAACGGCGCCTCGTGCGGGGGGGACGCGATCAGACGCCGACGAATCAGCGTGCGAAACTGCCTGGGATCGTCGCGGAGCGCCTGCGCGCCACTCGGCCCGGCCATGCACAAGGCGTAGTCCGCGAGGGCGCTGCCGAGCGTGTGGGCTTGCCACGCCGCCTGCGCGCGCGGAACGACCCACGCGCCCGCGCCGGCAAGGAGCCCCGCGCCGAGCACGTACCGCAACCGAATGGGGGGAACCCAGCGCGGAGGCGGTGGGGGTGGAGGC
>CAYYWA010000428.1:0-4357 GCA_964475255.1 uncultured Sorangium sp.
CTGTCCGACGCAGTTTTCCGCATATCTCGGCGCGTTCCTAACCGTTTGTCGCTCTGGTCGCCGCAGCGCGGCCCGAGCGTGCAGCGGGCTCGAGGCGCACGGCGACGCCGAGAGCGATCGTCCTGAACCGAACCTCCCGCACGCCCGGAAGCGAGCCCGCGAGCGGCGTTTCGGTGTCCACCGGCGTCGAGAGCGCGTTCCTCCGCGCGCCACGCCCGGCTCTGGCGAGCGCTACGACCGGGGACCATCATCAGAAGCGTGTCCGCTGCTGGCCGGCTCCACCGAGACACGCCGCGCGCGGCGCGCGACTGGCGAGGCGTTCGGATCTACACGGTCGGGCACTCCACGCGGTCGCTCGACGAGCTCGTGGCGTTGCTGCGCGCGGCGGGCGTGACGGTGCTCGCCGACATCCGCACGATCCCGCGCTCGCGGCACAACCCGCAGTTCGACAGCGAGGCGCTGCGCACGGCGCTTCGGGCGCGCCGCATTCGGTATGTGCACCTCCCAGCGCTCGGTGGGCTGCGGCGCGCGCGCCCGGACTCGGTGAACACAGGCTTTCGCAACGCGAGCTTCCGGGGCTTTGCCGACTACATGCTCACCGAGGGGTTCGAGTCGGGCCTTTCGGAGCTGCGCGCGCTCGCGGCGAGCCCGGTCGCGGTGATGTGCGCGGAGGCCGTTCCCTGGCGCTGCCACCGTTCGCTCGTGGCGGACGCGCTGACCGTGCGCGGCGCAGAGGTCGAGCACATCACCGGCGCCGGCCGAACCAGTCAGCATCGCCTGACGCCGTTCGCGCACGTCGAGGGCACACGCGTGACGTATCCGGCCGGCGGCGCGGAGGGACTGCGGCTCGCGACGCGAGCCCCGTTCCATCTCGAGGCCACCGTGCGCGTCCTGCAGCGCCGCCCCACGAACCCGGTCGACCGCTGGGTGAACGATCGCTATCGACGGGTCCTGCCGACACCCGGCGGGCTCGCGCTCGTCGAGGTCACGAACGAGGGAACCGTCGACCGCCCGGACGTTCGGCTCCGCGTGCTCGCCGGTGCGCCCTCCAAGGAGGCGAGCGCCGAGCTCGTTTCCACCGTGCGCACGGTGCTCGGCCTGGACGTCGATCCGAGGCCGCTGCAGCGGCTCGTCGAAGCCGAAAGCCGCTTGCGATCCCTCGGGACGGCGCTGCGCGGGATGCGCCCGCCGCGGTTCGCCGGGCTCTTCGAGGCGTTCGCGAACGTCGTGCCGTTCCAACAGGTGAGCCTCGACGCCGGCGTGGCCATCGTTACCCGGCTCGTCGAGCGCTTTGGGGCAACGCTCGACTACGAAGGCGATCGTCTCCGTGCGTTTCCCACGGCCGCCGTGATCACCGGCGCCCGCCTCGCGACGCTGAAGGGGTGCGGCATGAGTCTGCGCAAGGCCGAGACCCTGAAGCGCGCCGCGCGGGCCATCGAATCGGGAGACGTGACGGAGGAGAAGCTCTCGCGCATGAAGAGCCCGGACGCGCTCCGCTTCCTCACGGAGCTCCCGGGCGTCGGACCCTGGAGCGCAGCGCTGATCCTCCTGCGCGGCCTGAGGCGCCTCGACGTCTTCCCGCCCGGCGACGTCGGCGTCACCCGAGGGCTCAGCGCGCTCCTGCGGCTCCCTCCGGGCCCGTCGCTGACTCGCATCGTCGAGCGCTTCGGTGAGCAGCGGGGCTATCTCTACTTCTACTCCCTCGGCGGCGCGCTGCTCGCCAAGGAGTGGATTCACGCGGCCCCTCACCCGCAACCCCCGCGGCGCCGAGCCGAGCGAGAATGACCCAGCCGGAGCGCGGGTGGGCGCCGCGGAACGGGTCGCGGGCGAGTCGGAGGCAGCGGCTGGTGCGCGGCGGTGCGGTGCTCGCTCAGCGACTGGATCACGCGCACCGCGCAATCGCCGCCACGGCAGGGGCCGGTGGCATCTGCTTCCGGGCGGACTCGACGTGCGCGAAGGGCGCCGCGCGCACGGCTTCGACGAGCTTGGCCTCCCAGGCGTCGGTGTCGGCCTCGGTCGCGCCGCGCCACATCGGCTGAACGACCACGATCGCGCGCCCCGACGGGGAGAGCACGCGGCGAAGCTCCGCCATCGCCCCCGCGAGATCCGGCCAGAACTGAGCCGAGTTGGTGGAGTAGACCGCGTCGAAGGCGCAGTCGTCGAACGGAAGCCGCTCGGGAGATCCGCGCTCGAGGCGCGCGCGCCCGGCGGCGATGGCGGCGCGGTTCCGCGCTCGGGCCTGGCGCACCATTTCGACGGAGACGTCGACGCCCGCGACGAGCCCGCCCTCACCGACGCGCTCGAGCAGCCGCCGCACATCGACACCAGGACCGAAGCCGACCTCGAGGATTCGTTCACCCCGCTCCGGCGACAACAGCTCGAGCGCCCAGCGGCTGCGCGCGCCGTTCTTCCACGCCATCAGGTGGCCCACGAACCACCCCATTCGACCCCGAGGGTGCGCGAACTGCGAGAAGAACGACTCGACGAGCCTCGTCATGACCGAAGCCTGGAGCGCTGCTCGGCTGCGTGCACCGTCGCTCCGGCAGCGCGAGCCGTGTCGAGCACCGCGTCGACCTCCTGCGGCGAAGCGACGTTGTGCGCGAGGGTGAACGGCAGCGTTCCGCCCCGCGTGACGTCACCGATTTCGGCGCGCGCAGACGACTCGGCCCACAGAGCGAGCACGAGCTTCTCGCCGACGTGGATCATCGTGACGTCGCCGCTCTTCTCGAAGGCCGCGGGCCAGCCCAGACCCTCCACGTAGAAGCGCCGCGCGCGCAGAAGGTCGGCGACCACCAGACTGACCAAGTGGATTCGGGGTTCCATGCGACTCCGTACGCCGAGCTTTCTCCGGCGTCACCGAGCGTCCCCGCCGAGCGGAGCCGTGCCTCCCAGCGCCACGGCCAGCGCCATCATCGCGATGAAACCGACGATGGTCGCGAAGGTCGCGCTGCGCTCGCGGCCCTCGACGTGGGTCTCGGGGATCACCTCACCGGAAACGACGAAGAGCATCGCCCCCGCCGCGAACGCGAGCCCCCAGGGCAGGAGCGCTTCGCTGGCGCTGATGGCGAGCGCCCCCACGAGCCCGCCGAGCGGCTCGACGAGCCCGGTCGCGAGGGCGAGGACGAAGGCCCGAGCGCGCGCGGTGCCGTCGGCGATCAAGGCGGCGGCGACGGCGAGACCTTCGGGCAGATTCTGCGCGAGGATGCTGAGCATCACCGCATGCCCGGTCGCGGAGGCTTCGACACCATAGGCAACGCCGACACTGAGCCCCTCGGGGACGTTGTGCAGCACGATGGCCAACACGAACAGCGTGTTGCGCCCGAGATGGAGGGCGCGGCTCCCCTCTCGCCCCTTCGAGAAGTGCTCGTGCGGGATCGCCGCGTGCGCGGCCCAAAGCGTCAGCGCACCGAACAGCACGCCGAGCGAGACGGTGGCGACGGCATCCGCGCTCGAGCCGCCGCGCTCCTCGACCAGGGCGAGCGCCGGCTCGAGCAGCGAGAAGAACGTCGCACCGAGCATCATGCCCGCCGCGACGGCGAGCATCAGCCGCTGAGCATCCTTGCTCCACTCCGAGCGAATGAAGATCGGCAGGGCGCCGAGACCCGTGCCGAGCCCGGCGATGAGACTGCCCAGAAAACCCGCGAAAATGGGCGAGCTGGGGTGCACTGTGTCGTCCTCGTCCTCGTCCTCGGTCCGCCGAGGCGACCGAAGTCCGAGAGTATGTTCCCCCTTTCGCGCGCGGTCACGCGACACGCGCCGAACGGCATCGGCGCGATGGGCGCGCTCCGGAAGTTGCCGCGCGGCCACGAGTCGAGGCATTTCCTCCCTTCATGACCCTCTACGGCGCCGACCTTGCGCAGATTCAAGCGGCGGCCTTCGGCGACCTCGCACGGCAAGCTGCGCCGGAGCTCGTCGCGCTCTTGAACGCGTCGTCGATTCCCGTCCGGCGTGTCTACGACGTGGGCTGCGGCGCGGGCGTCACGACGCGCGCGCTGGCTCTGGCTGGCTTCGAGACCATCGCCGTGGAGCCCTCTCCGCACCTCCTCGCGATCGCGCGGGCGGCTGCACCTTCTGCCACCTTCCTGAACGCGTCCGCTTACGACTTCGAGATACGACCCTGTGAGGCCGTCCTCGCGATCGGCGAGGTGCTCACGTACCACCCGGTCGAGGTGGACGCCGACGCACGGGTCCGAACGTTCTTTCGCAACGTCGCGCGCGCGCTCGCCCCCGGTGGCCGGCTCGTGTTCGACCTCATCGACGCGGACGGTCCTGCCCTCGACGCGAAGAGCTGGAAGCGTGAGGCGGCGTGGGTGATACTCTGGGAGACGCGAGAGGACCGCGCGGCCGCGCGCCTCAC
>CAYYWA010000429.1:0-1739 GCA_964475255.1 uncultured Sorangium sp.
GACCAGCCATCGCCGAGGTCGGCATAGAGACGCTCCGCGACACGCACGAAGACGCCGCCCGCGTCGCTCCACACGTCCAAGGCGTCGTACGCCACGACATCGGAAGGCTCCGGACAGAAGGAGCGAGATTTCGTGCCCGACTCGCCGGCACCAGTCCCGGCAGCACCGGCGTCGGGCGATGCGCCTCCCGCGCCAGCCGTGCCCCCGGTGCCAGAGCCGCCCGCCCCGACCTTGCCGGCCTCGCCGCTTGCGGGTTTGCCGGCCGCACCGGCGCCCCCGACGGCGCCCCTGCCCGAAGCGCCGCCCGATGCGTGACGTCCGACGCCACCCGCCGATTGGCCTCCCGCGCCGCCAGCGTCGGCGACCGTTCTGGCCCCGCAGGCCGCCAAAAGTACGACGACTCCCGAAACGCAGGCCCCCGAAACGCGCTTGGCAGCCCGGAACGCCGAGCGACGCGCGCGGCCGCCGCATGCCTCGGAGGTGAAACCGTGTTCGCTGGTCATGGGTCTGGAATCAGAACTGGTGGAACGCTTCTCCGTCGAACCAGACGATGAACGCGGAGCCGCAGGCGTATCGTTCGAAGCGCTCATCGCTGATCGCGAGGAATACCTCGTCCGCGGAGCGACCCCAAAGCGCCGTCGGCACGAAATAGGAGTCCGTCGGCGCCGCATCCGGCTCTCGAGCGAAGAGCACCTCGGTGCCGTCGCGGTCGGCGCGACCGAACGCGGTGGGCGTCGTGAAGTAGACGACGCCCGCGTCGCCCCACAGGGCCGTGATCCCACCGTCCGCCGCGTCGGGGTCGCCGGTATCGAACCGCTCGAAACTGGCTCCGTCATAGTGGACGAGCTGCCCCACGCTGTTGCCGAGCCAGAGATCGTCCGGGCCGAACCCCCAAACCGCCGTGTAGTAGCCCGCGGGGACGTCCTCGAGCTGCTGGAGCGGCTCCTCCGTCGACGTGCGCATCAAAACCATCTGGTCGCCGCCCACGACGACCAGCGCCGCCTCGTCTGCCCAAAGCGCCGCGGGTCGTCCTTCCAACGTCTCGAGCTGGTGCCACGCACCATCGCGGTATTCGAGCACGTCGCGTCCCCCCAACGCGTAGGCGCGATCGGGGGCCACGCCGAACACCTCAACCGTGAAGGTGTCCTCGAGCGGATGGCTGAGCGTCACCGAGCCGTCCTCCTCGAGAAAGAAGATGCCGGCTTGCCCGTCGCGCTCTCCGCTGAGCACGACCGGGCCTCCCGGCAGCCCCGAGAGCCGAGGCACGAGGAGCCCTGGGTCGAGCAGCCACTGCCAGCCCGTGCCGTCGTTGACCTGCAGCGACGATCCCTCCGTGTCCGTACACGGCACACCCGCCAAGGGATTGCACTCCGTGTCGAAGAACGTGTAGACGCCACGGTCGTCCGCCCAAACGTCGAACGCGCGCATCATGCCCTGATTCGTCTCGCAGAGCGGACTCGTGCTCTCCTCCCATCCGGGTTCCCCGATGGGGATCGGCGGATCCCACGGGGGCCGCTGCGGGCGATCGTCCGGCGGCGGCCCGGACGCGGAACCTCCCGAAGCGCCCGCCCCACCGCCCGAGCCGCCCTGGCTCGAACCGCCGGAAGGCGCTCCGGCACGGTCCTCGGCGCCGCCCGCCGCCCCGGCGCCGCCCACCACACCGCCCCACCCACCACCCGCCGGGGCGCCACACGCGCCACCCGGGGACCCCCCCCCCCTCGGGTTAGTCCTGCAATCAC
>CAYYWA010000429.1:1749-4345 GCA_964475255.1 uncultured Sorangium sp.
GGCCCTCGCCGAGCAGGGTGGAGGGCCGCGCCGCGCGCAGCGGGAAGATCGCGGAGTGGACGACGGTCAGGCCGATCGAGGCGGTGAGGCCCACGGCCTCGGCGAGCCGTGCCTCCGCGGCGCGTTGCGCGCCGCCCTCCGCCGCGGCGCCTCCGACCTCAACGCCGCTCGAACCACCGGAGGGGGCTCCACTCGCGCCTCCGGTGTCACCGCCCACACTGGGGTTCGTCGTGCTCTCTCCTCCGCACGCGAGGGCGACGGCACCGACGAAGAAAAAGCTCGAGAGCACATGTCTCATGGCGTGGCCTTCCGATCCGCCCGACCCGCAGCGGGCACGCGACTTACCGCGAATCGCCAAAGCGATGCTCCCATCGAGCGAGTGGGCGCCCTGGAATCGAGCCCAAGGCGCGATGAGCTTCGCGGTTGCCCTCTGACGGGGCGTGAGCCCCTCTCGGAACCACTTCGCTCGAAGCCCGCAGACTCCAACACCGCCGAGTGAGGGTACCACGCGCCTGCGATCGGCGACGATCGGAATCTCGGGGTCGGCCTCACCCGGCCGCGCCGAGCCCCGTGCCTTCCGCCGCGGCACGGTCCCGATCGCGGCGAAGATTCGCTTCTTGGTGCGCTTCGTTCCGCCGTCCGAGCCCGCTCCGGGGGACCGCCGGAGTCGCCCGTCGAGCCGCCCCCGCGGCAAACACCCGCCGAATCCGAAAGCGCGCCGGGAAAGACGCCCGTGTACGAAATCCTCGTGCTCGGGGAGCGCGCGCCGACTCGCCACCGTCTGGGCCGCGCCGAGGTCCGCGAGATGCCGGGAGCGTTCGGGGATCCGTTTCGCGCGATCGAGGCGTTGCCCGGGGTCGTCCCGCTCGTCAGCGGGCTACCGTACTTTTACGTGCGCGGCGCCCCACCGGGGAATGTCGGCTAGCGTGCGTCACCGGCACCTTGAGGAACTCGTCGGCGCGTCCGATGAAGAACGAGACGAAGTCCTTCGGGAACGGATCGTTGACGAACCGTGAGTCTCGACGTGGTGTGGATGCCGGTGTTCCAGCCCGACACGGTCCCGACCGGCGAACGCCTGACGCTCGGCGCTTCCGAGTCGGAGTCGGAGGACGACGCTGAGCCGCCTCCGCCAGTCGAGCGCCCGCCGAGAACGCTGAAGTACGGCGAGCTCGCGGCCCGGCACCCTCTCCGGTCAGTACTGCGCCGAAATCCCGTTGGGGCGCCCGGCGGACGCACCCGTCGACGCGCGCGAAGAGCGCGAGTGGCTCACCGCGCGCCTCACCTTCCGGTTTCCCCACGAGCGCGCGGAGACTCACGCCTCGGCGCGCTCGCAAACGACTCGCTCCCGACTGCCACACCTGGCGTGCCGCGCCGCGCGCGCTCGGGGCGACAGAGTCCATTTCGCCGCGACCCCCGGCACGCCACCGCTCTCCGCTGCGCTCGATGGTGCGCGTCCACGCGTCACGGCGCGGACCCTGCATGCGGGGAGCGAGGAGACCTCCATGCGTTTGCAGGAAATCATGACGACGGACGTCGTCAGTATCGGTCCCGACGACACCGCCAGCAGCGCGTGGTCGCTCATGGAGCGCAAGGGCTTCCGCCACTTGGTGGTCATGGACGGGAAGAACCTGCTCGGCGTGATCTCGGATCGCGATCTCGGCGGGAAGAAAGGCGCCACGCTGCGAAAAGGCAGGACCGTGCGCGAGCTGATGACGCCGCAGGCCGTCACCGCGAAGCCCGGAACGACTCTGCGTCAGGCGGCCAACGTGATGCGCGGGCGACTGATCGGTTCGCTCCCGGTGATGGACGATGGCCGCCTCGTGGGCATCGTCACCGCCACCGACGTGCTCGACGAGCTCGGCCGCGGCTCGACCCGCCCGACCGTTCGCGCCGAGCGCCAGAGCATGCGGCTGCCGCCGGCCGGGGCGCGAGCTGCCGCCCGCAAGCGCGTCAGAAAGACGCGCGCCCGTGCCCGCGCGAAGAAGAGCAAGGCCTCGGCAGAACCTGCGCCGGGCCACGGCCCCATCACGGGGCGCCTCACGCCCACCCTCGGCCGACGGCGCGTGCGTCGACCCGAGAGCCCCGAACGCGCGCCGTTCGCGGAACGGATCCCGCGACCCGCGAAGCGCGAGATGGGCCGCTCTGCTCCCGAGGAAATCCCCACCTATATCCGTGCGGTGGGCACGGAGCTCGACGACGCCGACCGCAACTACATTCGGCGCAAGCTCGGGCGCAAGCTCGGCAGGTTCGCGTTCTCCATCGAGCGCGCGAGCGTGCGCGTCGAAGACGTCAACGGCCCGCGCGGCGGCATCGACAAGCGCTGTCGGATCAAGATCGTCCTGACGGGCCTGCCGAGCGTCCTCGTCGACGAGCAACACCACGCCCTCCAAGCCGCGATCGACGGCGCGCTCGTCCGAGTCGAGCGCGCCGTCCGCCGAGCCGTCGAGGAACGGCGCACCACCCTGCTCAAGACCCGAACGGACAAGGCTCAAGCCACGCTGATCGCCTGAGCCCTCCTCCACTTGGGGTTGGCACGCGCGTCACGGGAGCACTCCCCGCTGAGGTCCGTCCGGCGGAGTGAGGTGGCAGAGCGAGC
>CAYYWA010000430.1:0-4342 GCA_964475255.1 uncultured Sorangium sp.
GTGCGGGCCCTGAGAGGGTAGGGGTCGGGAGGGATGACTCGCTCCTCGCTACTTGACCCGGCGCCCTGGGAGGTGATATAGACTGCATCGTCAAGGTCAGCTGCTAAGGTGAGAGATCACCACAAGAGCCCGGCGCCGTCAAGGTGTCGGGCTCTTGCTCTTTTAGGGGGACTTCCTGCGGCGCTTGCGCGCGTGCAGCTAAGGGGCGGGGTGAGCTCGAGCGCGTGGCGGTGACGCACCGGCGCGGGCGCCGTCCTGGCACGTGGCGACGGCCTCGGGCATCGGCGCTCCGCGCCTCTACTGGGGCTCCGCCCCAGCCCCCGTCTTGCTCCGCCTGGGCGCGCTCGTGTAGGCTCGTCGAGCCGAGAGAGAAACGCGGTCGAGGTGACCCGCGCCATGCGCTCAATTCTCTCGGCGGCGCCGCGCGGGTCGCCTCGCCCTCCAAGCCGAGAGAGACAATGAATCAGACACACCCCCGAGACCGAATCTGGGACCTGCTCGTCCGAGTCGTCCAGGAGCTCTTCGACGACATGCTCCAAGCCGCCGAAGCCTTCCGCGATGCGCTCGTGGACCATGCGGTGGACTCGTTCGAGGGCGCCGCGTTGCCCGCGCCCCGTGCTCTTCGCGACGTACGCCGCATCGTGCGCGCGCTCGAGCGCGCCGAGAGCTTCGCCGCGGAGGTGCTCCGCCTCCGCGCGACAATCGACGCGATGCACTTGGGGCTCGGGCTCTCCGCCCCCCGTACGACGGTGGACGATTCGCTTGAGAAGGTGCTCGAGAAGGTCGAGCTCTTCTCCGAGGATGCGCGCTACTTCGCGACGGCCGCGCTGCAGCGCGAGGATGTCACCGTGTCGGGCGCGCATCACCTCGCGAACCTCCGCGAAATGCTCGACCTCCTGCGTGGCCTGCTCTCCCTCGACTCGTTCGACGCGGACCATCTCCCGAGGAGCTCCGCGGCCGCCATCGTCGAGTACGCCGACGGATGCACGTGCGAGCGCTGCTCGCCCGCTCGCGAGGCTGCCGCGGTCGAGCGTGGACAACGCGCGATGATGCGAGGGGGAAGCGATGCAAATTGACCGCGAAAGCATGCGCGTGCATTGGGCGCCGGGTCAGCATCGGATGATGTGGCTCACCATCGGTGGCGAGACCATGACCGCGCTGCTCACGCGCTACCCCAGCGGGCGCGTGGACGTCACGCGCCTCATTCACGGCGTGCTCCTACCCGCGGGCTCGCTCGAGCTGCGCCCGCGTACTCGCTGGGATACCATCGCGCGGCACGCATCAGCGCTGTTGCGCCAGCTCGACCTTCCCTTGGAGGACCACGCACGATGAAACGCGACGACCTTCTCCACCTTGCGGAGCTCCGCTCACGCGCGGCGCGCATCGCTGCGCGCATCGCTCAGCTCGAGACGGCCATCGGCCATCACGACGCGGCCCGCGCCGCACGAGAGGACGAGCGACGACACGCCCAGCGGGCGCGTCGAGCGCTCGAGCTCGCGGACCCGCCTAAGACTCGTCCGCCTTCTTCGACGTCTTCGAAGCCTTCGAAGCCTTGACCGGGGCGCCCTTCGTGGCGCCCTTCTTCGTTTCTGCGGCGCGCGCGAGCTCCGCGGCGACCTCGCGCATCTTCTCGAGCCGCTGCAGCTCGGTCATGGACGACGCCGCGCTCGCAGCGCTCAGCGCAGGGAGCCACTTTTCGAGCTTTTCGTCGAGCGCATCCAGCACCGAACCGTCGCCCTCGGTCGCGTGCTCTTCGAGCGCTTCGGCCGCAGCGAGCGCGCGCATGGCTTCGGCGTGCAGCTGGAGCGCTTCGGAGCGCTCCTGCTCCAAGCGATGGATGCGGGCGAAGGCTAGATCGTTGATGCGCGTCAACGCGGCGATCGTCACGCTCGTTTGTTGCATGAGCATGCGCATAACGGCTTCGTTATGGCGCATTTGCTGTTCGAGCATACCCCTCGGGCTCGCGCCCTCGGTGGGTCGCGATGGCATGCGGACGCGGATCTCATACTGGCCCACCTCGACCCCGTCGAGGTAGGCGACCAGGCGGCCGTTGAGGTGCTCGTCGATCTCCGTTGCGTAGTCCTGAGCCGCCTGCATGACTTCGGCGCCCCAGTCCTCTCTTCCGGCATCGTCTGCCATCCAGCGGCAGACCTCGCGCTCACCGTCGATCGTCTCGACCAATAGCGCGTATTCGCAACCTTGGGGTTGGCGCCGGTACCAGGCGCGGATGCGCGTGGCGCTTCCTCGTGGCTTGTATGCCGCGCCCGTTTCGCGCGGGTCCTTTGCGGTCTTTGCGAGCATGAATACCTCCGAGCTCGGAGGATAGCTCAGCGTCGCGTCAGGAAGTACAACGCGACCAGCGCGAGCGCCGCCACCCCCATCGATCCGCGCGCCCCGGGGGGCGCCACGGTGCCCCTCACGGCGTCACGCGCGCGCGCGAGCGCGCCCGGCGTTGCCCTGGTCGAGACGTGGTCTAGCAGCTTCGCGTAGATCTCCGCGATGCGCTGCGCGGCGCGCGCGAGCTCCTGCTCTCGAGCATCATCACCCAGCGGCCAAGGGTCAGCCTTGTTCGCCCATCGGTCGAGCCGCTGCCACGCCTGGAAGCGAAGGTGTTCGGCGCGTTCGCGCTCGCCTCGGGGAAGGGTGGGGATGAGCGAGCGCAGCGCGCGATCGGCCGCATACGCTTCGTTGGTCGCCTGGGCGAATTGGTCTACCGGGTTCATCGCTTTGCGCTCCTCAATCGCTCGGAGAATGGGCGCCGGGTCCACGGCCCCGCGGTCGAGCTCCAAGTGGGTATGAGGGTCCGACTCGTGGATGCCGGACCGACCCGTCCGCGCGATGATGTCGCCCGCACGCACGCGCGCGCCTGGCTCGACCTCGACGGACGACACGTGCGAGAATGACCAGCGCCATCGGGCGCCTTGCATCGCGACCCACAGCCCCGCGCGGGCGGTTTCGCCCACGCCCACGATGCGCCCGTCTTCCGGGGCGTAGATCGGCGCGCCCTGCGGCGCGTACAGGTCGAGCCCGCGATGCACGCGGCCGCCCGGCCGGGGCGCGCCGTACGTCGAGCGCCATCGTGCGCCGGGGATAGGGTGGACCACGACGCCGTCACTCGGCGCCGTCATCCTCCACCTTCCGCGCGGCCTCGCGCGCCCGCTCGAGCACTTCATCGCGCAGGCGCTCGAGCTCCTCGAGCGGCCCCCGCGCGCTCGCCAGCACGCGCCCCGACGCGGTCGAGGCGGTGACGCGCACGATCGGCGGTGCCATCTGCACCAGATCGCCCGTGAGGGTGATCGTTTCGTCGGTCATCGGTAGCCCCTCCAGAAGACCATCACCGACTCGGGCATGCCGACCTCGCCGGGGATGGGGAGACGGACTTGGATCGTGCGTGCGTCGGTTGGGATGGGGACCCAGTGGCGCTCTTGGCCAGCTAGTGGCTGGTCGAGGTCGAACATGGTGAAGCCCGACAAGAACCCCGCGGCGGGTCCGAAAGGCTGCGCGGCGGTGACGTATGCGCCGTCAGGCGTTCGACCGAAAATGACGTGACCCGGGATCTGGTATGCGTTCGAGCGCCACAGCGCGGACCCGTTGACGACGAATTCACGGTGGAGCACCGATGGCATGATGTTGAGCTCGCGAACGAACGGCGGGATCAAGTGGGCTCCTACCCCTGGATATTGCCAATAGGCCCAGTCCGACTCGCTGTTCCCGTCGAGCGGCTCGGACCAGACGAACGGCGACGGGCGGCCGGGCGACACGTCCACCTCGACGATCACCGATCGCACCGGCACGGTGAGCCCAGGAACGACGATCGTCACGAGCTCGAGCCACGCGCGCGAGCGCGCCGCGGCAACGTGCGTCACGTCGCCATACGGGGCGACGCGGCGCCTGAAGTGGGTTGCGGCCGGGCCGGAGCCTGCGTGCATCTCCATGGTGGACCAGATCGGGAAGTAGACCTCGCCAGGCTGCGGGGTCTCCCAGTCCACGATGACGCGCGAGGCGATCGTGTAATCGACCGGCGCGCGGCCGGTCGAGAGCGCACCCATCAAGTCCAAATCGAACGCGGGGAGCCGCATCTGCACGATGCCGCTCGCGGCGCGGAAGCGCTGCGTGACGTCTTCTCTGTAGCCCCACGCGGATTCTCTCGGGATCGTCATCACTCCACCAATTGAGCGAGCTTGGCAAGCTCGCTTCCCTCCGGGGCCTTCTTCGCGAGCGCTGCCTTGGCCTTCTTTTCGAGTCGCGAGTATGCGCCGCCCGTGTATGCATCGGCCGCGGTTCGAGCGGCGCGCCGCGCGAGCCGCCAGACCCGCCCGAGCGCTTTGAGCCCCGCCCGCTT
>CAYYWA010000431.1:0-3377 GCA_964475255.1 uncultured Sorangium sp.
CCCGAGCGCGCCGCGGCACCCGCCCAGCCCGAACGCCCGACCGTGGTAGAGCGCAGCGACCAGCCGGCGGCCCGGCGTGAGAAGGAAGCCCCTCCTCCTCCCGTGGTGCCGGTGCTCGCCAAAGGTGCGAAGGCAAAGAAGAAGCGCCGCGAGGACTGACTGGTGTAGTCTCGTTCGTCGTGCGGCGTCTCCCCTGGGTGGCAGCGCTCACGGTGATCCTCACCGGACGAGCAGCATCGGCGGAAACGGACGAAGCGCGCCCGCTCTCCAGGGAAGAGATCGAAGCCTGGTTGGAGGCGCAGCGCGGGCTCTCCGTTTCCGAAGCGGCACTCCCCGACGGGCTCGACGCCCCTCCTCCACCGCCC
Source organism: uncultured Sorangium sp. (assembly GCA_964475255.1). Classification (GTDB taxonomy): domain Bacteria; phylum Myxococcota_A; class Polyangia; order Polyangiales; family Polyangiaceae; genus PMG-095. Next base: position 366 of record CAYYWA010000431.1, read on the forward strand.
CGGTATCACGGGATTCTCGTCGAAGCGGGGCTCGGAGCGCTCGGCCACATCGGGCCGATGAACGACATCTCGCCGATGTCGCCGTGGCTCTTTCTCAGGGTCGGCTTCGAGCCGCTCGATTGGCTCGCGATCTTCGCCGAAGGGGAGCTCGCGTTCTCCACGACGCGCCGGGCATCGCCTCCGCCCCCGCCCCGCACATACCGCGCCTACGCGCTCGGGGCGGGAATCCGCGCGACCGTGCCGATTTCGAGTGGCTTCGGGGTGTACGCGGAAGGCAGCGGCGGGTTCGCCCGCGTCAGCGACGACGTGCTCGAGGTCTACGGGTTCGAGCAAGCGACCAAGCCGAATCTGTACTTCGGCGGGCGCCTGGGGCTCGAGTGGTATCCCGCGAACCCGCACGTCGCCATCGGAATTGCAGGCGGCCTCAGGTCGTACGGCCAAGGCCTGGCCGAGGAGGGCAATGACACCCCAGCGCTCGCGTGGACGGCGGGGCCCGCACTCGGTTATCGCTTCTGAAGCGGGCTTGCGTCTTCGCGCCGCTCGGGCAAGAAAGACTCCCCGGAGTTCCTCTTGGTCCGGCGCGGTGGCCGGTGGAAAGTCTCCACTCGAGTCCGCACGCGAGCGAAAGGATCGCCAAGCTTGGATAGCGATCTAGCTGAATCGATAGCCGCCCTGAAAAGTGCCTTCGAAGAGCGTGGGGTGCCCGCCAATTTCGGGAAGGGCGACCCAAAGCTCGTCGAGTCGCTGCGATCGACGCTGCGAGTTCCGCGGCGTTATCGGGAGTTCTTGGTGGCGTGCAACCCCGTTGACGTCGAGACACGGACGCCCGCCGAGCGCGTGCGGCTCGTGCCCGCAGAACGCCTGTTGGAAGAGCAGCGCGGCTTTGCGTTGAACGAGGACGGCTCCCCGCGTTCGGGACCGGCCGCGAACGGATGGCGCCCGAGCTGGGTCGTCATCGCGCACAGCGCGCTGCTCGGGGATCCGTATTTCCTCGACGTGGGAAGCCCGGATGCCGAGGGCGATTGTCCCGTGTACACGGCGATGAGCGGCACCGACTTGTGGAAGCCCCGTCTCTGCGCCTCGAGCTTCGCGATGTTCCTGCGGATCCTCGCGATCGGCATGGAGGTCGCGAAGGGATTCCCCGAGGAGCACCTCGACATGGATGACGAGCAGGTCTTCCGCGAGTCGCTCGGGCCGCGCATCCGCGAGTACGATCCGGCCGCCCTCAAAGCGGGACACTGGACATGAACGCCCGAGCCTCGTGGCTCACCCGCGTGGACGAAGGCTCCCCGAGCTTCGAGGAACGGCTCGCGGAGCTCGCGCGCCGCGGAGAGGCCGACCTCGATCGGATCGAGCCGGCCGTGCGCGCGATCGTGTCGGACGTGCGGCGTGAAGGCGACGCGGCCGTCGTCCGCTTCGTCGAACGCTTCGAAGGGCGGCGCCCGGAGCGCCTGCTCCTCCGCGACTACGGCGGCAAGGAAGCGCTCGCGTCGCTCCCGGCCGAAGTGCGGGAAGCGCTCGAGCTCTCCGCGACCCGCATCCGGAGCTACCACGAGCGGCAGCGCGATCACCTCGGCGGGTTCGAGGCGACCGCTTCGGGCATCACGCTCGAGAGCCGCGCGACTCCGCTCGAGCGGGTCGGCGTGTACGCGCCGGGCGGGAAGGCCCAGTACCCCTCCAGCGTGCTCATGTGCGCGCTGCCGGCGAGGGTGGCGGGGGTCTCCGAGATCGTGGTCGCCTGCCCTCAGGTGAGCCCGGCGGTGCGCGCCGCCTGTCACCTCGCCGGGGTCTCGGCGATCGTCGATGCCGGCGGTGCGCAGGCCATCGCCGCCCTCGCGTACGGGACGGAGAGCGTTCCGCGCGTCGACAAGATCGTGGGCCCGGGAAACCTCTACGTCACCGCGGCCAAGCGGCTCGTGTTCGGTGAGGTCGACATCGACGGCCTCGCCGGGCCGAGCGAGATCCTGGTCATCGCCGATGACGGCGCGAACCCGGCCTACGTCGCGGCGGATCTGCTCTCACAGGCCGAGCACGACGAAGCGGCCTACGCCTTGCTCCTCACCACGAGCGACGCGCTCGTGGCGCGCGTCGAGAGCGAGCTCGAGCACAAGCTCGCCGAGCTCCCGCGCCGGGCCGTCGCCGAGGCGTCCCTGGTCGCGCACGGCGTCGCCCTCGTGGTTCGGGATCGGGACGCGCTCGTACGCGTCGCGAACCGCCTCGCCGCCGAGCACGTCTCCGTACAGACCGAGAACGCGCGCGGGCTCGCCCGACGCATCCTCCGCGCCGGAGCGCTCTTCATCGGCGCGATGACGCCCGAAGCGGCGGGCGACTACGTCGCGGGGCCCTCGCACGTCCTGCCCACCGGCGGCGCGGCGCGCTTCGGGGCGCCGCTCGGCGTTTACGATTTCGTCTCGCGGAGCTCGCTCATCGAGTACTCCGCCGATGCCCTCGCGACCCAGGCCCGCGCGATCACGGCCTTCGCCCGCGCGGAAGGCTTGGAGGCCCACGCGCGCGCCGTCGAGGTCCGTACGGGGGCCTGACGCGGGCTCGCGCCGTTCCCCGAACGAAACGAGCCTTCAGCCCTGCTCGGGGATCAGGTAGCCGCGGCTGAGCAGGGCCTCGATGCGCTGCGCGACGTCGAGGTCGGGCTCCGGTGAGGCATCGAGGGCGGCCTGGAGGCTCGGCGAGCTCACCGCGAGCTGCAGAGAATCGAGCTCCTCGGGAGAGAGCGTGCGCAGCGACGCCGCGAGCGGCGAGGGCAGCTTCAAGCGGGACTCGAGCGAGGGCAGCTTCTCCTTGAGCGCTTGGAGCTCGTCCTGCTGGCGGAAGCCTTCCATCAGCACTTCCTGAGCGCTCGCGTCGAGCGGCTCGTCGAACTCGCGCGGATCGGGCGGAGCGAGATCGAAGATGCCCCGGCGCAAGCCGAGCATTCGATAGATCGCCTTGCGCGCCCCCATGTGCGGGCTGCCCTCGATCTCCGCGTAGCGGATCGTCCCATCCTGGAGGTAGATG
>CAYYWA010000431.1:3387-4339 GCA_964475255.1 uncultured Sorangium sp.
AGGTAGATGCGCCCTTCCGTCTCTTCGGCGCGCACGAGCAGCACGCCCGACTTGCGCGAAGTGCCGAAGAGCTGGAGCAGATCGGGCAGCGGGATCTCCTCGAGGCTGCCGCTCATTCGCGGCGGCTCGTCGGAAGCGCGGCTCATGTATTGCCGCGCAGAAGCCCGCGCCGCGGCCGCCGCATCCGGTCCTTCGTACCGCGCGGGCTCGGCGAGCGCGACGACCTTGAGGATGCTCGTTCCGATGAGAATGCGATCGCCTTCCTTGAGGGTCGCGCTCTGGATTTTCTCACCGTTGATGAACGTGCCGTTCGTCGAGCCCAGGTCCTCGATCAGAATGACGCCGTTTTTCAGGGAAATTCGCGCGTGTCGGCGCGAAACCATCTCCTCGACGAGCACCATGTCGAGCTCGCTCGAGCGGCCGATCACGATCTCTTGGCCTTCGATCAGGGGATACTCGCCGCCCTGATACTTGCCGGAGATGAAACGCAACGCGAGGCGAGACCCGCCAGGCCGGGAGTCCGTCAAGGTCTTCTGGCGGGCAACTTTGCTCGACATACCTGGGAATCGCTGAAGGGCCGGCGCCCACCGCGGCGCCGCACGACCTCGCTAGCATAGGACCCGCCGACAAGTGGAGGCAAGGAGCCGTCCTCGGCCACGGAGCCCGGCCCGGGGTGTGCGCTCTCCGCCCAGCGCCGCAGCCGTGCCCCAGGTGGCGCTCCTTGCCGCGTCACCTCGAGACCTCACTCGGCGGGCGGCGTCGGCGCCTCCGCTGCGCGGGACGGCTCGATGGAAGCACGCGGTGCGCCGAGCGCATCGCTCGCCGTGGGGAGGACGACGGTAAAGGTGGATCCGGCTCCTGGACGTGACGTGACCTCGATCCGCCCCCCCATTTCCTCCCCCAAACGATGGGACACGGCGAGGCCGGGGCCGTTGCCGGGCGGCGTGGTGGT
>CAYYWA010000432.1:0-4325 GCA_964475255.1 uncultured Sorangium sp.
CTTTGGCACGATCAACGGCCGCCACTTGGACGCCGAGGACAACCCTCCCGCGTAGGCGGCAGAGCACGTCGAGCGTACCGCAGGCGTTGAAGCAGAGCTTGTAGTGGGCGTAGCCCTCGGCCTCGACTGCCTGCAGACGGGCCTGCCGCGCGAGCCAGTCGGAGTCCCTCACCTCATAAACAACGTCGTCGCGAATGCCTTCTTCGTCGAACTCCTGCCATCGGAATGCAAGAACGTCGCCGAACACCTTGCGCAGTGGCTGCTCTTGCCAATCGACGAAGGTGAGCACGAGGTCGCCCGACGTGAACTGCACGGCCACGTCCTCCGCGTCGGCGGTGTGTACGCCTATATCGACAGTGACGGAACGTCATGCGTCGCCCCCCCGTTGCTCGCGCCAAGTAGTCGTTGGCGATGTCACCGAGCCAGGGATGGAGCCCCTCGTCCCGAATGAGGAACTGGATGAAGAAGTCCTCAACCTGCTCGGTACGCACCGTCGAGAGATAGCGAAAGGCGTCTTTCCAGAGGTCCGGCCAATGCCCCTCACCAACCCGTAGCGCCAGGGCGGTGGCACGCGGGTCCCGCGAGGCGATCAGCGCTTGAAGAATGGCCCAGAGTTGCGGTGCGCTCGACTCACCGCCGGCGATCAGCTCATCGATTCGTTGCTCGCTCATGTCTCCGGCAACGGAGCACGCCGCCAGCCCCTGCGCGGTCGGGAACGCTGCAGCGGCGGCAGTCATCGCGGCCCAATCGCAACCGGTAGCGTCCTTCAGCGTGGGTCCGGTCGCTGCCCTTTCGACGGCAACAGCGATATCCGCAGCCTCGGCACGATGCTGCTTCTCGAGCACGCGAACCGCGTGTTTCGGTAGATTCGAGTACGGGACGCGAGCATCCCACAGCCTCAGCAACTTCTCCTTGTCGCCGATTTCGACCCCGGTGGGGGACATGATCGTGAGGCAGGTGACCGGCGTGTTCTCGAGCAACGCGGCCGTCGCTCGGTGATGGCCGTCGAGGAGGGCGGAAAGAAATCCATCAACCCAGAACGCCAAGCCTCCGAGCGTTTGCCCTTGTGCGGCCAGCTTTCGGTACTGGTCGACTCGATCTCGATTGCACTGCTCGGGCGACTGGGTCGGAAGCAGAAACGCTGGGTAGCCTTGCGCAAGTTCGAAGAGCCCAAGATCGGCGAAGTACCAGTCTTTCGACGCCTCGAGCGGCCGTAGTTCCGTCGACAGTCCCCAGAAGGTTTCGCCAGCTCCCTTCGTCGGTGAGTGAGGCACACGTGAGACGAGGTAGACGCCCTCCTGAAGGAGTTGCAGCACCGGTTGGATCCGGTCGACGAGAGCGTCGATCGGGGCCTCCACGTCGTTCGAGGCGTTCCGGACAAGTGCGAGCGTCTCATCGTCCACCTGGTCGCGCCCCCAGCCGAGAGCCAAGAGCTTCTCGCAGGTCGGACACCAATACTCGTCAGACTGGGCGAACAGCAGTGGCGTATCGCGAAGCATGAGTGCGCGCTTCGTCACGCCATCGGCCTTCACGCCCCGCCACCTCAGCGCCCCGAGGCCTTTGGATACGAGGACAAGCACGCCCTCGTGGCGCCATGGCAGGTCGTCGGCGGGGATGTGCGCCAGGGCCTCGACCTTTGGATGAGCTCGGCCGAAGATCACGAGCGATCTCCACGCGGAAGTGCGCCATTTCTCTCGGGCTTCATGGCGAGCCCTCCCGCAAGAGAGCGAGCAGAAGGTCATCGACCCCTTCGCGATCGACATCCGCTGGCAAGCCGGTCGTCGCTGCGGCCTTCTCCATCGAGTCCTGAAGCCCAGTTGCCGCGGCCAGCAGCTCGTCAAACGACATCGCCCCATCACGGATGGCCGACAGCTCATCGGCGTCGTCGCGGCGTACGCGGAGGTCGCCGGACTCGAGCACCTCGAGGCCCATGCGCATGAGGCGAATCAGGTGCATGGCGTGCTTGGTGTCGTAGCCGTGCTGACGCTCGAGCTCGGCGCGGGCCGGGTTCCGATGGGTCTTCCAGGTCTGGTAAGAGTCCCAGTGCTTCATGGCCGCCCGATACTTCTTCTCGGCGTTCAGGGCGGAAACCACATCGGGCGGCAGCTGGATCCCGTGAGTGGCGACAGCTCGCATGCGGTCGTCCAAGTCGTCTGCGGATGCAGAGAGCACGTCCCTGTAGAACGCGTCGAGTCGCTCCTGCACGGCGATGCGTGTTGGCTTCGGCATGTCGATGTTGTCGATGCCGTAGCTGCGGATCTTGTCGGCGATGCTCTGCTCGATGCGGTTCTGGTCATCCCGGCTGAGGGTGCCGCCCGCGATGGGAAGCCCGAAGTCCTCGCGAGACGGCTTCTTCGTGGGCGGGTTCAAGAGCCACGAGCGGTGCGTCTTGATCTTCTTGAGCTGGGCCATCGCGTAGCCATGGAAGGTCTGCTGCACCTTCTTGGTGAGGAACCTCTGCCGCTCGTCGTGCAGACGTCGCCAGGCTGGCGTATCGAAGACCCAGTCCCGCTCGTCAGCAAACAAGATCTCCAGGGCGTTGGGGTTCGCAGCCGCACAGAGCCCGACGAACTTCGCGACATCGAAGACGACGCACTCGGTCTTGATGTCGAGGGCGCGCGACGCGGTCGGATGGTCCTTGATGCGAGGGACGACCGTCTCGGCGAGCGGCTCGGGCAGCTCACCCTCGTACTGCTCGAAGGCGCGGAACAGCGACAACCTCACCGAGAGCGGGGCGACACAGACACCGCGCAGATCGACGTCCGAGCCATCACGCGGAGTGCCGTGGGCCTGACTGCCAGCAAGAGTGAGGAAGATGGTGTGCTGCTCCAGCGGGAACATCAGGTTCCCTCCGCGGTCGTAGCGTCCAGACGAAGGCGGACCACGAAGTCTTGCAGCGCCGCCACCGAGGTCGGTTCGTCGGGGAGTTGGCTCGCGTCGTGGGCCGCTTGGAGCTTCGCCTCCAGTCGATCGAGGAGGCCGCCGTGTTCCTCCATGTCTCGCTCATCGAGCGCCATCTTCTCGGCGCCCGCCCGCTTGCGGGCGACCAGCTCGTCGATCTCAGCAAACCGGAAGCGCTCGTTGAGCACCTGGATGTTGGCGACGACCTCTCCGGTCTCCATGAGGTGGAAGCCGGTGAGCAGCACGCGGTAGGCGTAGAGCAGGTGCTTGACGGTCGGATCGGGCTCGGCGAGCCGCTTGCGGCGGCCGCGGGCGAAGCCCTGGTAGTGCCGCACGGTGGGCTTGGTCACGCATCCTCGGCCGAGCGCGATCAGCTCCTCATGGGCCGGGGTCGACAGCACCACGAGCGGCGAGAACAGCTGCTCGAGCACGTAGCCGTTGTGGTTCGTCATGAGCCGCGCGAACTTGCGGATGTCGTGCGCCACCCAGTCGAGGTCGATGATGGTCTTGTCCTCGATGGCGATGGTCTCGCTAGGAGGGTGGAGCCCGAGCATCTCGCTCGCCGGCAGCATGAACGCGCCGCGCAGATCGACGTCGCTGTCGGGCGAGGCGAAGCCGTAGAGGTGAGCGCCACTGATGGTGGCGAAGACTGGCGCTGGCCCCTTGCGCGCCACCTCGGCCAGGTGGCGCTTGTCGAGCATCTCCCAGATCTCGCGCTGCTGCTCAGGGGTCATCTCGGGCCCTCCCGCAGTGGCAGAAATGGGTGCACGACGCTCATGGGCCTGTTTTCGCAGCGGAAGGACCGAATGCCCAGCCTGAGATGACCGAGTCTGGCGACGAGCTGGAGGTCGGAGCACCTCATGCGGCCCCCTCCACGATCATGCGGAGCAGGGTGTCCCTGGACTCGCGCCCGGCTCCCGGCCGAGTCACCACCTGGTACTCGACGTCCGGGACGCCTCCGAGACTCACGCCGACCAGACCACGCGGCACCGGGCAGAAGTCGTTCACCACGGCGATGCCCAGGCCGTAGCGGACGAACTGGATCATGAGCTCGCAACCAGTGGCCTCAACCGCGACGGACCACTTGGCCCCGGCGGTCGCAAGGGCCTGAAAGAGCACTACGCGGTGCGGACTCCCTTCAGGCGCGACGACGATGCTCTCGGTGTCGAGATCGCTGGGCTTCAGGCTTCGTCGCTTCGACAGCCGATGCCCCCGCGGCAGCAACACCGTCTGGCCAACGCGCCGCACGGTCTTGCAGTCGAGATCGGTGGGCGGGTTTGTCAGCACGGCCACGCCCACATCCGCGCGAGCGTCGCGCACGGCCTGGACGGTGTCTGGCCCCGACATCGAGACCACTCGCAGTGGCCAACGGTCTGCGCGTAGGTAATTCGAACGGGTGGGCAAGCGCGGGCGAGACGGGGTGA
>CAYYWA010000433.1:0-4296 GCA_964475255.1 uncultured Sorangium sp.
TCGCGCTGAATCGAAGCGTCTGTGCCCCCGAGCTGGATGCGGGATCCACCTCCCACACATCCCCATTGGAGGGTAGATACGTCAGACGGGCGGAGCTATCGTCGCGGTCGAAAGCATCCCGAATTGTGCTCTGCAGCTTAGCGAGTTCGTCGTAGAAGGGGAAGTTTCCATCGTAATCACCTTTCCCCACGTAGTTCCACTCCATGCAGTAGCTCGGCCCAGCGCCGCTTCCTCCGCCCGCGGTGCCGCCGCTGCCTGCCGTGCCACCACTAGCCGTAGCATCTCCCGGCAGGCAGAACTTCATCGGGCCCTCCGTGGCACCGTCCCCTCGAACGTAGTTCGAGCCGCCTATTACCTGCATCGCGAACTCGTCGGCAAAACTCTCCGCCACCAGCGAGACCTCATCGTCACGGCTATCGTTCTGCCCCTCCCGGACTCGTTCGATGAGCGGGAACAGCACCTCGGGCCCGCCGAGACCTGTGTCGCCGCCGCTGTGCTGAAACAGCAAACTGCACATTAGAAAATGACCGAACTCATGCGTAGCGACCCCACGGGAGTCCACCGACGAGACCTCGTCGTCTGGCCACCACAGATCCTTCGTCAGCAGCGGACCCCGAAATGGGAATGGGTCGAGCGCTTGCAAGAGTGCAGCCCCGACGCTCGGGAAATCGAGGCAAAGACACATGGCTCGGGGAGGACCTTGGTTTATCTGTGAGGTCATACCATTCGCAACCGAGCCGATCAGCACATCCATTCGGTGAGGTTCGTAGTTCATCACGGCACGCACGTAGTCTGCACTGTCCGTGAACTGGGTCAGCGAATGAAGGTCACGGTGATGCGTCCGCAGAGTAGTGCGCGGAATATCATGCTGGAAATCGTCGAACACGGGACCATCGAAGTTGCAGACCTCGTTGGGAGCAAAATCCGTCGTAAGCATCGCGTCCGCGTTCTCGAGCTCGAAGCAGAGTCCTTTGGCATCCCCACGCGCCTCCGCATCTTTCACCACACGAATCGTCGCGAAGCCATCCCCGTTCAGACGATCCTGGTTGAGAACCGGCAGGAATCCCCAGCCCCACTGTCGAATGTTCACGTTGATGCCATGGGGCACCGGATTCGGTCGAAGGCCATTGACATTCGGGCCCCAGGCGCGCTGCATTCGCGACGAGAAGAGCGGATCGCGATTCATCATCTGGAGCTCAACCGTAACGGTGATCTCGTCTTCGAACCAGTTGACGAAATTGCCGAGCCCGATTTGGACCTCCTCCCACGCATTGTCGATTGCGTTGGCCGTCCAGTCCAGGGCGGCATCCCACCCCTCAACGGCGTAGGAGAAGCCAACGATTGTGATCGAGTCGATCGGATCGATGAGATTGCCGCCCACCCAGTCGACCACGTCCTCCACGACGTCACCGACCCAGTTGACGAAGCCCTCTCCGATCCATGGCTGCTGCGAGGGATTGTTGGCGAGCCAGTCCGCGTATCCTGACGACGCGAGCGCACTATACCGAATCGATCCGTCTGCGTTCATGTACTCCGGATCATCCGGAGGCGTCGGGATGATGAACTTGAAGGGGGGTTCCACGTCGTTGAGAAGCGCGTCAATCGCAAATGTGCGAAGAATGTTGAAGAGCTTCGCAGGAAAAACAGTATACACGACGAGCCCAACCCGATCGGTCGCGTGCTCGACTCGCCCGCACCTTCCAGCGAGCTCCCGGACGTACGTCCGGGAAAGCGGCATCGTGCTCCAGTAAACGCGCCACAGATCGAGTGCCTGCAGTTGCTCGGGGCGATCGATATAGATGAGCCCGTGCCACATGGCAGGGTACCCTTCCGGATCGGTTTCGGGAAGTGCGTCGATCGTCTTCCAGTCGAAGGAATCGCGCATTGCCACCACTTCCTCAGGAGACAACGCCGCGGGCAAAGAGCCGCTGCAGCCTCCGCCGAGGTGCAAGTCCACAGTCGTGACCGGTGCGTTCGTGGCCCCGCTCGCCACCTCGACCTGGAACCAGGTCCCGGTTGCTTGGTCACCGTACTCGTAACCGTTCGTACACGACGGGAACGTGTAGCGAAGACCCTTGGCGATCTCGAGGTCGGTGGTGGGCGCATCGACCGAGCTGCCGCCGGTGTAGGTGCACACGGTCGTGGCGCCGCTGGGATCGCGGAACGAGAACGTGAGCGTCCCGTTGCCTGCATTCCCCGTGCTGACCCAAATATCCCGAGGAATCTCGAACGTGATTGGCTCTGCAGTCGACACCTCCTGGATCCCTTGGCCGGAGCTGCCGGAATCCGTGAGCGAGGGACGCAGGACGACCGGCGCATCCGCCATCTCGACTACGCGCGGCGGCAAGAGCACGCTCCAGGGAAACGCACGGTGCCGAATGACGACGCCGCTCTCTACATTGACGTCCTTGCCGAAGAACGCTCCGTAATGTTCGCCAGTACCGTTCAGGGGCTGGAGAACGAGCGGAGCGAAGGGAGCAAAAACCGTACCTCGGAACGGTGCCTCGACGAAAACGCTCGATGACCCAAGCGCCACTATCAGGAGACCGACGTCCGTCGAGGCCGGATCGCCAGCCTTGATGATCCTGCCGCGGAAAGCGACGTTTGGGCCCTCTACGTACAGGATCACGGGCCCCTGCGCATCGTCCACGACGATCTCGGCCTGCGATTCTATCATGAAGTCTCCCGCAATCCCATACGTGCCGCTCGACAGAGTCAATTGACCGCCGGACTTGACCTGCAACAGCCCATACCCTCCGGGAACCAGGAGGAGCGACTGATCGTCCTCGATCCGAACGTCTCCTCCCGTGTTCTCCGGGATCTGCGGCTCCCAGGAAGTCTCGCGCAGGGAGCCGAGTGACGTGTTTGCCTGAACGCCACCGTCGACGATGACCGAATTCCCGAGTTGAACCGCCGACGCGCCCCGTACGAAGCCGTCCACGTGCACCCGGTCGAACAGAGTGACGGGCCCCCGACTGTAAACGTTTCCCGTCTGGCTGTCCGCATGGAGTGTCGTGGAACCACTTCCCGTGTTCACGACAGGGGCGGATGCGCCGTCCGGTCGCCGAACCCTCGCGTAGGGCCCAATTCGAAGCGAGTTGTCGGCGACGACGGGAAAAGCCTGCGGCGCCTTGCCGTCAGGAAGCCGGATGGAGAGCTGTAGCGGCGCCTGCGTGATGGCCTGCCGGACGCCACCAACGCTCTCGGAGGGTTGGGGCTCCGCACTACAGGCAAGAAGGAGGATGGCGCCGAATAGTACTATTTTTTGAAGTAGCGAGACCCCGCGCGTTCCAGCACGGATGCACCGATTCGATTTCTTCCCGAAGTCCCAATCGCCCATGGTTCCACCTCAACGCATTTGCTCTTAACGACATGGTTTTTTACTCCAAAAGCCAGCATCATGTCAAACGGGTTCGATGCACCGAAGACATGCATTCTTGCCACGTCGACACGTACGAAACGGAACCTGGCCCTGGCGGTGGGCAACGGTCACGTTCGGGGCAACTGTCTCGCTTCTCGCTCGGGCCGAACCAGCGAGCATGACGTTCCACCCGAGCGCGAGCGGCCTGGACGGAGCGCGCGCGGTGTTGTTTGCGGAGGCACTGGAACGCGCCACTCGCGTCTGGAGACATCCACGCATTGCTTGCACGTCGGTACAGCTTTCCGTGGGTTCCGAAGTCAGCACAGGTGTTGTCGCCGAGGACGGAGCGAACACGGTCGTCTTTCGGTTCGAGCGCTGGTGCCAAGACGGTCGTTGCGGTCGAACGTCAACATATCCGCCCTCGGCGGCGGCCATGACCACAACGTACCCGCCGCGTGCTGAACCCACGCAGGTGAGGGAAGCTGACATCGAGCTCAACGCTGTGCACTTCGCATGGTTTGGCTCGACGAGCGGTCAACCTGAGGCTCCCCTCGATGCCGTGCTGGTTCATGAGATCGGGCACGCATTGGGCTTCCCCGACCGTTGCGGCGCGCACGTCTGGACTCGAGACGCGGCGTGCGATCCCTCCGACGAGGAGAGCGTGATGAATGCGGCTTCCCGGCGTACCGAATTGAGCGAGCTGGACATCGCGCGGCTTTGCGCTGCTTATCCCCTTTCCGGTGCCGCGCCCCCGGACGCACGCGACGGGGGTAGAAGCTGGGTTCCGAGCGTGATGCTTATCGCGGCACTCGCGGCACTCGCGACAACGCACTACACTCGCCGCAGGCCGCTCCGATAGGTTCGGCGCGACGGGCAGCGAGTGCTTCGAATCGGTGGTCGCCTTGTACTTTCGGGCGCTCTTCGCACGAAGGCCC
>CAYYWA010000434.1:0-4291 GCA_964475255.1 uncultured Sorangium sp.
CCGCGACACTGCCGCCCTCACTCGAGCTCCCGCCCGACTCGACTGGAGGCCCGTTTCGGCTCGTGCGCCCACAGCTCGCCGCCAGCAACGCCACACCGAGCAGTCCGCTGGCGGTTCTCCACCACGACATGGCTGGGGAATGTACCACGGATCACACGGGCAGTGCCCCGGTCGCTCGGGGCAGCGTCGGCGCTCGGGTCCCTCGAGCGCGCCGCTCCAAGCGTTCCCCGGTGTTCCTCATCGAAGCCGGTTCGACACGCGCCGCAACCCGGACCTTGGCGGGCGGGCGTGCTCGAGCATCAGGGCAGGGCTCGGACATCCCCGAAGAGGAAGAGGAAGAGGAAGAAGGAAGGCTGAATCGAAACCAAAACGCTCGAATTTGAGCTCACGCGCGAGCCGCCTGTTACGAGCAGCACGTTTCCGAATTTCATCACTCGTCTGTCTTCGTCATGCGTTTGCCAAAAAGCCGCTGCACCGAAGAGCGACACCAACGAGTGATGAAGGATCAGCCGGACGGGCGACCCGCGTTGGGTGCGTCGGTGCATTCGATTGGTGGCGGAAGGGGGTTGTCTTGGCGCGCTCTGGTTGATAGAGGGAGAGGACTGTTGGGTGTTCGACGCTGGGCCGAGCGGGCTGCTCGGAACGCGGGAGGAAATGATGATTCGGTATGGGAGACGGATTTCGACCCTGGCGCTGATTGCTGCGGCCGCGAGCCTCGTCGCGCGCCCCTCGGACGCGCAGACCAAGCTGAACGGGGATTGCTACGACGACGACTTCCTGGCCGTCGTCGGGGACGATCAGGTCTTCGACCTCACGATTTCGCTCTGGACGGCGCCGACCTCGGCGGAGCGGGAGCTCTACGAAGACGTGCTCGAGCACTTCGCGCGAGGCGTTTACGAGGCGTCCAACGGCGCGCACAAGATCCGCAACATCACGATCCACCAAAACGGTCACCAGAAGCGCTTCGCGGACATCATCTGGAACCACGGCGTCGCCTCCGAGCGCCCCGGGGCCCGCGCCGTCATGGGCGGCATCCTCGACGACCTCGGGAAGATTTACGTTCACGACCTGACGCAACACATCGACGCGGGAGGAGCCGATTACATCGATCACGTCCGGGGGACGCCCGAGCAGCGCGAGCAGCTCGGCTACGTCCTCACGCATGAGTTCGTCCACTATGCGTATGCTCTGGGCGACGAGTACTCGCGAGCTCTGGATCGCGAGCTCACGGATCAGGCGATCACCCTCATGTCGGTGGCGCAGTTCGGGGCCAGCTACGGGACCACGCAGCCCGACCTGCAGTGGCTGAACATCAGCACCCCCGAGACGCTCCAGTACCAGGAAGCCGGCCTGACTCAGATCACGATCTGGGGAGAACGGGGATGGCCGATGCTGGTCAAAACGTGCAACGAGCGCCCCCGCGCGCGGTCGCGCTCCTCGGCTCCGCTCGTCAGTGACGCCGGTGAGTTCGAGTTCGTGCCGCACTTTCCGCTGAACGTGCAGTACCCGCGCTTGGCGGCGGTCGCGCCGACGTCGGCGAACACGTGGACGAGCCCGAACGACGGCGTGACCTATCCGTCGATGATTCCGGACCTGTACGACAACCCGAACGCGACCGATCCGCTCGAGCACCTGAACGTCGTCTGGCTCGATTCCTCGAACGTCGAGATGGATCTCATCCTCGACATCTCGGGCAGCATGACCGGGACACCGCTTCAGAACGTCATCACGGCTGCTTCGGGCTTCGTCGACGGGGTGCCGCTCACGCGCACGACGCTCGGGGTGACGACGTTCGAGACCGCCGTCAACACCGGCGTCGTGCCGCTCCAGGCGATCGACTCGGCGGCGGACCAAACCGCGGTGAAGAACGCCATCGCGGCGATCACCGTGGGCGACGACACGGCGATGTTCGCGGGCGCCAAGGCCAGTCTCGAGAAGCTCGAGAGTTTCCGGACCAGCAACGGCACGAACGCGCATCGGCTCGTCTTCCTGTTGTCGGACGGCAACGACAACGCTTCGGGCACCGTGACGGAAGCCGAGGTCCTGGGCCTGTATCAGGACGCCGGCGTGCGCATGCACACGGTCGGCTACGCGGACCGGGACATGAACGAGTCCTTCTTCGGCCCGTTGCAGCGGCTCGCCGAGGGAACGGGTGGCGTCTTCCACCACGGCATCACCGCCGCGCCCGACTTGCAGGAAGCGATGCGCATCGCGCTGGGAGACGCGCTTTCGGTGCAGGACGTGCCGTTCATCGACAACGCGGAGGCGTTCTCGCTCGATGTGGTGTTCGCGCAGCTCGTGTTCACCGTGGACTACGAGCTGAACGCTGGCGGCGCGGTGGACTTCACGGTGCTCACCCCGGGCGGCACCGCGGCGGCACGCCAGGTGTTCACGCAGACGAACCCCGACGGCTCGTTCCGCGCCACCATTCGCGTCGATCAGCCGGCGCTCCAGGCCGGCGGCGTCGGCCAGTGGCAGCTCGTGCCGTCGTTCTCGGGAGCGGGCGGCAGCATCACCGCGCGGCGGCTCTCTGCCGTGCCGGGCGCCGCGGCGCCGATCGAGCTCGTGACGCGCTCGCACAAGACGAGCTACGTGTACCCGGAGCCGATCGAGGTGTTCGCGCGGACTTTCGAGGAGTCGGAGCTCACCGGGCTCGACGTCGCTGCCACGCTCACGACCCCGAGCGGCGTCGTGCGCACGGTGGCGATGAACGACGACGGCGTGGGCAACGACGCGCACGCCGGTGACGGGCTCTATTCCGGCATCGTCGGCGACTACACCGAGGACGGCGTTTACACGCTCTCCGTGATCAGCAGCAACGCGAGCGGCACGGGCGTCGTCATCGTGCCGCAGGGCGAGTACGGCCCGGACGGCGAAGTTCTGGACCCGATTTTCCGACCGCTGGGCAAGACGTTTTCTCGTCGCCGCGACATCCAGTTCCGGGTCGAAGGGGTCGCCGGCGACGATCACGGCAATAGCCCGGAGACCGCGACCGTGATCCTCCCGGACTACGCCGAGCACCCGGGCAAGATCGAGGTGGCGGGCGACCGCGACTTCTTCCGCGTGGTCGGCGTGGATACGTCGCAGGGCCTCAACGTGCGCCTTTACAACACGCGGTTCGGCATGGCGCCGCTCGTGACCGTGTACGGCTCCGACGGCACGCCGGTCGTGTCCGGCAACGCCTTCACGGCGCTGGCGCGCGGGGGCTACCTGTCGCTCGCGATTCCGCAGGAGAGCGTGGAAGAAGGGCAGATCCTCGTCATCGAAGATCTGAACGGCAACGCGGGTGGGACCTACTCCATCGACGTCGGGCCGCCGACCGCCGCCGACACGCCGGGACCGACGCAGCTCGTGGTCGAGTCCCGGGACACCAACCTGCACACCGACAACACCAGCGGCGTCGAGACGCGCATCACGAACCAGAGCGGGCGCGAAATTTCGGACTTCAAGGTCTACTACTACTTCGACACCGAGTGGTTCCAGGAGCCCGTGCTCGAAGACTGGTCGCTCGAGGAAGCCCCGGTCGCGCTCATCCAGCGCGGCGTGGAGCAGTACGCCGTCGAGTACGATTACACGGGCTACACGCTCCCCCATGGCGAGTCGCTGCCGGAAGACGAGATCTCGGTCGGCCTGCACTACGCCGACTGGAGTCCCTGGGATCGCGGCAACGACTTCTCCAACAACCTGAGCGGCACGTTCGCCGAGAACCCCCGAATCGCCGTGTTCGACTCCGCGGGCCGCCTGATTTACGGCCAGGTTCCGCCGGTGCGCCCGCCGCGGACGCCCATCGTCGACGTGGTCGCCTGGAGCCAGGAGGACAAGCTCTACGACCCCGCGTGGTCCGGCCCGAACATCTACGTCCAGAACCGCGGCGACGACATCTCGGACTTCATCGTCTACTACTACTTCACCGCCGAGAACGGTCGGACCCCGATCCTCGAGGATTGGAGCTCGCCCAACGCCGTCGTCTCGCTCGAGGATCTCGGCGGGGGCAACTACCGCATCAAGTACGACTACACCGGCTTCACCCTCCCGCACCTCGTCTCCTGGCCCGGTGAAAGCCAGACCGCGGTGGGCATCCGCTACTCGGATTACTCCCCCATCGACGAGACCAACGACCCCTCCAACAACCTCTCACCCGTCTTCGAAGCAAACCCCAACATCCAGATCGTAGACAGCACCGGCACGCTCATCTACGGCAACCCGGACCTGTAACGGTCCCCGCACGGACGGCGTCGAGCGCAGCGACGGACGGAGCCCTCCGCTCCACGTCGCTGCGCTCGCGTCATTT
>CAYYWA010000435.1:0-4289 GCA_964475255.1 uncultured Sorangium sp.
TTCTGACCCACGAACTCACGCCCCGGGCTGGCTCGAGGCCGCGGGCGCGCCCCGAGCGCGATCACGAGCACGCCCCCGGCCGAGCCCTGCGGGGCCCTGCCCTCCCCGACTTTGTAGGTCGAAAGCGAGGCCGACCCCGGATTTCTCGCTGTCGCTCGAGGGGAGGCTAGCCAGGGCTCTCGCGACGCCTATACTTAGGACGCATCGGCGCCCGCTGTGCGCCAAGCAAGAAAGGCTCCAACACTTCGATGATCACCATCACTACGCTCGCGGCCGAGAAGGTTCGCGAAATCTCCAAAGCGGAGGGACTCGAGGGTCAAGGGTTGCGCTTGCGAGTGATCGGTGGTGGCTGTGCCGGTTTTCAGTACGACCTCTATTTCGAGGACAAGCCCACCGATCTCGACGAGCGCTTCGAGTCCAATGGCGTCGAACTGTACGTTGACCCGCTGAGCTACCAGTACCTGGAAGGCACGGAGATCGACTACGTCGAGACCGCGCACGGCTCCGGCTTCAAGTTCGGCAATCCGAACGTGAGCGGCACCTGCGGCTGCGGCTCCTCGTTCAAGGCCTGATCGCGGCGCGCGCGGTGCGCGCCGCCCCATCGGCTTCGAGACAGCTCGAAAAGCCGTCGACGCAGAACCCGCGGTGAAAGAGCGGGCCGTGCGGCGCGGAGGTGCCGGGGACGATGCCGATGTTCCCCCAGCGTCGTTCGAAGAGGAGCGCCTCGTGGTGGCGGAGCGGCGCCGAGCGTTCGCCGATGTTCTCGAGCCCGCCACCCAGCCAGGTTCGCCAAACCGGGTGATCACAGCGCTCGAGCTCGGGGCAGTCCGCTGCTTGTTCGAACCACGCGAGGTCGTCGCGGCTGCCTCCGGTCGCGTGGGTCCCGCGTGCTGAGAGCGCGATGGGGTGATCGCCCTCGCGGCGCACGGCGTGCCAAGGCCTGAACACCCCAGGGTGGTCGTCTTCGTGGCGCGCGAAGTCGACACCGGTCGGCGCGCCGCTCGCGTCGAGACGCACGGTCAGGTGCTCCCAGTCGACGTCGTGGTCGAACAGGAGCGGACCGTCGTTGAACGGATAGAAGAACCAGTACTGGATGTTCGTTCCGCCGTCGGAACGCGGGTAAACGTGCGTGTACGCGACCCAGTCTTGGGGATTGGAGCTGCCGGAGCGCACGGGCTCCGGAATCCGGGGTTTGCCCGTGATCGCGAAGTCAGCCACGGCGGCCACCGCCGTGTCCTGGTCTCGGCGTTCGAAGACGTTGGCGCGCGCGAGCAGCCACGGGATGGAAGCCGGGCGATGCGCGTCGTCTCGATGCAAGAGGACGATCGGAGCGAAGCGCGCCGCGAGCTCGTCCTCGAGCGCGTCCGGGATCCCGTCGCCGTCAGCGTCGCCATCGCCGAGCGGAAGCGGCCCGGGCGCTCGGCTGATCTCGGGAGAACAGAAGCTGTGCGTGCAGGCGCCGCGCACGACGAACGCCGCGGCGACGACCGCAGCGACCCGTGCGAGCGAGCGCCGACGAAAGCCGCGGAGCGGCGCGACGACCCGCGATATCAAAGCTCGGCGATATTACGGGGTGAGCACGTGGTTCGTCGATGCCAAAGCCGCGCGTCATCGCGAGTTTGGTGCGACAGAGCCCTACGTACACTCGCGCTCACCGCGTCATCGCTCATTCGTACATGCGTTTTTCGGATATCGAGTTTGACGCCGCACCGCGACGTACTCTGGATTTACGGAGGAGCATCGGACCGTGGCGCGCGCCGACGCGGCACGCTCGGATCGCCCCTTTCTCGACGAACCGGGCGGCACGGTTCCGAGGGACGGAACGGCGCCCGCCCGAGCGCGGGGATCCCGCGGCGCCTCCCTTTGGACCCTCTGCTGGGAATCCGACCCCGGGGCGCCAATTCGGGCGGCCGGCTTGGGGAACGCCATGCTTGCCCGTCCCAATCGCTTTGCCGCTCGTCCGAATTTTTTCGACGGAGCAACTCGCGTCAGGCCCGAACCGTAGCCTCGAGCGATACGCCTACATCGTCCCAGCGGCGGGGGCTCCACCAAGAGCCCCTCACGGTCCGCCGAGCCCCTTGGACGCCCCAGACCAGGTTGACCCGCATGTCCCGACAGTCAGAGCCCGAGCTCGCGCGTTACATCGCGCGAGTCCATGCCTACCCTCGCCTCTCCCGCGAGGACGAGCTCGCGCTCGTGGAGCGCTGGGCCCTCCACCGTGACGAGGCGGCGCGCAAAGCCCTCGTCGAGTCACACCTCCGCTACGTGGTCGCCATCGCCCTCCGCTACCGCCGCTATGGCGTACCGGTCGCCGAGCTGATCGCCGAAGGCAACTTCGGCGTCCTGCATGCGCTCGACAAGTTCGAGCCGGGCCGTGGAACGCGCTTCGTCACGTACGCCGCCTACTGGATCCGCGCGTACGCGCTGAACCACATCATCCGTTCGTGGAGCCTCGTGGGCGTCGGCTCGGGCGCGCTCCGCTCCAAGATGTTCTTCAAGCTGCGACGCGAACGCGTTCGCATCACGAACCTGGTCGGCGAAGGCGAGCACGCCGACCAGCTGCTCGCCGAACGCTTGAACCTGCCCCAGGCGAAGGTGGCCTCGATGGTGCGGCGGCTCGACAGCCGCGACATCTCGCTCGACACCCGGCCGCATGCCGACTCGAACGCGTCTTTGGTCGACACGCTCGCCGCACCCGACTCGAACCAGGAAGAGCGGGTCGGGGCAGGCGAGCTCGACGAACACCTCCGCGACGTCGTCCGCGACGCGATTCAGGTGCTCGATCATCGCGAGCGCTACATCGTGGAAAAGCGGCTGATGGCGGACGGCGAGGACGAGCTCTCCCTCGCCGAGATCGGAAGACAGCTCGGGGTCTCCCGCGAGCGGGCTCGCCAGCTCGAAGCACGCGCCAAGCGCAAGCTGAGGACCCGAATCGCCGAGCTCTCACCCGTCGATCCGGCCTGGCTCACCGCGGCGTAGCGCGGTATCTTTGGCTGCCGCAGCCGCTCAGGCGATCGCTCGGCGCGCGAGCGCCGGGAGGAAAGTCCGGGCTCCACAGGGCAAGATGCCGGGTAACGCCCGGTGAGGGTGACCTCGAGGAAAGTGCCACAGAAAACGACAAACCGCCGGCGCGACGCTCGCGTCCCGCCGGTAAGGGTGAAACGGTGGAGTAAGAGCCCACCGCGCGGCCGGTAACGGTCGCGGCACGGCAAACCCCATCTGGAGCAAGGCCATGTAGAGGGGCGCTCGAGGGCTGCCCGCCCGAGCCCCTGGGTAGGCCGCACGAGGCGCGCGGCGACGCGCGTCCCAGAGGAATGACCGCCGTGCGCACGGGAGCGATCCCTTGCGCATTACAGAACCCGGCTTACGAGCGACTGCGACCGCGCCGGCGGGGCGACCCGACCGGCGCGTTTCTTTTCGCCCCTCACCGACTCGCGACCGCCCGCGGAGCAGCCCTATTGCCCCGCGAAGACGAAAGGCACCGTGATGGTCGTCGATCCGCCGGACGGCGGAAACTGCCAGCTCCGCACGCGGCCAGCGATGCAGCTCGAAAGACCAGGGTATCCCCGCGGATCGGGGCTCGTCGAGACGTTCCTGACGGTCCCGCTCGGCGCAATGTCGATGGTCACGTTCACGCGCGCGGACATGGGCGCGTCCTTGGAGCGCGTGTCGAGGGCGGGCTGCCAGCAACTCCGCTTCACGCTCCCCGTGTAGCGGGCAACCGTGGCTTGCACCTGGCTCGAGGTGAGCTCCGCGCCTCCCGTGGAGCCGGTCGAGGTGCCGCCGTCGACGCGCGGGCCCACGCTCGGGCTGAGGCCCGATCCCAGGCTGCGCAGGCCACCCGTGAGCTTGCTCTCCGGCGCCGCCGTTGGCGTGGGTGCCGGTCGGTTCGTGACCACCTGAGGCGCGCGCGTTTGCACACGAGCCTTGACCTCCGCGCCTCCTTCCGAAGCCTCCGTCACCTCGGGCTCCGCGGGCGCCGGAGGGGGCGGCGCGGGAAGGTCCGGCAGGGGCGGCTGCGCGGCAGGCTCGGCGACGCTCGCTGGAGCGACCGGAGCCGTCGCTCCACCCCCAAAAATCACGCGGCCCAGCGTCAGGCCGACAATCAAGGCGCCACCGCCCACGGCGACCCAAGCAACGACGGGTGAGCGGCGTCGCTGGGGGCTCCCCTCGAGGTCACTTCCGACTCCGGCAGCCGTCACGCGCTCCGGCACGAGCGGAGCCGCGCTCGTCGGAGCCGCGGCCGCTCCGCCGGGAGCACCCACCGGAAGCGGAGCCATGGCCGCCGG
>CAYYWA010000436.1:0-4266 GCA_964475255.1 uncultured Sorangium sp.
CGAGAGCGGGCGTGGCCTCGATGATGACCGCGCACGTGGTCTTCTCGGCGCTCGACCCGGTGTTGCCGGCGACGCTGAGCCGTTCCGTGCTGGGCGTGCTGCGCGAAGACGTCGGGTACGACGGCCTCGTGATCAGCGACGACCTCGAGATGCGCGCGGTCCTCGACCACTTCGGCCTGGAGGAGGCGGTGCTGCTCGGGCTCGAGGCGTCGATCGATTTGTTTCTCGTGTGTCACACGCCCGAGCGCATGCACCGGGCGATCGATGCGGTGATCCACGGCGTGGAGTCGGGACGCATTGCGGCCGACCGGCTCGACGAGGCGGTGGCGCGCGTCGACAGCTTTCTCGCGCGCTGGGCGGCTCCCCTGTACGCGCCGCGCACGCTGGACGTGTTGCGCTCGCCAGAGCACCAGGCGCTCGAAGCACGGCTCTTTGCGCTGCCCGGAGCCTCGACCGAAGAGCGCGATCCGACGTCGGCGCTCGCCTGACCCGACCTGCTCGACACGAGCCCGCGCCGGCCGACACGGCGGACCGTCACGCCGACACGGCGGACCGTCACGACGCGAAACGGAGGCGCGAGAGATCTGGAAATCCAGGGCGGCGTGGCGCAGGCTACGAGCGCCGAGGCCGAGCCTCGGGCGCATCGTGGAAGGAGCGCTGCCATGAAGACGAAGGTGACCCTGATCCCGGGCGACGGCATCGGCCCCGAGGTCGTGCAAGCCGCTGTTCGTGCGATCGACGCGACGGGGGCGACCATCGAGTGGGAGCCGTGCGACGCGGGTGCATCCGCGATCCCGAAGCACGGCGCTCCGCTCCCCGAGTCCACGCTGGAGTCGATCCGCAAGAACCGGTATTGCCTGAAGGGACCGCTCGCGACGCCGATCGGGGCCGGGTACCGCAGCGTGAACGTGGCGCTCCGTCAAGAGTTCGACCTTTACGCGAACGTGCGCCCGGCACGCACGTTCGCCGGCATCGACACGCGCTACGACAAGGTCGACCTCATCGTCGTGCGAGAGAACACGCAGGGCGAGTACTCCGGGATCGAGCACTACATCGATCCGACGCGCAGCGCCGCCGAGGCGATCTCGATCATCACGCGCCACGGCTCCGATCGCATCCTGCGTTTCGCGTTCGAGCTCGCGCGCGGCAACGGCAGAAGGCGCGTGACGTTGGTGCACAAGGCCAACATCCTCAAGCTCACGTCGGGTCTGTTCCTCGAGGTCGGGCGCGACCTGGCTCGCTCGTATCCCGACATCGAGTTCACCGACATCATCGTGGACAACTGCGCGATGCAGCTCGTGCGCGATCCGACGCGCTTCGACGTCATCGTGACGACGAACCTGTTCGGCGACATCTTGTCGGACCTCACGGCGGGCCTCGTGGGCGGGCTCGGCCTCGTCTCGGGCGCGAACATCGGCGAGGCCGCGGCGATCTTCGAGGCCGTGCACGGAACGGCCCCCGACATCGCCGGCAAAGGGATCGCGAACCCGACCGCGGTGATGCTCGCCGGCGCGATGCTCCTCGATCGCCTCGGCGAGCGCGAGCGTGCTCAGCGGCTCGAGAACGCCATTCGCCGCGTGATCGCCGAAGGGCGCGCGACCACGCCGGACATCGGCGGCACGGCCACGACGAGCGCGTTCACCGATCGGGTCGTCGCCGCCCTGTCCTGAGCCTAGATTTCGGGCTGACGTCACGGGTGCGCGGCGCGCGGCCGCGACGATGGAGGCGCGGCGCGCACGTCGCGGACGAGCTCGCGGATGACCCGCCCCGTTGGCGTGCGGGCGCGCGCGAGCTCGCGGGGCGAGCCCTGGGCGACGATGCGGCCGCCGTGCTCGCCGCCCTCGGGCCCGAGCTCCACGAGGTAGTCCGCGCCCGCGAGCACGTGCGGGTGGTGCTCGATCACCACGCCCGTGTCGCCGCGCTCGATGAGGCGGCCGATGACGTGCACGAGGCGCTCGACGTCCGCGAGGTGGAGCCCCGTCGTCGGCTCGTCGAGCACGTAGAGCGTCGGCTCGTGGTGCGCCTTCGCGGTGAGCTCGGCCGCGAGCTTCAGGCGCTGCGCCTCACCGCCCGAGAGCGTGTGCGAGCCCTGTCCGAGGCTGATGTAGCCCGCGCCGAGCTCCCGAAGCGTCGTGAGCGGCGCCGCGATCGCGGGGTGGTTCGCGAAGAACGTCAGCGCCTCCTCGGCGGTGAGCGCGAGGACGTCGCCGATCGACAGACCGAGATAGCGGACCTCGAGCGTCGCCGGGTCGAAGCGAGCCCCGGAGCACGTCGGACACGGCGTGACGACGTCCGGGAGGAAGCTCATCTCGTGCGTGATCACGCCCTGTCCCTCGCAGCCCGGGCAGCGCCCGCCCTGCGGCGTGTTGAACGAGAAGCGCGCCGCCGTGAACCCGCGCACCTGGGCCTCCGGAGTCGCGGCGAACAGCTTGCGAATCGTGTCCCAGATCCCGAGGAACGTCGCCGGGACGGAGCGCGGGGTGCGTCCGATCGGCGATTGATCGATGGAGAGCGCCCGACGGAGCTCCTGGTGACCGCTGAGCTCACGGAACCGGCCCGGCTCCTCCGCGACCAGCCCGAGCTTCTTGCGCAGAGCGGGCAGGAGCACGCGCAAAGCGAGCGTGCTCTTGCCCGAGCCGCTCACTCCGCACACGGCCGTGAGGCGCCCGAGCGGGATCGCGAGCGCTACGTCCTTGAGGTTGTTCTCGGCGGCTCCCTCGACCGTGAGCCAGCGCTGCCTCCCCGTGATGGGGAGCGGCTTTCGGAGCTCCGGAGCCCGCGAGAGCGCACGCGCGGTGGGCGACTCCGGCACCGCGAGCACCGAAGCAGGCGACCCGGCCGCGATCACGCGGCCGCCCCGCGCCCCGCCTCCGGGACCGAGCTCGACGAGGTAGTCGGCGGCCCGGATCGTCTCGACGTCGTGCTCCACGACGACCACGGTGGAGCCGAGCCGAACCAGGTGCTTGAGGTTGTCGATCAAGCGCCCCGTGTCGCGGGGATGCAGGCCGATCGTGGGCTCGTCCAGAACGTAGAGCGCGCCGGTGAGCCCTGCCCCGAGCTGCGCGGCGAGGCGCAAGCGCTGCATTTCACCGCCGGAGAGCGTGTGCGCGGAGCGGTCGAGCGAGAGATAGTCGAGGCCCACGTCGCGCAGGAACTCGAGCCGACGCAGGAGCTCGGTGAGCAACGGAGCGGCGATGCGCGCCGCGTCGCCCTTGAACTTGAGCTTGCGGACGCGCGCGAGGAGGGAGTCGACGGAGCGCCCGACGAGCTCGTGGTAGCGCTCCCCGTCGAGGCGAACCGCGCGCGGGATCGGCGCGAGGCGCGCGCCACCGCAGTCCGGACAGACGCGCGAGACGGTCGTCACCGTCCGCGACGCGCCGCGCCCGCTCACCCGCTCCTCGACGAGCACCCCGTCGCCCTCGCAGCGTTCGCAGCGCCCTTGCTTGGTCGCGAACGAGAACCAGCGCGGATCGAGCTCGGGCACGGAGAGCGCGCACTCGGGGCACGCGCGCCGCGTTGAGAACAGCACCTCGTCGCGCCCCGTCCGCACCTTGAGCGCTCCGCGTCCGAACACCAGCGCTCGCGCGAGCGCGTCCGGTCCGAAGCGTCGCGGCTCCGTCGGCCCCGCGACGACGAGATCGATGGTGTGCTCCCGCGTCTTCGCGAGCCGGGGCGGCGCGTCCGTCGAGACGAGCGCGCCGTCGCAGAAGGCCTGCTCGATGCCGGAGCGCGCCGCGGCCGTGAAGACGTCGAGGTACGTTCCCTTGCGCGCCGAGACCGCTGGAGCGAGCAGGTACGCTTCTCCGCGCAGTCGGCGCACGGCCTCGAAGATCGAGCTCGGCGGAAGGGCCGCGATCGGCTGGTCGTGAGCCGGACAGTGCGGCACCCCGAGCCGTGCATAGAGGAGGCGCAAGTAGTGGGCGACCTCGGTCACCGTCGCGACCGTCGATTTCGCGCCGGCGCGCGCCGTGCGCTGCTCGAGCGCGATCGACGGAGGAACGCCCGTGACCGCGTCCACGTCGGGGCGCGGCATGGTCGGCAGGAACTTGCGGGCGTACGGGGTCAGCGTCTCCAAGAAACGACGCTGGCCCTCCGCGAAGATCACGTCGAAGGCGAGCGTGCTCTTTCCGGACCCGCTCGGACCCGTGACGACGGCGAGCGCGCCGTGCGGCACCGCGACGGAGACGTCGCGGAGATTGTGCTCCCGGGCTCGCTCGACGCGGAGCGCTCGGGGGGCGTCGTCGCGCGGGCGCGCCGCGCGCGGGG
>CAYYWA010000437.1:0-1977 GCA_964475255.1 uncultured Sorangium sp.
ACGCCGGAGTACGCGCAGCGGCGCCGCTGGAAGCACTCCCGGTAAAGCCCCAGGGGCGCGCCCCTACCGTTTCTTGTCCGTGCCCTGCGAGGGGGGCGGCATCGTCACTTTGGTGCGGAGCCCGCTCCCGGGCGGCGGGAGCTTCGAGAGCTCCTTGCGAATCTCGTCGAACCAGAGTTCGACCGTGTGCGCGTGGCGGTGGTTGCGGAGCGACTGATCCTCACTCAAGGCCGCGGCGATCTCGGCCACTTTCTCCAGGGGGTGCCCCGTCACCTGGGCAGCGGCGACGATCGCAATCTTCACCTGACTCGGGATGTCTGCCGCCGCCATCTCCTCTGGGACGTCCCTCTTCAGTTCGAGCAGCAGCACGAGCTCTTCACGCAACCCTAATCGGCTGGCAATTTCACGCAGTTGCTTCCTATATCGCTCGAGGTTGAGATCCGAGATTGGCGGGACCGTGGCCCCCGGTTCGCTCTCTGCCGCGTGCTCTGACGCACCGAACCGCGGGATCGGGCTCCCTGATCGAATTGGCTCCTCACCGACGAGCCAGTCGATCGACACATCCCAGCGTGTCGCGAACTGACGCCACTTCTGCAAGACCCTGGGGAGCGCCCCCTTGCGCAGCCAGTTCAGCGCCGCCTGATCCGACAACCCGGCCTGCTTACCGAGCTGACTCACCTCCACGCCGCGCTCCTCCGAGAGTCGCCGAATCCTCTGCTGAAACGGCGACAGGCGCTCGAGCGGGGCTGGTTTCGGCATCAGCTCCAGCAACCGTAAGTCGCAACGCTTGTTGCAGTCGAACGAATTCTCTTTGCAATAACCGTTACAGCATGTAACAGTTGTTGCGTGACAACAGAGATCGGCAGCCGACTCCGAAGGGTCCGCGAGATGGCGGGCATTTCGGCGCTGGCGCTGGGCAGGCTCGCCGGACTCTCGACGGCGACGGTGGGCGTGATCGAGTCGGGCGAGCGGAAGGATCCCGCAGGAACGACCGTGGCCCGGCTGGCGGAGGTCCTGGGGGTGTCGTGCGACTTCCTGATCGCGGGCCTCGGCCCGGAGCCGACCGTTGAACAGGTCCAGGCGGCCGTCGAAGCCGCGCGGGCGCGCCTGGTCGAGCCCTCCCCCCACGACTCCGGCGAGCACGCCGCGGTCGAGCCGCCTTCGAGCACGGGGACGGAGCACGGTTGATGCGAGCGCGGCTCGACATCGACGGGAAGCGAGTTCCCTTCGCTCGCGCCGTGACCGGGCCCGGCGGGTACCCGTCGCTGGTGCTGCAGCTCGGCGAAGGGGCGCGTGATGTCGAGAACGTCGTCGAGCTCACGGGTGACATCTCCGCCGTCAGCTCGCTGCTCGAGAACGCTCTCGCGCAGGTCAGGGCGCTCGCCCGGGATGCGGCCGAGAGCCCGTCGTTGACCAGGGGCGCGAAGCTCCTTCGGGTACATCCCGCCTCCCAGGCGGAGATCGCGAGCGCGCTTGGCGTCTCGAAGCAAGCCGTCTCGGCCTGGGTGACGGGCGTTGCACGGCCGACGGCGGAGCGGATGGCTCAGATTGAGCGCACCTACGGAATCCCCATGATCGCGTGGACCGAGATCGTGGGAAGCGATCACGCGCGCGTCCTCGACGAAGAGGAGTCGCTCTAGCCAATGGCGCGCGCTCCGAGTCGCCGACGTGTGCCGCGTGCGCGTGAAAACGCGCATGACGGAGGTCATTGCGCGGCGGGAGGCGCCCGCTGATGGCGATCGAGGACCTCCACGAGCTGCGTCGCCGACTCGCCGAGATCGAGCGTCCTGGTTTGAGAAAGGGTGCACGTCTCTCCTGGGACGAGCTCTCCAAGAGGCGTGCCGCCGACGTGTTCGAGAAGGGCGTCGATGCGGCTCGCGCTTCCGAAGGCTCACAGAACGCCGTCGCGCGACGCATGAAGCGCGACGAGCGAACGCTCCGCGACTACTGCTCGGGCGCGCGCCCTGTCCCGTTTCA
>CAYYWA010000437.1:1987-4262 GCA_964475255.1 uncultured Sorangium sp.
CCTGCACCTGAACTTGCTGTTTAACTGCGCCTGTGACAGCAAGGCCCTGCGCGATTGGTGCCTCTGCGAGTGCCGAGATAAGCGCGTAAAGCTCTGCCGACGAGGCGCTGTCGCCATCGATACCACCATAGGACTGCTCGAAGACGATGCTGGCGCTCATGGAGAGCGGAATTTCAGGCAGGAACTGACCGGAGATATAGCCGGACAGAATAAGCACGCCTTTCGTATGGATCGGCCCGCCCAGATCCACCTCGCGCTCAATATCGACAATGCGGGCGCTGCCAAGTCCCATGCGCACACGCGCCGTGATGCGGCTCGGGCGTCCGAAGGCTCGCAGAATGCCGTCGCGCGACGCATGAAGCGCGACGAGCGAACGATCCGCGACTACTGCTCGGGCGCGCGCCCTGTCCCGTTTCACGCCGTTTTGATGCTGCCGCGTGATGGTCTGCTCGCGATCATCGCCGAGCTCATCGACTACGCGCAGAGCAGCGAATGCGAGTCGCCGCCGAACTCGGCGACGGGGACGGAGGATCGGTGATGTCTCACCGCTGGACACGGGCCCAGGCGGGCCGGTACGCAACGATCGACCACGATCGCGTTGCCGCGCTGAACGGACGACGCGATTTGAACGTCGCGAGCCAACACGGGCCCGCGTCTCAACGTCGAGCCACGCGAGACGAGGACGCGTATCTCGAGACGGCTGAGGCGATCGCCGTGATCGTGATCGCGTGGTGCGTCGGGTTCGTGGTCGCGCTTGTCACGATGGAGGCGGTGCGATGATGCACACGGCGCCCGACCGCGTGGGCGTGCGGACTCGCGATGTCGAGTTGCCGCCCGGGATGGACGCAGCTCGAGTTTTCTCCGTTGAGCTCCAGGGCACCTGGTTCAATGGGGCGTGCTTTCGGATCTTCGGTGCCACCGGGGCCATGTTGCTCGCGCGCGGTGTGCCACGGCACTACCGCGAGGACTGCCGAGTCCAGGCGTTCCGGATGGGTGCTGCGGCGTTCTCTGTGCGTCTGTCCGATCTGCGCGCGTGGGTACGTGACGCTCCCTGGGAGCCTGCATTGCGCGAGCGACCCGATGGTCTCTACGACTACCTCGCGGACGGCGCCCTCATCGGCAGCTGCGTCTACGACCGACGGTTCCTCGTTCCGCTGCTCGCCGGCATCCAAGGCGACCGCTTGCTCGTTCACCCGGGATGCATCGAGCTGCCGCGACCGCTCGTGCTGCGCCCGCCATCGGATGCGTGGCGAATCGCCGTCATGCCGACGCGTGCCGCGCCGATGTGCTGGCTGCCGCACGGGATTCGGGAGGCCGCATGAATGCGGCAACCGAAAGAACAGGTTTTCACGCTGCGCCCTTGTGCCGCGTGCAGTTTCGTTTGCTGCGTTTGCCGTGTGCTCAAGCACGCTCCGGACTGCGCCCGGCGCCGCGCCATCCTCGACGAGCACCCCGTGCCGTGCGCACCGCACGACAGATACGCCTGCTTCGAATGCTTCCCATGCTCGTGCGGGAGGGATGCTTGACCGGGACGTGCGCCTACTGCGACCGCGCGGTGTACATGGTGATAGGCGACGAGCCTCGCTGCGACTGGCACGTGGTGCCAGCGCGGCTCCCGCTCCGCGTGCTCGCGTTCGCCAGGGACCGCCGGTACACGCCTGCGCTGAGCCGTCCCCTGGGGGCACCTGGTCACGACAGCGCCCGCGCGCACTCGGGCGGTCGCCGCGAGGCTGGGGTGGTGCCGCCTACCGAGCGCAACCAAACTCCGGAGGCGCCGTGAGCGAGCTCGTCGCCCGTGCCGCCATGCTCGCGCTCACGATCGTCGTGTTGGCGGCGGCGTTCACGCTCGTCGCTTGCACCGCGATCCTCGCGATTCATTGCTTCGACCAGCGCCGCGCGCTCAAGCGCGGTCGCATCGTGGCGTTCGATGCTCGGCTGCTCGAGCCGGAGAAGGAGACCATTCGGTGATCTGGGGAGCGTATATCCGAGACCGCTACTTCTGTTGTGTCGCGGTGGACGCCGGGCTCGCGCAGCTCGCCCTCTGGCGGCAGCTCCGCGCCTGCGCGTGGGCCGTGCCACTCGAGGAGATTCGGCCGTTCGCGGCGAATCCTCCCGTCATCGTCGGGCGCGCCGTGCAGACGCGCGCGCCGAAGCGGAGGGCGGCGGCGTGACGCCGACGGTCCGCCTCGAGGTCAACGCCCGCGTCGGCTCGCTCCGACTGGCCGAGCGCGTCACGGCTCGCGGCGAGCGACCGCGGTGGATCTGCCAGTGCGTG
>CAYYWA010000438.1:0-1155 GCA_964475255.1 uncultured Sorangium sp.
GGCATGCGCAGCCGCCGCGTCGCCGCCCTCTCACGCCTCGGCGCGCACGCGCCGACGGAGCGCGCGGGGCTGCCGATCGTCGAAGCGCGGGGCCGCGCCCAACGCCCCGTGGCCCGACGCCCCCCGCGGACGGGCGGGCGCCCCGAGCGGCTCCGGCTGCGCTTCGAGAAGACGGGTGCGGCCGCGCTGCTCGGCCACCTCGATCTCATCCGCGAGCTGCCGCGCGCGCTTCGGCGCGCGGGCCTCCGCACGGCGTACTCCGAGGGGTTCAACCCCAAGCCGCAGATGACGTTCGGCCCGGCCTTGTCGCTCGGCATCGCGAGCCTGGACGAGTACGTGGACGTCAAGCTCATCGATCCACCCGAGCCGAGCGAGCTCATCGAGCGGCTCGCGCGCGTGGCGAGCTCCGGCCTGCGCTTCCTCGCGGCGGTGCGCCTCTCCGAGCGCGACCCGAGCATCAGCGCGGTCATCACGAGCGCGCGCTACGTCGTCGCGTTGTCGGAGCTGGCGCTGAAGGAGCGCCTCGACGACGCCGAGCTCGCGCGTCGAGTGGCCGCGTTCCTCGAGCGGCGCGAGCATCGGGTGCGCCGGGACATCGGCAAGATCGGCAAGATCATCGACGTGCGGCAGCTCACGGACAGCGTCGCCGTCGGGGGCGAGGCGGCGCACGCGGTCCTCGATCGCGCCGGGATCGTGGGGCGCGTCGTCCCCCTCGAGCTCGCCCTGCCGATTCGCCAAAACGGCTCGGCCAAGGTCGCCGAGGTGGTGGACGCCGTGCTCGGCGAGACGGGCTTCCCGCATCGAGCGGTGCGCGCCGCGTTGCTCGCGTCGGGCAAGAGCCCGCTGCTGGCGACGGCACCGCGCGACGACGCGCTCCGCGCGGTCGCCGAACGCTGAGCCGCGCTCAGCCCACCATCTCGGCGCAGCGCTCGACGACGTCGCTCTCGGTCATCTCCGGGCTGCACACGACCCAGCGCGCGGTGGCCGGCGAGATCTGGAAGAGCGCGCGCTCGAGCTCGCGCGTCGCGCCCCAAAGCACGACGCGCACCGCCGCGGGGAGCTCGTCGGCGAGACCAGCGAGCGACTGCGGACGCACGAGCGGCTCCCGACAATCGAGCACGATGAGCGTCCGGCGCTGGCTCGCCTCGCCGAGGT
>CAYYWA010000438.1:1165-4242 GCA_964475255.1 uncultured Sorangium sp.
CCCGCCGCCCCCGTGGCCCCCCACTCCCCGGGGCCGGCCGCCGCCCCCCACGACCGCCGCGCGCGGATCGAGCCACGCCGCGAACCGCTGAACCAGCTCTGGATCCCGAGTGGAGACGAGCACGAGCGGCAGCCGCCGCGCCGTGGAGACCACGCGATCGGGCGTGGACGGCGGCGCGTAGTCGAGCGCCCAGGACAGCACCGGGCGATCTCCCGAGTTCGGTCCCGAGGGCTCCGTGAAGGAGGGTCGCGCCGGTACCGTCGGGATGCGGCCGATCGACTCCGCTCGCTTCATCCGCGTCGCGCTCGTGGGCTCGTGCGGCGTGACGCCCGATGGGAGGGTGGTGCGCGCGAGCACGGGGTGCTTTTCGACGGGCGTCACCCGATCCGCGGGAGGATTCGACGAGCGACGCCGGAGCCGCGCGCTGCGCGACGCCGGGATGGTGGTCATGCGCGAGCGTTGGGAGCCGGGAGCTCGCTCCGCGGCGAGCCCCGCGCGTGGCAGGAGGCGCGCGGTGGCGCGCTCGAGCTCCACCGTCACCGAGCCGCCGAGCTTCGTCCCGAGCGCTCGCTCGAGAGCGCTCGCGAGCGGCCCCGCGATGAACGCGCGAAATGTTTCTGGTTCGAGCGGGACGTCGTTCCTCCCTGAAAGCGCGAGTGCTTCGCGGAGCAAGGCATCACGAGCGGTGGGGCTCAGGATGCTATCCAGAGTCTCGCAGAGAGCACGCGTGAGGAGCTCGGAGCGGGTTTCCATCTGGTCTCGCAGCACGCCGTCGGAATGCGACGGCCCACAACCTCGCGAATATAAGCATAAGGGGAGCGAAGTTTTCATCTTTTCCACAGACTATCCTCCGCTTTCCCCGAGCCCCGCCCGAAGGCGAGCGGACGAGGAAGGGAGATCGGACCCAAAGACCCACAACTTCGCACACCGATTGCCACGGCCCCGCTCGCGACGATAAGAGGCCCCGCATGCGCAGAATCGTCGTCCATCGCCCTGGCGGCTTCGACAAACTCCGCCTCGAGACGGAGCCCGACCCCGTCCCCGGTCCCGGCACGGTGCACGTCACGACGCGCTCGATCGGCGTCAATTACGCCGATTGCGTCGTTCGCATGGGGCTCTACAGCTCGGCGCGCGAGTTCGTGGGCTTCCCGATCACGCCGGGCTTCGAGTTCTCCGGGGTGGTCGCGGAGGTGGGCGCAGGCGTGACCGATTTCCGCCCGGGGGACACCGTCATGGGCGTGACGCAGTTCGGGGCCTACGCGAGCGCGGTCGTCGTGCCGCAGGAGCAGCTCGTGCGGCTGCCCCCCGAGCTCGGCATGGTCGAAGCCGGCGGCTTTTCCGTGGCGTTTCTGACGGCCTGGTACGCGGTGCTCGAGCTCTGTCGGCTCTCACCCGGGGACCGCGTGCTCGTGCACTCCGCCGCGGGGGGCGTCGGCAGCGCGATCGTGAAGCTCGCTCGGGCCGCGGGCTGCGAGGTCCTCGGCGTCGTCGGCGCGCCGCACAAGGTCGACGTCGCGCGCGCGGCGGGGGCGACCGCGGTCGTGGACAAGAGCGGCGAGGACCTCTGGGCGGCCGCGAAGTCCTTCGCGCCGACGGGGTTTCGAGCCGTCTTCGACGCGAATGGCGCCGCCACGCTCGCCGAGAGCTACCGGCACCTCGCGCCGCGCGGGCGGCTCATCGTCTATGGGTTCCACTCGCTCATGTCGCGCGGCGGCCTGCCGAACCCCTTCCGCCTGCTCGCGGGTTATCTCAAGACTCCGCGCTTCCATCCGATGAAGATGGTCGACCGCAACGTCGGCGTGCTCGCGTTCAATCTCTCGTATCTGTTCGGGGAGCTGCCCCTCTTTCACCAGGCGATGGAGGACCTCTTCGAGAAGCTCCGGGCCGGCGTCATTCGCCCGTCCCCCGTGACGGAGTTCCCGCTGGAGCGGGTCGCGGACGCTCACCGTGCCCTGCAGTCCGCGAGCACGGTCGGCAAGCTGGTCCTGATTCCGTAGTTGCGCGCGCGGCCTCGCCGCTGCAGGCACGGGTGGGCCGGGCTTTCTGGCGTCCTCATCGGGAAGCAGAGCTCACGCCTTTGCCCGCCTTCGGGCGGCCCCGTGCTCGCGAGCGCGCTGCCCTCGCTGCGCGTCGAACGCGTCGGGAAATCCGCCTCGAGCTCGAGGCTCCCCTCCGGCGTCGGCCGGAAACCTAGGCTAGAGTCGGCCCGTGGCGATCACCAGCAGAGTCGTTCGCATTCTCGTCGTTGCCGCCACGCTGGGGGTCTTCTCGCTGCCTCCGGCGTCGGCCGCAGCGCAGCGCGCCGAGCGGGCCCCGAGCGCGTTCGACGTGCCGCCGCGCCGCGTGGCGGTGCTCACGATGGGCCCGGGGGATCATCCGTTCGCGCGCTTCGGGCACAATGCGCTTCTGCTCGAGTGGCGAGATCGCGCGCTCGTCTACAACTTCGGCACGTTCGCGTTCGATGGCCTGTCCGGCATTCGGGACTTCATGGCCGGCCGCTTTCGGTACTGGCTCAGCGTCTCCACGCTCCCCGACACGCTGTACGCGTACGCGGCGCAGAATCGGACGGTCGTCGCGCAGGAGCTCGCGCTCACTCGGGAAGAGCGCGGTGCGCTCGCGAAGGCCCTCGCCGAGAACGCGCGCCCCGAAAACCGCTACTACGACTACGACTACTACTACGACAACTGCACGACGCGCGTCCGCGACGCGATCGATCGCGTCCTCGGCGGCGAGCTCGCTCGCGCCGTCGAGGGCCCGGGCCGCTACACCTTCCGCGAGCACACCGAGCGCCTCTCCGCGGAGGAGCTCTGGCTCTACACCGCGCTCGACCTCGCGCTCGGCCCGCTCACCGATCGCCCGACGACGCGCTGGGACGAGCTCTGGATTCCAGACGAGCTGGAGCGCGCCCTCGACCGCGCGACGATCGACCGCGACGGCGAGCGGCGCCCGATAGTGGCCCGCACGCGCACCCTCGTCACCGCGGAGCGACCGCCCGCGCTCGACGCGCCGCCCGCGCGCGTTCCGGGCTTCGCGCTCACCGGGCTCGCGTTCGGCGGCGCGCTCGCGCTCCTGGGCGG
>CAYYWA010000439.1:0-4240 GCA_964475255.1 uncultured Sorangium sp.
CGCGAGGGCACGCGTGGGCCCCCGTTACGGAAACGGAGCCCGCGCCCTGGAAACGACAAAGCGTCCGGTCTACCGAACTCCCGTGCTCTCGGCACACGCGACCAAGGTGGCGCAGCACCCACGGCGAGCAGCGCGCATTACAGCTTCGGACCGCGACCGCGACGAGCGCTCCAAACCGAGTAGATGACCAAGGCGTCCTGTTCGCGATCGAAGCGGTAGTAGATATGGTACTCGGTCTTCGGCATGAGTAAGCGTCGGATTGCTCGGCTGCGTCGCCAGCAATAGATGACGCCGCTTTCTGGTGCTGTTCGGAGGTGACGGATCGCTGCGAGGAACTCCTGAGCAAATAGCGTTTTCGCGTCGCGATGCTCGCGCCACCACGCGTTCTGTGCGCGGTACTGATCGCGTGCTTCTTCGAGGATCTCGATTCTCACGAGTCGGCGCGGACTTCCGCCAGGAACTCGTCCGTATCCACGACGCGACGCGCGTCCTCATCGTCGAGCGCGCGCTCCAGGGAGGCATGCAGGCGAGCTCGCTCTGCATCGTCGAGCTCGTCGCCGCTCAAGATCACGAGCTCCACCTCGGCTCCGTCGGGCAGATTCGTCGGCTCGTCGAGCTTGATGCGTCCGTTTTCGACCCGAACCTTGCGCGCGTGCATGGGGCTAGGATACCGCGTTTCGCTCCACGGCGCAGGGCGGCGGAGAACGGAGGGCGGCGGGGCGTCCCGCGCAGGCTGAGCTCTCGGAGCAGCCAAGCCGAGACTGCTCCGTCACTTCGAAGGGAGGCACGACCGAGAACATAATCGAAGAGATCGCAACCGGAAACGACGATGTGCGCCTGCGCCCGATTGCGCAAGAGGACCAGCCCACCGCACCATCGGAAGGGTCCCCGGCGACAGCAGCAGCCGTGGCGAGCCCGGACGATCGCTTGGAGGCCGCCGTGGCGGAGCTGAGAGCCGCGACCAGACGCGAGCTTCTCGAAATCCTCTCCCAGGTGTCCCCTCAGTTCTTCGAAACCATCGTCCTCGATGTCCTCCACAAGCTCGGATACGGCACCAGCCGAAGCGATCTGGCTCGTGTTGGACGTTCAGGAGATGGTGGAATCGATGGCGTCATCTCATTGGATCGCCTCGGATTGGAGAAGGTCTACGTTCAAGCGAAGCGATGGAAAAACCCGGTTGGAAGGCCCGACGTCCACGCCTTCTACGGCGCGCTGGCCGGGCAACGAGCGAACAAGGGAGTGTTCATCACGACCTCCACGTTCACCGCACAGGCCACGGAGTTTGCGAGGTCCGTCGATCGCCTGGTGCTCGTCGATGGGAACCGCCTCGCCGAGTTGATGATCGACTACGAGGTCGGCGTGACCATGCGCCCCATTCGCGTCCCGAAGCTGGATACGGACTACTTCGAAGAAGAATAGCCTACGCTGTGGTACAGAATGCAGCACTCGACCACGTAAGCCCGCAGCACCAGCATCCATGACCGATCCGGGTGCAGATCCTGGATCGCAGTCACGCGGCGTCGCGTAGCTGCTGAGATTTCGCGTCGTGAGTGCGAGCGGGGACTGGCTGGGGAGCGAGCTTGACGGAACTGAGCCCCCTACCTTCAACCCGCCAGCGCTAAGCGATCGAAATCGCTTTGTTTTCCGTCAGCAGTCTGGGAACTGCACCCCGACTGAACGCAATAGTCCTTTTTTCAGATCCGCCCAACGCCCATCGCTTCCGACGGACTTGCCCTCGGGAACAGATGCTGGGGAAAGTTACGCAGCGTCACCTTGCGGATGACCCTCGTCCTGAGATACCTCTTCAGCTTTGTTCGAACGAGGGTCGCAACTGAGGATGCGTTGGCATCCGTCGAAACAGACTGTTGAACGGAGGCTCTGGAGTCTCCGCAAAGGTCGGAAGGTACCCGCCGAAGCGACCAGAGATTTCTTGGGATGTGGTCGCGTGTGCGCCAGGAGCAGCTGATGACACCAGCACCAGATTAAGCCGAGGGATCGTGGGACGGCGAGACGGAACCGAAACGCTGGCCAACGTGTTGCTGGCCTTTCTGGAGCAGCGGACCTGGAGACAGGCCGAGCTCGCGCGGCGCGTGGGCGTAGAAAGAAGGCAGCTGGTCCGCGTCCTCGATAACCTGACGCGGGCTGGGTTCGACATCCACCGAGAGGAAGAGCATCCCGACGTGTACTGGTCGGTGCCGAAGCACTGGTTCCCCGGAGGGGTGGCGTTCTCGGGGGAGGACGTGAGCGACCTGGTTCGGGTCCTTCAGCTCGCTCCGCAAAGCAAGAAGCGCGATCGGTTGCTCTCCTGGATCAGCGCGTGCGCTACGGGCGTGGGTTCGAACGAAGGCCACGTGGTCACCCGCGTGTTGAGCCCTGCGGAGGAAGCCAGCCTGACGGTGCTCCAGCAGTCGGCGGAGCAGAAGGTCGCGGCAAACGTTCGGTACTACACGCTTTCGCGCGGGGACATCGCGTGGCGGTTCCTCTCGGTGCATCGCATTCTGCTCGACCGCGGGCGCTTCGTAGCGCTGTGCCATCGCGACGACCGGCTGAAATGGTTTCGGCTGGACGGCGTGATCTCCGCCGAGCTGTCGCGGCAGGAGCCCTTCCGCGACACGGAAGCGGCAGAGGTTGACCGGCTCCTGAACGAAAGCGTGGACGGGTACCACTCCGGCGCTCCCGCCATCCGCTGCACGTTCCGCGTGAACCTGCAGGACGCCCGATGGGTGCGCACCCAGGTGCAGCTCCCCTGCGAGATCAAAGAGGAAGGCGGCGAGATGGTGTTCACCGCGGTCACGGCGGGCCTCTTGTCCCTGGCGCGCTTCCTGGTGGGGCTCGGGCGGGCAGCGCGTGTCGATACGCCTGAGCTGCGAAAGCTCGTGGTCGAGCTCGCTCGGGGCGCACTCGCGATGCACGCGGAGCCGCTCGTCAGCGAAGGCAAGCCTGAACATTCTTCTGGCGGCCATATTCAGCCCGCCGAATAGGGCGAGCGGGGATGGCAGGGTGGACCCGATGACGGACTCGAACAGAACGAGAGCAGAACTTGGCTGAAGGCGTCCGACACCCGCACGGGTATCCATGAGTTGGAGCGGGACGGGCGGCCACGCGGCCGCATGACGAGAGTGTGCGCCCTCGGCGCGCCGCCGGAGCCAGAGGAGGTGGTCGTGAGCGGCAAGATTGAACCGAAAAGCCACAAAGAGATCGATGAAGCCCTGAAGGAGGAGTGGCTCCGGCGTGCTCTCGGTTTGCCGGAGGGGCAGCGCCCGTTCCCGTGGCAGCTGGAGCTGCTCGAACGATTCCTCCGAGGCGCAGCCGTCCAGGCGCTCGATATTCCGACAGGGCTCGGCAAGACGGCGACGATGGCGATCTGGCTCGTGGCTCGCGCGCTGGGTGCGTCGCTCCCACGCCGGCTGGTGTACGTCGTCGATCGGCGCGCGGTCGTCGATCAAGCAACCGAGATCGCGGAGCACTTGCGCGAATGGGTCGCCAACGAACCGCCCATCGCGGAAGCGCTCGGGCTCGGAGATCGACGGCTGCCGATTTCGACGCTCCGGGGGCAGCATGTCGACAACAGACAGTGGCTGGAGGACCCGAGCCTGCCGGCGATCGTGCTGGGAACCGTCGATATGGTCGGCTCACGGCTGCTGTTCTCTGGTTACGGTGTCTCGCGCAAGATGCGGCCCTACCACGCGGGGCTCCTCGGGGCAGACGCGCTGATCGCGCTCGACGAGGCACACCTCGTTCAGCCGTTCGAACGGCTGATCGAGCAGCTCGCGAGCGGTGTCGATGCCAACGGACGGACGCTGGGTCCAGCGGCTCCATCCGAGCGAAAAATCATTCCACGGCTGCGGTTCCTCTCGCTGTCCGCGACGGGCCGCGAGCGGAGCGGTGAAGAGGTGCTCCGGCTGGGAGATGCGGATTGGCGCCACGAGGTCGTGAAGAAGCGGCTCGAGGCAAAGAAGCGGCTCGCGTTGCGCTCCGCCGTGGAGAGCAAGGAGCTTCCCGAGGCGCTCGCCAGCGAGGCCTGGGCGCTGTCGGGAGAGGGGAAGGCGCCCTGTCGTATCATCGTGTTCTGCACGAGCCGTGACCACGCGAGGAGTGTTCAAGAGGCGCTGCGCAAGCGGGCGCCGGGGTCTCGGGCGGGCTCCGAGGCCATCGATGTCGAGCTCTTCGTCGGCGGCCGCCGCGTGTACGAGCGCGAAGCCGCGTCGCAGTGGCTGGGTGAGCGGGGCTTCATCGCAGG
>CAYYWA010000440.1:0-4228 GCA_964475255.1 uncultured Sorangium sp.
TCCGCCAGCTGGGTCAGCCGCTCGATCTCCGCGTCGGCCTGGGCGCGGAGCTCCGCGACTTCGGCCTGAGCGCGCGCGATCAGCGCCTCGGCGCGCTGTCGGGCCTCCTCGAGCATCGCCTTGGCGCGCTCGTTCGCGCGGACGATGAGCGCGGGGGCGAGCTCGGCGCGGGGCAGCCGCTCGGGGAGGTTCGGGCCCGCGACGCGCGGGGCCTCCTCCGCGGGGCGAACGGTTCCGAACGTGAGCTTCATGCGAGCCTCCGACGCGCGAGCACGGCCTTCAAGCGTTCGAGCTCGGACGAGAGCGCGCGAGCGCGCTCTTCACGGCTCGGGGCGTCGAGGGCCGCCGCGAGCTCGCGCGCCGCGGCAACGGGCCGCTCGAGCGGCTCCAGCAAGGCTTCGCCGCGCTGTCCGGCAAAGTAGGGGATCGCGACGAAAGCGCGCTGAAACGAAGGTTCGTCGAGAACCGTGGCGTGCGCCACGCGCTCATCTTGACGCTCGATGCTTCCCGCGTCGAGCAGCGCTCCCACCGGGGCCGAGCGGACTTCGTCGTCCGCACGGGCAACGACGGTGCGCGGGCTCGTCGCGCTCCACCCCGGTTTTCGACTAGACGAGCTCGATGACCGCGGCGATGGCTTCCCCGCCGCCGATGCAGAGGGTGGCGAGGCCGCGGCGCATCCCTTCGTCGCGCAACGCGAAGAGCAGCGTCGTGAGCACGCGCGCCCCCGAAGCGCCGATGGGGTGGCCCAGGGCGACGGCGCCCCCGCGCACGTTCACGCGCGCGGGATCGAGCGCGGCGAGCCGCGTGCAGGCGATGGTGACGCACGAGAACGCTTCGTTGATCTCCCAGAGATCGATGTCGCGCTTCTGGAGCTCGAGCTTCCTCAGCGTGTTCTCGATGGCGGCGGCGGGCGCCGTCGTGAACCACTCGGGTGCCTGGGCCGCGCCGCCCCAGCCCACCAGGCGCGCGAGCGGCTCGAGACCGCGCGCGCGCACGGCCTGCTCGCTCGCGAGCACGACGACGGAAGCGCCGTCGCTGATGCTCGAGGCGTTCGCGGCCGTGATCGTGCCGTCCTTGCGGAACGCGGGCTTCAGCTCCGGGAAGCGGGCGGGATCGCCGCGCCCTGGCTCTTCGTCGACGCTCTGCTCGAGCTCCCCGCCGCGCTTCTGCGGGACCGCGACGCTCACGAGCTCCGCCGAGAACGCGCCCGAGGCGGACGCGGTGCGCGCGCGCCGGTAGCTCTCGGCGGCGAACTCGTCTTGCTGCTCGCGCCCGATGCCGAGCTCGCGCGCGCAGAGCTCGCCCGCTTCACCCATGTGGTAGTCGTGGTACGCGTCGCGCAGGCCGTCGTAGATGAGCCCGTCCACGAGCTTGCCGTCTCCGAGCCGGTACCCCGTGCGCGCCTGGCTCAGGTAGTAGGGGACGTTCGACATCGATTCCATGCCGCCGGCCACCACGACGTCGGCGTCGCCGACGAGGATCGCCCGCGCGCCGAGCACGATCGCTTGCAGCCCCGAGCCGCACACCTTGTTCACGGTCGTGCACGGGACGCGCTCCGGCAGGCCCGCGCGGATCGCCGCCTGACGCGCGGGCGCCTGCCCGATGCCCGCCGACAGCACGTTGCCCAGGAACACCTCGTCCACGGCGTCGTTGCTCACGCGGGCGCGCTCGAGCGCCGCGGTGATGGCGCGGGCGCCGAGCAACGGCGCGGAGAGCGCGGAGAGCGAGCCGAGATAGGCGCCAATGGGCGTTCGAACGGCGCTGACGATGTACACGGGGGAGCTCATGCCCCGAGCTTAGCCCCGACTGCGAGCGGACGCCGGAGGTTCGGCCCTCGAGGCGCACTCGAAAGCCGGCGCCGACGATGTGCGTGACTCGGCTGGACGTCGAAGCTTCAACCCTCGCCGCGCGCTGCGCCCGAAAGGTACGCGCCGACGGTGCGCGCCATGCGGGCGAGCGGCTCCTCGAGGTTCGGCTCGAAGCTTCGCCCCGTGATGCGCTCCACGGCTTCGATGTAGCGGCGCGACGCCTCCACGCGCACCGCCGCCGGGATCTCGGGGATCGGCCCTTCACCGCGAAATCCGCGCTCCGCGAGGTGACGCCGCAGATATTCCTTGTCGAAGCTCTCCGGCGCTTCACCGCGCCGCATCCGCGCCTCGTACGTATCGGCGTACCAGAAGCGCGACGAGTCCGGCGTGTGGATCTCGTCGATGACGACGATCCGCCCCTCCGGCGTCTTGCCGAACTCGTACTTCGTGTCGACGAGGATGAGACCGC
The DNA here is from genome assembly GCA_964475255.1 of uncultured Sorangium sp. Classification (GTDB taxonomy): domain Bacteria; phylum Myxococcota_A; class Polyangia; order Polyangiales; family Polyangiaceae; genus PMG-095. Next base: position 2,278 of record CAYYWA010000440.1, read on the forward strand.
GCTCCGCGCAGTGCTCCTGACCGCGACGGAAGAGCGCCATCGCCATCTCGGCGGCGTGATCGAAATCCTCGGCGCTCATCCCCGAGAGTTGCAGGATCTCCTCGCGCGAGGCGGACACGTCGTGCGCGCCCTGTGCCGCCTTCGTGCTCGGCGTGAGCAGCGGGCGCGGCAAGCGCTCGTGCTGCCGGAGACCGTCGGGCAGCCGGTGCCCACAGAACTCGCGGGCGCCGCGCTCGTAGTGCACCCAGATGCTCGTCGACGTCGTGCCGGTGAGGTACGCGCGCACGACCATCTCGACGGGCAGCGGCGTGCATTCGCGGGCGACGAGCACGTTCGGGTCGGGCACGGCGAGCACGTGGTTCTCCGCGATGTCCCGCGTGAGCTCGAACCAGAACGCCGTCGCGAAGTTGAGAATTTGTCCCTTGAGCGGCAGCGTGCCGAGGATGCGATCGAACGCGCTCACTCGATCCGTGACGACGAGGATGCGGCGGCCGTCCGCGGTGGTGTAGTTGTCTCGGACCTTGCCCTCGTAGCGCTTCCCCCACGGAAAATCGGTGCGAAGCAGCGGGAACGACAGGGCGGCCTCGAGCATCTCGGTCGTGGAGCGGGTCACGGCGCTCGGACGGTATCACGCCGGGACGGCACGCGGCAGGCCGCGGGATCGCGCGCCGCCGCCTCACAAACCGAGATCGCTCGCCTTCACCCAGAACTGCCCGTCGCCCCCCGGAATCACCTGGAGCGCCTTCGGGATCACGCTGATCCAGCCCGGGGCACGGTCGAGGACGTACGCTTCCGCTTCCGGCTCGATGACGCCGATCGGGGGCTCGAGCTCCGACGCGCGCTGCCGGAACGGCACCTCGCGCGCCACCTTGATGACCCGCGGCTCGCCGCGCACCGCGAGGCGCGCCGGAACCGTGCCGTCGGCGGTGTGCTCCGTGAGGCGCTTGCTCGCCGGCAAGGCCTCGAGCTCGGCGCGCTGCACCCAGCCGTCCACGATGAGCTCACTGCGGTGTTCCACGTGGAGCCACTCCCCGTGGCGTTCTCTCACGAAGAAGAGCGCGCCCGCGCCGCCGTCGGACGCCCGAACCAGCGTGATCACGCTCCGCGCGGAGGCGTAGGGCCGCGCGCGGATCGAGAGGCGCGGACGGCGCAGCGCGTACGGCAACGCGCCGTCCGCGGGAGACCACGCTTGCCGCACGGGCGCGAGCGCGAGCGCCGCGCACGCGGCCCAGGTGTTCACGGTTTGCGTGAACGGCCCGGACAGATGCTTTTGAACGCGCACCGCGCCCGGACGCGCGCCCACGAACTCGAGCCGCGAGCCCGGCGCGAGCCACAGATGGTCGGCGGTGACGGCGATGGGCGTTCTCGCGTAAATGGGGATCTCGCGGATCGCGAGGAACCCGTGCAGGCGGAAGCTGCCGGTGCCCGTCCCGGTGCTGATCCGAGCGAGGCCGCTCGCGTGCTCCGGGAGCGAGTGCACCACGAGCGGTGTCGGGGCGCCGCTGAAGCGGGCGAGCACGCGGCCGTTCGCGTCCACGATGGGCGCGTTGGCGCGCGGCTCGGCCTTTCCCTCGAGGGTGCACGACGCTCCGCTGCCGACGTCGGCGTTCGGCGTGGCTTCTCGGGACGGCTCGCTCAGAGCGACCGCTGCGAAGAGCAGCAGGGAGAGAGCGAGCCCGAACGCGTGGAGGCGGCGCGCATCCATGCGAGGCCCGGGGATCTTCTGCGCTCCGCGCGCTTTGGTCCAGCCAAATGAGCGGCGCGCGCCGGGGAAAACCGACCACGACGGCTCCCGTCCGAGCCGTCCCAGCATGAGAGCTCGGCATCACCCAAGAATCTAGGCTAAGCAGAGATTTCGGGTTCCTAGTCGGGTGGCCGATCCCTCGCGTCCTTCCGCCGCCTTCGCGCCCGTCGTGCTCGCGATGGCGCTCCCCTCGCTGCGCGCGCCGAC
>CAYYWA010000441.1:0-4227 GCA_964475255.1 uncultured Sorangium sp.
GCGGGACGCGGCGCCTGCGGCCGCGGCGGCATGACGGGCGCGCGCATGGCCTCCACCGTGAGCTCGTGCACGATGCCGAGGGATCCAGCGATCGCTTCGAGCGCCTGGTCGACCGCGGGATGGGCGATCGCGAGCGCCTGCAGCTCCGACAAGGCCTGGCGCGTGATGCCGAGCGCGATCGGGGCCGCCTCGGTGAACGCCGCGCCGCCACTCGTTTCGATCCGATGCAGCGTGCCCATCGCCTGAGCCACGCGCTCGATCGCCGAAGCGAGGCCGTTGGGCAGCCCCGGTGTCTGCAGCGCCGCAAGCCCACGGGCGAGCCCCTCACGGGCGGTGCGCGCCGACGTCACGGGATCCATGCGTCCGTATCCTCCACCGCCGGAGTCTATCAGTCACGGACAGAGCTCGGCAAAGCGTGCGGCAAGCTCCGAGCCCGTCAGCTCGGTGGGCGTCTCGGAGTCGTCGTCGAGGGTCGCCCGTTCCACGACAAGGGCGCCATCGCCCGTGCGTGCCACGAGCGCGTCGGGGCGGAGCTCGACCTCGCCCGGAACGAGAGCCGGCGTAAAGGCGTCGGCAGGGCGCGCTCGCGTCACGAAAAACCGCGCACCGAAGAGCTCGAGCGCGAGCCCGGGCACCGGCGAAAGGGCGCGGATGCGCCGAAGCACCCGCTCGGTGGGCCACTCCCACTGAACCCGGAGGAGCGCTCCCGTCGGTTGGGGCGCACGGGTGGCCCGTGTTTCGTCTTGCGGTACCGGGGGCGGCGGCTCGCCGGACGCATAGGCCGAGACGACCCGGCGCAGCGCTCGCAAGCTCGGTCGATCGAGCGCGCGCGCGAGCTGCCAACTCGTGCGCTCGCCGACCGGGATGCGTTCGACGTCGAGGACGGCCCCCGTGTCGTACTCCGGTTCCAACAGATGCACGCTCACTCCGGTTTCCGAATCGCCCGAGTCGATCGCCCAGAAGTAGGGATCGGGACCGCGGTGGCGCGGCAACAGGGAGGGGTGAACGCCGAGCGCGCCGCGGCGCGGGAGCGCGAGCCACGTGGACGAGAGCCGGCGCGTCCAGAACCAGCTCACCAAGAGGTCCGGGCGGTCGCGCTCGAGACGCGCGAGGAGCTCGGCCTCCCGGGCCGCGTCGAAGCTCTCCGCTGCAACCACGGGAACGCCTGCTCGCTCGAGGCGCCGCGTGCCGGCGGGCTTTCCGGGGGAGATCACCGCCGAGCAGAGCGCGTGGCCGTCGCGCGCGAGGAGCACGGCCGCGAGCGGGAGGCCGAAGTAGGCAATGCGGAGCACCACTCCCGAAATGTAGCGTGACCAGAGGAGAACGGCGCCGACGCGCGGGTGTCGCTCGGCCGGCCCGGCCCAAAAAACTTGTGCCGCGGAGAAGCCGTCTGTTACCCGACAAAGAGGATGGAACCGAGTGGGTCGCCTCGTGTCTTCCGAAGCGCCCTCCGCGGGTCGAGTCGGTTCGACCCGACGGCAGCGCACCGGCCCGTGCTCGTGTTCGAGAACGTGCACAAGGCGTATCGCGCGGACGCGGCCGTGCTGAAGGGGCTCACGCTCGAGATCGCTCGGGGCGAGTTCGTGTTCATCACGGGGCCTTCGGGAGCGGGCAAGAGCACGCTCCTCCGACTCGTCTACGCCGCCGAAGGCGTGGACAGCGGGCGCATTCTCTTCCTGGGCCGCGACATCGGGCGGCTCGCCGCGAGCTCGGTCCCGTACCTGCGCCGGAACATCGGCGTGGTCTTCCAAGATTTCAAGCTCGTGCCAAACTGGAGTGTGTTCGACAACGTCGCGGTTCCGCTGGAGGTGCTCGGGTTGCCGCAACGGGCGATTCGGACCCGCGTCGGTGAGGTGCTCGAGCGCGTGGGCCTCGCCGGGCGCGGCAACGACACCGCGCGCCAGCTCTCCGGTGGAGAGCAGCAGCGCGTCGCCATCGCGCGCGCGATCGTGGGAGAGCCCGCCATCCTGCTCGCCGACGAGCCCACCGGAAATCTCGATCCGGTGCTCGCGGTGGACGTGCTCGGGTTGATCGAAGACATTCACGCGACGGGCGTCACCGTCTTGTTCGCGACCCACGATCGGTCGCTGCTCGACGTGCGCCCGCGTCGCGTCGTGGTGCTCGACGAAGGCCGCGCACACGACGTCCGCCAGGGTCTCTCCGAAGAGACGAGTGTGCCCCCGCGCATGCAGGTAGTCTGAGATGACGCCTCTCGAGCGCGCCTTTCGCGGTGCCAAGAGCGACGCGCGCTTGTACGCGCTCGGTGTGTTCTCCGTCGCGGTGGCGTTCGTGTGCCTCGCGGCGGCGTTGCTCGTCGTCGTCAACGTGAACGAGCTCTACGAGCGCTGGGGCGACACGGGCCGCGCCTCCGTGTTCCTGCGCACGGACACGCCGGCAGCGCAGGTCACCGCGCTCGAGCAAGCGCTCCGGCGAACGCCCGGCGTGGTGAAGGTCCGATACGTCTCGAGCGACGAAGCGCGCAAGGGGCTCGCCGGCAACGGGCGCGATCCGCTGCTCGATGCCTTGCCGCTCGAAGCCTTTCCCGCGTCGCTCGAGCTCGAGCTCGAGCGCGGCATCACGGCCCAGCGCATCACGGAGCTGAAGCAGCAACTCGGCGCCCTGCCCGCCGTCGACGCCGTCGAAACGTACGAGGCATGGAGCGAACGACTCCGAGCGCTGCTGTCCGGGGGCGTCGCGGCCGCGCTCCTGCTCGCGGTGGTGGTGCTCGCCGCGGTGATGAGCGTCGTCTCGTCCACGCTCCGGCTGAGCCTCGAGCGGCGGCGCATCGAGGTCGAGGTGCTCAAGCTGGTGGGCGCGACGGACGCCTACGTGCGGCGTCCGTTCGTGCTCGAGGGCGCGGCTCAGGGAGCGATGGGCAGCGTCCTGGCGCTCGCGCTGCTCGGGGTGCTCTTCGCGATCGTGCGCTCGGAGGCAGACCCCGCGCTGTTCACCCTGCTCGGCCTCGAGCCGCGGTTTCTGCCCTGGTACGCGGCCGTCGGGCTGCTCGTCCTGGGCTCGCTGCTCGGTGCTGCCTCGGCGCGCATCGGATTGCGCAAGCTCTTGGAGGTGTGATGCGGCGCGCGCTCTTCCTGCTGCTCGCCGCGACGAGCGTGAGCGCCGCCGACCCCGCGGAGCCGGCGAGCCGCCCGGATCGCGGAGCCCCCGCGAGCGCGGCGGAGCTGGAGCGGCTCCTGCGCGAGCTCGACGGCGAAATCCTCGCGATCTCACGGCGCATGGAGGAGCTCCAGCACCGAGAAAAGGAGGCCGACGCCCGCGTGCTGGCTCGCGGGCGGGCCTATGTCCGCCTCGCGCGGGCGGGCTTGCTCCCCGCGGGGGCCGGGTTCGAGGAGCTCGTCGAGCACGCCGTTCGCCTCGAGCGCCTTCGCCGGGGGCTCGCCGCCGACATCGCCACGCAGTCGAACGCACGGCGCGAGCAGGTGCGGCTCGGAGAGCGGCTATCGAAGCTCCGCGCGCGACGCGGCCCCCTCGAGTCCGAGCACGAGGCGCGCCTTCGGCAAGAGACGTTTCAGCGCTCGGCCGAAGAGCGCGAACGCGCGTTCGAGCGCGCGTTCTTGTCGGGGCGGAGCGGCGATCACAGCGCCGTGTACGGGGGCCAGCCCCCCCAAATTGGCGGCGCTCCCGAGCGGTTCGCTGCCCGCCGCGGGCGCTTGCCCCTTCCCGTGGCCGGGAGGACCGAAATTCGGCGTGCCGGCCGCGGCTCGGGCCGGGCAAACGGCCTCGAGCTGACCGCAGCGCCCGGAACGCCGGTGCGCGCCGTCCATGCGGGGCGCGTCGCGTTCGCCGATACGTACGCCGAATACGGGCGAACGGTGATCCTCGATCACGGTGGCGGGCATTACACGGTGAGCGCGAACCTCGGATCCATCGATGTCACCGTCGGTGACGAGCTCGAATCCGGCAAGAGACTCGGCACCGTTGGAGCGTCGGATCGCGGCGCGCTCGTCTATTTCGAGATCCGGATCAAAGGCGAGATCGTGAACGCGGCGGAGTGGGTCGGGCTCTGACGCGGCTTCGTGCAGGGCGGTTGCCGAAGCCGCGCCTCGTCGGGTACCTTCCCGCCGTGTTCGGGCGGTGTGCTGGACGACTCGTGGCCGCGATTGCCGCGTGCAGCGCGCTGACCGCGCCCGGGAGGGCGCGCGCTCAGGCGAGCGCTGGCTTTCCATTGCCCGAAGAACCTGGTTCCCGGAGAACCGAGACGGTCAGACC
>CAYYWA010000442.1:0-4197 GCA_964475255.1 uncultured Sorangium sp.
GTGGAGGCGCGCGCCGGGTGCCCGTCCCTTTCGCTCGCACGGGCACTGCGGAGGCGTGAAGCGCCCAACGCCGCTCCGACCACGACGAGGCCCGACGCGGCGAGCACCGCCGTGAGCGCGAGCGTCCGCGACGACACGGGGTTGAGGAGCGCACGGACCCGGGGCGGAAGGCGAACGCGCAACGCCTCGATGCGCGCGGTGAACGCGCCGAACGCCTTCGGGACGAACCCCATCGGCCCGAGCCCGTTCGTCGGCAAGCCGTTCGGATCGAGCCGCGGGATGGTGAGCGCGCTCGTGCGCACGGCGTCCTCCGGCGAGCCCACGGCGCGCGTGAACCGCGTGCGGCCGTGTCCCGGAGCGAGCAGAGCCGTGAGCGCCTCTTCGACGGCCCGCGCCGTCGCGAACCGCTGATCGCGGTCGCGAGCGAGCAGCCGATGCACGAGCTGCTCGACGCTGGGGGGCACGATGCCCGGCGGGATGCGCTCCGCGAAGCGCGGCGGCGGCTGCGAGAGCTGCTGCCCGAGGATGCCGACCGGAGTGTTGCTCACGAAGGGCCGCACGCCGGCCAGCATCTCGAAGAGCATCGCCCCGAGCGCATAGAGGTCCGCGCGCCCGTCGACGGCTTCACCGAGCGCCTGCTCCGGGGCCATGTACTCGGGCGTCCCGAAGACCATGCCGGCGCGGCTGATGGGCGAGGAGCCGGGCGCGGGGATCTCGCCGATCGGGACCTTCGCCACACCGAAGTCGAGCACCTTCACGAAATCCGGATCGCCGTCGCGCTCGACGAGCATCACGTTTTCCGGCTTCAGATCGCGGTGCACGATGCCATGCCCATGCGCGGCGCGCAGCGCCGCAGCGATCTGGCGGGCGATGTGCAGCGCGCGCACGACCGGCATCCGCCCGCGCGCGAGCTCTTCGCGCAGGCTGCGCCCTTGCACGTACTCGAGCACGAGGAACACCGAGCCATCCGGGAGCCGTCCGAAGTCCGTCGCTCCAGCGACGTTCGGGTGCTCGATGTTCGCCGCGGCCATGGCCTCGCGCTCGAAGCGGGCGACCACCTCGGGCACGAGCGTGAGCTCGCGGTGCAGCACCTTGACCGCGAGCCGCTTGCGCATGAGCACGTGCTCGGCGGCGTACACCTTGCCCATCCCACCGACGCCGAGCAGCGCATCGAGGCGATAGCGCTCGGAGAGCACCGTACCGATGCGCGGGTCGCGGTCCTCGTAGACGTCCATTAACGAGCGTGCCCCTTCCCACCGAGCAAGGCGGGTCTGCCCTGCCGCGCTTCGACGTGGGCACCAAGGGGTCCAAGCGGCATCAGCTTCGGGGAACGGGTTCCGATGCTTGTACTCGATGGCCCGGGGGCGCCACCTCGAAAGCGGCACCTCGAGGGATGCCCCCGAACCGTAGGTGTCGAAAAGAGATGGCGCGCTGCGCCGGCCCGAGCCCGCGCAGCGGCGCTCCGCCGCTTCAGTACGGATTGTCTCCCAAGGGCGGCGGTGACGACGGGCTCTTGGCCTCGCTCGGCGGGCTCTTCGGCTCGCTCTCGGTCGTGCCCCCCCCCGGCGGCTTCGGAGACGGCGAGGATGCGGTCGGCGGCGGTGCCGCCTCCTCCTTCGGCGGCGGTGGTGCCTCGCGCGCCGGTGGCGGGGCCGGTGTCGGCGCCGCGCGCGCAGGCGGCGCCGCGCTCGCAGTCGGCGCCGCGCTCGCAGTCGGCGCCGCGCTCGCAGTCGGCGTTGCGGTCGGCGGCGTGTCCGGCGCTTCAGGATTCTCGGCTTTTTCCGCCGCCTCCGTCGCCGCGGGCTTCTCGTCCTTCGGAATCGGCTTGCTCTTCGGCGTCGCCTTGCGGCGCGTCGTGCGCCGCGCCACCGGCTGCTTGCGCTCCGGCGCGGCTTCCTCCGGGCTCTTCTCGGGCTCGACGCTCGCCGCTGCTTCGGGAGCGCTCGTCGCGGGCGCCGCCTCCGAGGCGGAGGGCGCCGTCGCGTCCATCCCCTCGTCCGGCTTTTCGGCCTCCGCTGCGGTAGGCGTGGCTTCGACGGGCTCCGGCTGCGTCCGCACGGGCTCGCGCGCGACCGTCGGTTGCTCGACGGGCGGCGGCTCCGGCTGCGGTCGCGTGAGATAGAACGCGATGCCAGCCGCCGCCGCGAGCGCCACCACGACGAACAGCCCCTTGCCACCACCGCCAGAGCTCGCGGCCTCCTCCGCGGCCTGGGCGACCGCTTGCGACGGACGCTCACCCCGCGCCGAGCGCGGCCCGTCCCGATCGCCACCGGCCCGCGCCGCGGCAACCTTCGACGGGGCGCGCCGCTTTGCGGTCTCCTCCGTCGAGCTCGACGACGCGCTCTCGGCCTTGGCCTTCTCCTCCGACTTCGCCTTCTCCTCCGACTTCGCCTTCTCCCCCGACCTCGCCTTCTCCTCGGCTTCCGCCTTCTTCTCGGGTTTCTCCTCGCGAGGCGTCTCCTCGCTCCCCTTTGCTTCCGGCTTCGCTTCGCTCTTCGCATCCGGCGGCGGGCGCACCGTGATCTGCGAGCTCGGATCGCTCGCCGTCTCCTTGCCCAACTTCGAGGCGGCGCTCGCCGCGCCGGAAGCGGCCTTCGCCTCCGGTTCCGCGGCGGCCTTCGGACGCTGCGTGGGACGCTCGCCCTCTCCCTCGGGGGGAGGCGCCGGAACGCTGTCGCGAGCAGCGGCCGCGAGCAGCGCCGCGGCCTCGGCGGCCTTCCAGATAGTCGTCTGCGCTTCCGGATCCTCGCCGCTCTCCATGTCCAGCCGCACCGGTGCAGGACGATCGAGCTCGCGTACGGGCGCCTTGGGGTCGGGCGTGCCTTCGCTGCTGGAGGCCCCCTTGGCCGACGCGGCCCCCTTGGCCGAGGGCGTCGACTTGGGGCTCAAGCTGCGCCCGGGCTCGGGACGCGGAACGGGAGTGGTGGGCGCGGAACGCTTTGCGGCGGGGGCCGGTTCGCCCGGGCTCCCGGCTTGCCGCACGACGTCGGCGAGCAGCTCGGACGCTTGTCGCATCATCGTGCGGTCCTCGGGCGGAGGGTCCGAATCTCCCGAGAGCCTCGGCGGCATGATCGGCCCGCTCCCTTTGGGCTCGCTCGGCGCGGGCGGAGAGCTCGAGGGCGGAATCATCGCGCCCAGGCCGATGACGGTCGCCTTGTGCGGCGAGGTCCGTCCCCCCCGCGCAGCGGGCGGAGCCGGCGTCGCAGCCGCGCTCGGCGCCGGGGCATTGGAGGTCGCCGGAGCCCCCGGAGTCCCTTGATCGAAGGCGTTCGAGCCCGTGCCGCGCGCGGCGACGAGCCGATCGATGGTGCGGCGAGACTCCTCGTCGATCTTGATGAACTTGACCCCCATCCCAGCGGGGCGGCTGTCCGTGCTCTCGGCGGCTTCGCGTTTCCACACGACGCGCCCGACGCCCTGCATGACCCGCTTCTCGTCGGCGAGCTTCACCTCGAACTTGAGCAGCGTGCCCGGCGGAAACGGGGACGGTGTTTTTATGAACATGCCCCCGCGGCTCACATCATACGAGTGATGCTCGATGAACTCGTCGAGCGTCGCGCTCTTGTACCGAACGGTCATCGAGAGCACTTTGGCGCGCGGGTCTTTACGAGTGTCCTGAGTCATGAAAACCTGTTCGGGGTCGACCGACGGCGATTCCGGGTGAGCGCTCTCCTGGGTCTAGACCCGAGCAGTATCGTAGCGGAGCGACCGGCGCTTTCCCAACTGTCGACCGCAACGACGCGCGCGTTCCGCACGTCGATGTAGGCGCTCGTTCCCCTCCCCCCGAGCGCCCGGGCCCGCGGGGCACACGAGACGACGATGTCCCGAGAGGTGGGCCCGTTCGACCCGACGGATACCAAAACATGCCCGTGCCCGCGCGCCGCGCGTGCAAAGCCCCTCAGCGCCGCAAACCGCTTTCCCAGTGCACCGGCCACATGGCCGCACCGCCGGGGTCAGAGCTGTATGGGGCACTCCAGGTGTCGGTCGAACACGAGCCGTCGATGGTCGAGCAGCGCTTTCGGGACATGATCCGCGAGGTCGTTGGCGAGCCATTCGAAGCCCGCGCGGAAGGCCGGTTGCACGTCCCCTTCCGCAACGAACGCCCCGAGGCCGGGGAGCGCGACGGCCGAGTAGACGTCGAGCGCCGTGACCGATCAGCGACGCCGGGATGCGCCGGGGCGGCCGATGTGCATGGGGCTC
>CAYYWA010000443.1:0-4192 GCA_964475255.1 uncultured Sorangium sp.
TGCTGAGCGATTTGGCCTGAGGTGCAAGTGACGGTTGTCATCACGGGCTGCGGACGCAGCGGGACTACCTTTCGATGGAGTCATTTCGCTTGCGGAGGCTGGGGTTTTGCGGCGGAACAAGGGGTGAGGTATGGCGACGACGATCAAGGTGACAGCAGGACTACACACACCCGGACGTGCCGTTGCGGTGCGGCCGGGCGGTGCCACGCCGCGGCCGCAGCTTCGGCCTCCCGCGTCGTCGCTGCCGACCGTCCGCTCGTTCGGGCTCGTCTCCGTTTGCATCGCCGCCTACCGAGCGCAGCAGTGGCTTCGTGACGCCGTGCAGTCCATCCTCATGCAGCGCATGCCTCCGGGGTGGTCGTTGGAGATCTTGATTGGTGTCGACGGCTGCCCGGACACGTTGCGCGCGGCTCTCGACCTGGACGGTGGCGATGTTCCGATCCGCGTCTTCGACTGTGAGCGTGGCGGATGTTACCGCACGCGCAATACCTTGTTGCAGCACGCACGTGGGGACGTGATTGCGGTTCACGACGCTGACGACGTTTCCCTTCCCGACCGGTTTCTACGTCAGATTGCGTTGATCGACTCAGGAGCTGACATGGTGGTCGGCGGCGCTACTGATTGCGACGAGCAGCTACGTCCCACCGGTCGTGTCTTGCCCCCGCCGCCGACGGTGCCACGCACCGTCGGGGAAGCTGCGAATGCGATCCACCCATCGTGGCTGTTGCGGCGTCGAGTGTTCGACGTGCTCGGTGGGTACCGGCCCTGGGAGTGCGGCGCCGACTCAGAGATGTACATTCGGGCGCTGGCTCATCCGCGGATCGCTGTTAGCACGATCGCCGAGCCCCTCATCCGTCGCCGATGCCATCGCGACCAGCTCACGCGCACGTTGGGGCTCGGCTCGTTTGCCCGGACCGATGCGCTGCGTCACATCGAGCAGACGTGGCAGACGTACCGAGCCGGTCATGTGGTCGAGCCCGTCCACCCAGAGTGCTCCGACGTTCGGGCCGTGCATGCTCCGCGGGCTGGCGTGCTCGTCGTGATGCCGACGATTCCCGAGCGCGCCTCCACTGCGGGCGCAGTGATCGAGTCGATGCTGCGACAGGGCGCCGACATGCGTGTCTATATGCAGGGCCATTCGGGGGTGCCGTCTGATTGGCCGCGTACTCGACGCATCCAGTACATCCTGGGCCCCCGCCGCGGTCCCCTCGTGCGGTACAGCGCACCGGACGAGCACCACGCTTTTGTTCTCACGGCCGACGATGACCTCGCCTATCCATCCGATTACGTCTCGACGACGATCGGGCACCTCCGGCGGCTCGGCCCAGGTCATGCGGTGGCGTGGCACGGTATGGTCTGGCCGTCGGGTTTCTCGCAGTATCGTGACCGGCAGCTGACCAGCTTCCGCGCTGGCGTTCCTGACGATGTCGAGGTGACGATGGCGGGCAGTGGTGTGCTGGCCATGCACGCCGAGACTTGGCAGCGGCTTGTCGAGCTGGACAAGCCCCACGCGTACGACCGAGAAGACGACGTCTGGGTATCGTCGCGTCTCGCGTCGCTCGGCATCGTGTGCATCCGCCCCCGTTCGGGTGCTGAGTGGATCGTCGAGACCGATGTGGGCCGAGATGGTCTGTGGCGCGCCGCAGTATCCGATCAGTTTGTCGCCCGTGACGCCGCCATCCGCCAGGCGATCGTGGAGACGGGGTGGCAGCCATGAGTCAGCGTGATTTTTGGCTCCGGCGTCATGCGCAGGAGCCGGGGATTTTCGCCGTCGGGACCAAGGAGTTTTCGGAGAAGCGCAATCACGAATATTATCGACAGCTCACGGCGCTGTTCCGCGATCTGGTTCGCGAGGACTTCGACGACGTAAGCAAAATCTCAGTGCTCGACCTCGGCTACGGCCAGGGCCATTACGCTCGCGTGTGTCATGACCTCGGTGTTGGGCGCTATGTTGGCCTCGACTTTGCGTCTCCTACTGTGCCTTTTGATGCGCCGGGTTTTCGTTTCGAGCGCATGGACATCTCCGAGCCTTTCGATTTCGGTGCGTTCGATCTCGTCACCTTGATCGACGTCGCGTTTCACGTAGTCGATGATGCTGCGTTCGCGAACTTACTCGACAACGTGCGCAGGTCCGCGCAACGTTGCGTGTACGTGACGGGTCTTTTTCGCGACGCGAACATCGCGGCTCATGTGCGTCATCGGACGCTGTCGGCCTTCGCTACTCTCGGGCAACCCATCGACATCTGGCCTTGGCGGGACACCCTGCTGCTGCGGATCCATACCTGACTGGTTAGCAGCCGTGACGCACTACTGTCCTATCTGCGGTTTTGCGGGTGCGTTCTCGGATTTCCGCCAGCGCGCCGCGGCTCGATGCCCGCGGTGCTTGGCGTTGGAGCGACACCGATCGCAGTACCTCTTCCTCGTTGGGCGCCTCGCTGGACTGCCGCCGGGGAGAGTGCTCCACGTGGCGCCCGAGGCGATGTTGGCTTCACTCTTGCGCGCGTGGGCGGTGGACGGATCCGCGGGCGCACCTGTCCCGCCGCGCGGCGGCAACACGTTCGCGTGGTGCTCTCACTCGCAGTAGCGACCGTAGCCTTCGTCGGCAACCCAGGCCAACGCAGCAGAGGTCCCCTCGTGTTCGTGGTCGGAGACGTCGGTGGTGTCACCATCGAGGTGCAAGAGCAACAGCGTGTCTGCGTCAGGCTCGTGTCGACGCTTCGGACTGAACGGGGCGACGTACCTGATTTTGCTTGAGACTCTGATTTCGTCGATGTGACTGCCGTGATACACTGGGTCCGTGCCGTCGTAATCGAGCCAAGCGAGGCCCACGTATACGGGCTTGTCCGCTGCACTCACCGGCGCGCTCCGTGCCTGGTTGGACACCTGCTCGCCGTCCACGTAGACGATCGACGCCAGGCCATCGTACGTCCACGCCACGTGGTGCCATTCGTCTCCGGGGTCCATTGGCGTGGGCTGGTCCCACTGACCGTAGACCGTTGCCGTTACGCGTGCGGCGTCCAGCACGAGTCTCCACCCTGTGTTCCCCGTGCCCCTGCGCCCGACGAGCGCCTTATCCGTCGATTCGTTCACGCGGGCCCAAAACTCGACCGTGAACGGAGGGGTGAGCTGCAACGACCCGTCCACGTCGTCGATTCGGATCACACTCTCCCGTGCGGCATCGAGGTCCGCGGCCAACCGCAGCTCGCAGCTCTCGCAGCCGTCGCACACTTCGTCGTTGGCGTCGTCGCACTGCTCGTCTGCGTCGATGTGACCATCGCCGCACACCGCTTCGCCGGTGCCGGTTTCGCTGCTGGCATCGGTGGTCGGGTCGGTTCCGGTGTCGTCGGTTCCGGCCTCCGCATCACCGTCGGTGTCGTCGCCGGGGTCCCCTGTTCCAGAATCCGTGCCGCTCCCCGTCGTCGGGGGCATTTCGGAAGTTGTTTCCACGTCGGTTTCGCCGCCTTCGATCTTCGGCGATTCGGCGAAGCACCCCACGGTCATGACCGCCGCTGCTAGTGTGAAGATGGCACGCATCACCTTGGATCGTGGATCGCAGCGGGTGCGGACGCAAGCACTCCCGAGCGCACGCCGCTGGGACGGGCGTTTTGTTCCAGATCGGGCACCGAAATTTGTCTTCCGCGAGAAAAAATCCCGGTGCCCTGCCCAACCCGGGCGCTTACTCGGGGATGGTGTTCGCGTAGTCGTTGACGATCACTCAAGCCCCCCGGGGCCCTCGGGGATGGTGTTCACGTAGTCGTTGACGATCACCCAGGCGTGGCTCCCAGACAGCCCGAAATTGCGGGGTGCGAACTGCCACTCCACGCTGCGCAGGATTCCGGACATCTTTCCGGTACCACCGAAAGGGAGCGCGAGTGGTTCGAGGGGATCTGCGGTCTCGATCAGGTTCCCGTTGCCGTCGATCGTCATGACGTCCGTTAGTCCCGTCACGTTCTTCACACGGAAGCGGTCGCCTTCGTTGGGGTTCTCCGGTGCGACGATCGTGAAGGGACTCTGGATGCCCGGGTTGTACAACACCAACTCCTTGTTCGACGCGACGTAGCCGTCGTCGGCGATCGTCAGTATTTCCGACACGGTCCAGTCGGCGCTGGGTGGCGGAGGTGTCGGGCCCGAATGCGTCTTCAGGAAGTCGATCACGTTCTCGTTCGTGACCGGCAGAAGGTAGAACCGGATT
>CAYYWA010000444.1:0-933 GCA_964475255.1 uncultured Sorangium sp.
GGCTCACCGGGCCAGGGCGGTTCGACCGCGGGCAGCCCGAACGAGGGCGAGGGCGCGGGCGGTCCGGGCAGCGGCGGCGCCGGCAATGCGCCGAGCGGCGCGGGCGGCAGCGACACCGGTGCCCCGGCTCCGAGCGCCGAAGCACCGCCGAGCACCTCGGAAGGCTGCGGCTGCCGTGTTCCCGCGGCACCGGCAAACGACGGGCGCGGAACGCTCGCCGCGCTCGCGCTCGGCGCGCTCGCCGTCCTTCGACGACGGCGCGGCGTTCGATAGCTCACGAGAACGCGATCGGTTCTCCCGAACCGCGTTCTCGCCTCGCGCGGGCCGGCTCAGCCCGCCCCGGCCACGGGGGCCGATGCCGCCCGCCTGCGCGCCACCCCTTTCTCGCGGCGCCCGCGCCGCGGAGCGCCGCGAGCCCGCGCACGCGACGCGGAATTCATCGAGCGAAGCGGGCCCCCGAGCGCGCGGCGTCGAGCCCCGAGCCATTGCCGTCGAAGCCGGGCTGCACGTTGACGACCCCGAACTTCCGATCGATGCCCTCGCGGTGCGCGGCCATCAACCAGATGAAGTTGATGCCCTGTCCGGGGGCCGCGACGTTCGGGTGATAACCGCTCGGCATCAACACCGCGTCCCCGTCGCGCACGATCTCCACGAGCTCGGGGTTCTCCGGCTCCGTGTAAACGAGCTGAATGCCGAACGCCGGCGCCGGCATGTCGAAGTAGACGTACATCTCCTCGAGCATCGCGGCGTGCTCGTGAGGCGGCCAGCTCGTCCAGTTGCCCGGCTTCGACCGCGTGAAGCCCGCGAGCAGACGACCGGCGTTCACGTTGTTGCCGATCAGGATGGTGAGCTCACGCGACGTCGAGGGCCCTCCGGTCGTGAAGCGAAGCGACGGATCCTCTCTCACGTGCGCGTAGCGCACGACCTGAAGCG
>CAYYWA010000444.1:943-4189 GCA_964475255.1 uncultured Sorangium sp.
CGTCGGCGCGGTGAGGAAGTCCCCCTCGGAGCGGAGCGCCCGGTACTCGGGCAGATAGCGCCCGGCCTGGCGCATGAACCACACCGGGACGCGCTCCCCGCGCTCCCCCCGGCACGTCCGCTCCATCGGGGGGGCGCCCCGCACGACCTGAAGCGGGTAGTCTCGCTCCACGTCGGCCGAGCACTCCACGAGGTCGACCTCCGTCGCGGTGGAGATCTCGAGGGACGCGCCGCGGGGCACGTACAGGCCGTCGTAGGTGTCGAGCTCGAGCGCCTCCCCGTTCACGATCACGCGGCACGCGCCACGCATGCAGAGCAGCGCCGTCTCTCGACCCTCCGTTTCGAAGGCAACGCGCGGCTGCTCCCGCGAGAGCCGAACGCGCCCGTACGAAAGGTGCGAAAGCGGGCTGTTCTCCGGCGTCACCGACACGTGACGCCCGAGCCGAGAAGCGGTTCTTCGAAAAACGAGTTGCTCGGGGGCGAGAGGCTTCATTCCGACAGGTCGTAGGACGACGTGAGGGTGTCCATCAACCTGGAACCTCGCCAGGGCCCGAAACCGAGCTGGGCGGACGAGCTCCGAAGCTCTCTCGCGCTCGAGCGTCTGCGGGGCGTTTCGAAGATGCTGGGCGGCGCCGCCCAAAGTCGTGCAAAGTGAACCTTCGTTTTGCGTTGAGACCGGGACCCGAACGGGCCTCGTAAGCGACTCCAGAATTCCCGGATCCCCCTTTTTGGATCACGGGCGCTCAGGAAACAGCGCCCCGAAATTCTTACAGCCGGGGCACTCCCATACGACAACGAGTCGCCCGAAGCGCACTCCCTTCCTCGGTGAAGCGTCGTCGAGGCACTCCTTGCCGGTCCCGTCGGGTCACGGTAGCGAAACGCCATGAGGCAGACTCGCTTGCTCGGTATCGCGATCGTCGGCGTCGTTGCGGCCTGCTCGGAGCCCCCTGCACCGAACCAAGCGATGGGCAGCGGTGGTTCGAGCGGCGGCCCCGGCACCTCGTCGAGCGGCGGTGCCCTGACCGCGAGCGGTGGTGTCGGAACGGCGAGTGGCGGCGCCGCCACCGTGAGCGGTGGAACGAGCGGCACCTCGGGGAGCCCCGGTCAGGGCGGAGCCAGCGCTGGTGCCGGAGGCACGAGCGGCGGCGCCGCCACGAGCGGCGGGACGGCAGGGATGGCGAGCGGCGGCACCGAAACCGGTGGCGGAGGCGGGAGTGCCGGCGAGGGCACGGGTGGAGCCCTGGCCGGCGCAGGCGGAGCTGCGGGCAGCGGCGGGAGTGACGGCGACGGCGGCACGCCTTCGGGCGGAAGCGGCGGCTCGAACGACGGCGGCGCCTCGACCGGCGGCACCGGTGGGACCATGGCTCGCTGCGATCCGGAGCTCAGCCAGCAAAATCGCATGCTCGCCAGCAAGGCCATCGACGAGCTCTTCATCGACAAGGACATCACGGCCGTCGATCGCTATTGGTCGGATCCGTATCTGCAGCACAACCCGATCGCGATGAGCGGCGTCTCGACGTTCCGCAACCTCTTCTCCGGGATCCTGAACACGTTCACGTACCAGCGCTTGCTCACGCTCGCCGAATGCGATCTCGCGGTCGTCCTCGGCCGCTACTCGCAGAACGGCGTCATCTTCGACATGTTCCGGATCCAGGAGGGCAAGCTCATGGAGCACTGGGACTCGGACGCGAACCAGGCCTCGTCGATGGACGGGCTCGATCCGCTCGACACCTCGGCGCCCGGCGCGGACAACCGCGAGCTCTTCCTCACGTTCGCGGACGAGGTGCTGATCGCCGGCGACTGGGATCGCGCTGCCGAGTTCCTGGGCGCCGCTTTCGAAGAGCACCACGGCTCCGGCGGCACCGGTCCCGCGGCGTTCACCGCGTACATCGACGGTGAGTCCGTGACGTACACGAAGGTGCACCACGTCATCGCCGATGGCGACTATGTCTTCGCGCTCTCCGAAGGAAAGCGCGGCGCCCAGGCTTTCGGCTTTTACGATCTGTTCCGGGTCGAAGACGGCAAAATCGTCGAGCACTGGGACTCACGCCGCTCCGTCCCGAATTCCACTCAAAGCGGTCTCGGAATCTTCTGAGCCCAGATTTCGGGCTGACGCCGGAGGAATCGGCCTTCCCCGACCAGGAAGCCCGAAATCTGGGCTGAGCGTCTCGCTCGACGCCGGGTCGCCGCGTGCACAGCGACCCCTTCGCCGACGAGAACGCTCGCGATCCCGACGTCAACGGTGGGCGTCGGCCTGCGGTGGGGTCGGCCGCAGCTTGGGAATCACGCCGATCTGCTGCAAAACGCCCAGACGATCGGTCTCGAGCCAGCTCCCCGTGATTTTGCCGTCGCTCAGGCGATACACGGCGATTCCAGTGTTCGTGACGCGCGCGTTGCTCGCAGGAAAGCCGCGGAGCGTGCCCGTTTGGGTGCCGTTCCACGTCCAGCGGATGGCCACCCTGTCGCCCTCTGCAACCAAATCGTCGACGGTGAACCGAATGTCGGGAACGCCGGCTCGCATCGCCTCGACCGTGTCACGAAATCCCGAAGGGCCCGATTCGCCGTTCGGGCCGACGTACTCGTTCGCGATGAGCTCGGGATAGAGCTCGACGCGGGCTTGGTTGATGCATTCTTCGTAGAGGCGCCGAACGGCGCGCTTGTTCGATTCGAGACGCTCTGTCTCCATGGTGGCTTTCTCCTCTTGTGCCCCGCGAGAGTCGGACGTCGTCGCACAACCGAGTGAAACGGCAGCGCAGGCGACCGCGACGAAAACTGCATGGCGCATGCCCCAACCGTAGAGACGCCTCCCTGGAAGGACTTGCACGAATGCAGTGCGCAGCGCCCCCCGGTGTCCGGAGACGCTGGCTGGAAGCGGCCTTCCCGCGAACGCAGCAGCACGAGGAGTCGAACACTGGTGCGATGTCGTGAGGGCGCTATCCTCGATGGTGCCATGCGAGTGACGGTCTTCGCCCCGAGCGCGCCGCTCGCGCCGTACGTTCGCCACTTCACCATCGTCGAAACCCGCGAGGAAGCGACGCGCACGCTGCTCCCCGATGAAGGACTGATCGTCGGGTTTCGCTACGGGGGCGCGGCTCGCCTGATCGAGACCGCGGGCGCCGTTCGCCTTCCGGACGCATCGCTCGCGGGCGTGCGCACGACCGAGCGACGCATGAACCCGAGCGCCGGCGGCGGCGTGGTGTTGTCCGTGGTCCGCGCCGGCGGGGCCGCCGGGATTTTCCGCGAGGCG
>CAYYWA010000445.1:0-4184 GCA_964475255.1 uncultured Sorangium sp.
CCCCCCTAGCTCCTCGGGCGGCCGGGAGTCGCGGCGGCCCTCGCCGCCGGCTCTGCTCGCTTCTACGGCTTTTGGGCGTCGGGGCTCAGGCGCGCAGGCGCCGAGCGATCCAGTCCTCGCGCCCGGGGCCCGGGCTCACGGAGACTAGGGCGCCGTCATCGACGAAGATTTCGCCGGGCAGCGGGCGGCCGTTGTACTCGCTCGCCATCGAGAAGCTGTAGGCGCCCGCGTCGCGAAGCACCACGTACTCGGGAACGCGGTCCCCGATCGCGTGTGACCCGAAGTCGTCGGCGCTCTCGCACACGGGGCCGACCACGCGGTACTCGGTCGCTCCCGGAGCCCAGTCGAGCGGCTCGACCCGGTGGCGCGCGCCATAGAGGGCCGGGCGAATGAGATCGTTCATTCCCGCGTCGAGCAGGAGGAAGCGGCCGCGCGCCGTCACTTTGGTCCCGACGACGCGTGCGACGAGCAGCCCGTAGGGCCCGACGAGGCAGCGTCCGGGCTCCATGACCAGCATGAGATCCGAAAGGCCCGCGTCGCGGAGCACTGCCCGCGCGACGCCGGCGAAGGCGGCGGGCGGCTCGCAGGGCGCGTTGCCGTAGTCGATCCCGATGCCGCCGCCGAAGTCGATGTACTCGAGCGAGCCGGTCTTCGCCTGTCGGACGCGCGCGAGCTCGGTGATCGTGAGCGCCGCGTTCCGGTACGGCTCCGGCGTCGCCATCATCGAGCCGACGTGCACCGAGAGCCCGACCAGAGCCAGGCTCTCCGACTCGCGATCGATCCGGTCGAACGCCGCCGGCACGTCCGCGCGGAGCACACCGAACTTGGCCTCGTCGTGGCCGGTGGCGATGTGCGCGTGCGAGTCGATCTCGATGCCGGGGTTCACGCGGATGGCGACGCGCGCGCGCGTTCCTGCGGCGCGCGCCCGCGCGGCGACGCGCTCGAGCTCCTCGGCGCTCTCCACCTGGATCGCCAGGATGTCTTCCGCGATCGCGCGATCGAGCTCCTCGTCGGTCTTGGCGACGCCGCTCATGACGATCTTGCGCGGTGCGACGCCCGCGCGGCGCACGAGCTCGAGCTCGCCGCCCGAGACCACGTCCGCGCCGACCCCGAGCTCGGCGAGCAGCCGGACGATCGAGCCCGCCGAGTTCGCCTTCACCGCGTACGCGAGCACGTGCGGCTGCGCGCCGAGGGCGGCGGTCATCTCCGTCGCGGTCTTCCGGATCGCCGCGAGGTCGTAGACGTAGACCGGTGTGGGCAGGCCTGCGCGCTCGATCAACTCGCGGACGGTCGTACGGCCAAAGCAGGCCGCGCCTTGCGCATCGCGTCGAAAACCGGACATGGCCCGGGCCTCATATCAGGGGAACTGGCCGCGGCAAAGGACGAGCGCAAGCGTGGGCGGGCGGCCGGACACGTCGCTATGACGACCCGTGCTGGCTATGGCATTCTCTCGGCGGCAGCACTCCGTGATCGCGCGGCTGGTTCGCAGCGCCCGGACACTCTGCTACGGAACCGCCCATGATTTCCCGCCGCGCAAAAATCGTCTGCACCATCGGTCCCTCCGTCGAGAGCCGCGAAGGAATTCGCGGGCTCATCGAGGCCGGAATGGACGTTGCGCGCCTCAACTTCTCTCACGGCACTCACGCGGAGCATGGCGCGCGGCTCGATCTCGTGCGCAGTGAGAGCGAGGCGCTCGGAAAGCCCGTCGCGATCTTGCAAGACCTCTGCGGTCCGAAGATTCGCACCGGCACGACGGGACCCGCGATGCTCGAGACGGGTGGCACGATCGATCTCGTCGCGGGCTCGAAAGGGGACGATCAGACCGTCGCCGTCGAGTACGAGAGCCTCGCGAACGACGTGCGCCCCGACGATCGCATTTTGCTCTCCGACGGGCAGGTCGAGTTGCGCGTGCTCGAGGTGAAGAACGAGCGCGTTCGCTGTCGCGTCGAGCATGGCGGTCCGATGCGCGCGCGCATGGGCGTGAACCTGCCGTCGGGCAGCTTGCGGCTCGCGGCGCTCACGGAGAAGGACAAGGCGGATCTCGAGTTCGGGCTCTCGAAGGGCGTCGACTACGTCGCGCTGAGCTTCGTGCGGCGCGCCGAGGAGATCCACGAGCTCCGCGAGATCTGCGAGCGCCGCGGGCGCCCCACGCCGATCATCGCGAAGATCGAGACGCCGGCCGCCGTCGAGCGCCTCGACTCGATCGTGCGCGCGGCCGACGCGGCGATGGTGGCGCGCGGGGACCTCGGCGTGGAGCTCCCGCCGGAGACCGTCCCGGTCATCCAGAAGCAGATCATCGGCACGTGTCGCATCCACAGGAAGCCCGTGATCGTCGCGACCGAGATGTTGCAGTCGATGGTCGAGTCGCCGCGGCCGACGCGCGCGGAGGCGAGCGACGTCGCGCACGCCGTCTTCGGCGGTGCCGACGCCGTGATGCTCTCGGCCGAGACCGCGACGGGCAAGCACCCGCACGCCGCGTGCCGCATGATGGATCGCATCATTCGCCAGGCGGAGGGCAGCCGCTTCTTCCAGCCGGCACCGACCGAGCCCGATCACACGACGCCGGACTCCATCGCACACGCGGCGGTTGCCATCGCGCGCGAGGTGGGCGCGAAGCTGATCGTCGCGCTCACCGAGTCGGGTCAGACGGCGCGGCTCGTCTCCAAGGCACGGGCGAGTGTGCCCCTCGTCGCCTTCTCGTCCGACGAGCGCACGCTCCGCCAGCTCGCGCTGCTCTGGGGCGTCGCTCCCCGCGCGCTCGTCGCGCGGCGCTCGAGCTTCGAGGAGCAGGTGCAAGACACGACTCAGTTCTTGATGCAGCACAACCTGGTGCGTTCGGGTGAGCGGTACGTGATGGTCTACGGGGCCCGCGTCGGGGTGCGCGGGGCGACCAACTCGGTCCGCGTGGAGCAGCTACCGTGATGGGCAAGCCGGCTCGAGGCACAGGCGACGCGGTCGCCGGTCGAGCCGGGCGGTCCCGCCGAGCCTCGAGGCTCGGCGGGCGTGACGGGTGGGGACCCGGCACGCGGGAAGGGGAGATGTCCTGAGCGCATCGCCCGAGTTCGCACCGCGGCTCGAGAAGTACGACCTTCTCGGGGAGATCGGCCACGGCGGCATGGCCACGGTGTACCGTGCGCTCGACAAGCGCCTCGGTCGCGAGGTCGCCGTCAAGATCATCCACCGGCACCTGCGCGAGAGCCGTGAGGTGGCCCAGCGCTTCCAGAGCGAGGCGCGCGCGGTCGCCAAGCTCAAGCACCCGAACATCGTCGAGGTGTACGACGTCTCCGACGCGCACGAGGAAGAGCGATACCTCGTCGTGGAGCTCGTGCGCGGCACGACCTTGCGCCGGCTGCTCGCCGAGCAGGGCTCCTTGCCGCCCGAGATCGCGGCGGCGATCGGGGTGGAGATCGCCGAAGCGCTCGAGCACGCCCACCAGCTCGGCGTCGTGCACCGCGACGTGAAGCCCGAGAACGTGCTCGTCGCCGACCCCGTGCACACGCAGACGTCGCCGGATCGCGATCCGGTGGACGTGAAGATCACGGATTTCGGGATCGCGAAGCTGCTCGACGCGCAAGGCGTCACGTCTACCGGTCAGGTGCTCGGATCGCCCGCGCACATGGCGCCGGAGCAGATCGAGGGCGGCGACGTCACGCCGCGTGCCGACGTGTTCGGCCTCGGGGTGCTCCTCTACGAGTCGATGGTCGGGCGCTTGCCGTTCGACGGCAAGAACCCCGCTCAGGTCCTCCGCCGCGTGCTCGAAGGGCAGTTCACGCCCGCCGATCGCGCCGAGCCGCGCGTCGGCTCGACGTATTCGGAGATCTTGAACCGCCCGCTCGCCCACGACGCTGCGCAGCGCTACGCGAGCGCCGCGGAGCACGCGGCCGCGTTGCGCAAGGAGCTCGTCGCGCTGGGCATCGAGGTGCCCCGGCGCGAGCTCCACGCGTTCTTGCTCGACCCGAAGGGCTACCGCGAACGGCACGAGCCGCTCATCGTGGACCGGCTCACCGCGCGTGGGCGCACCGCGACGTCGCATCGCGACGTCCCCCTCGCGGCCGCGTGCTTCAACCGCGCGCTCGCGTACCGACCGGACGATCGCGAGCTGCTCGCGAGCGTGTCGCGCCTCTCCCGCCAGGCGCGGCTGCGCGTCGCGGAAAAGCTGCTCGCCGAGCGCCAGCTGGTCGTGC
>CAYYWA010000446.1:0-4183 GCA_964475255.1 uncultured Sorangium sp.
CGCGCGCCCGAGGCGGGGCTGCCGTCTCCGGCGTCGGTGCTTCCCGCGGCGCTCGGCGAGCCGCCCGAGCGTGCGCGCGGCGCCGAGATTGGGCTGCCGTCGCCGGCTTCGGAGCTTCCGGCGCCGCTCACCGATCTGCCGTCCCTCGCGCCGGAGCGCCCTTCCGGCACTCCTCACCGCGGCGCGCCGCAGCCCCAGCACACACCGCCACCATCGCTCGTGGCCCCGGCACCCTCGCCGCAGTCGCCAGCGAACCCCGACACGGGGCTCTCCCTCGTGCCGACCGGAAGAAGCTTCGGCGATCTCGAGCTCCCGCTGCCCCCGAGAACCCCCTCGGGGACGCGCGCCGCGGAGACGCCGCCGCTCGACTCCGATCCGTTCGGGGAAGCGGACTTGCCGCCGCCACAATCCCTCCGCGGACCGCGGGCGGCGCACGGGGCGGGCGCCACGTCAACGAGCGGTGTCATGCGGGAGGCCGGCGGCGGCACGAGCTTCGGCGAGGTGAGCCTCGAGGGCAGCGACGACCCCGGTTCCCTCGAAGCGACGCTCCCCGAAGCAGGCCCCGACTCCATGGAAGAAGACATGGAGTTCGGCGCGGTCCCGCAGGAAGACCCGGGACGCATCTCGACGGCCATCCCGCGTCCGATCAGCCCCGAGCCCAATGCCCAGCCCGAGGCCCCCGCCGTTCGGCGCCGCCTCGGCGCGCGCGTGCTCGTCGGAGCTTTCGTCGTCGCCACGGGCGGCGCTTCGCTCGCGCTCGTTCCCGAGATCGGGCCCTTCGGGGCGCACTGGGTCATCGATCGCGTGCGGGCCGGAGAGTACGCCGCGATCGTGGCGGAGACCGTCGAGCAGGCGCGGGCGAACCTCGGTCGAGACGTGGCGCCGGCCGCGGCGCGGGCGTTTTCTGCCGCTACCAAGGCTCAGTCCGAAGCCAAACGGGCACGCGCGCTCGCTGCCTACGTGGCCTTCCTCGGCTATGCACGCGAGCTCCGCTTCGGGGCAGACTCCCCCACGCACGCGCGCGCGACGGTGCTGCTCGAAGAGCTCGACGACGTGAGCGAAGAGGACGTTCCGTATCTCGGGCTGGCGCGCGCGGCGCGTGCCGCGACGCAAGGCAAGCTCGCCCGAGCGCGACAAGGTCTGGACGCGCTCCTCCGACGCGATCCGCGGGACATCGACGCGCTCGTCGTGAGCGGGGAGGTCGCGCTCCGGGCTCGGGATCCCAAGGCGGCGATCGCCACCTGGCAGAAGCTCGCCGCGGTGGAGCAGAGCGCGCGCGCGGCGTACGGCCTCGCCCGCGCGCACTTCCAGGCGGGCAATCATCCGCAGGCAGAGCGCCACGCGCACGAGGCGCTCGCGCGAAACCGCGAGCACGTCGGCGCGCGCATCCTGCTCGCCCGTATCGAGGCGGGCGACCGCGCGCGCCACGCGGACGCGGTGAAGGACCTCGAGGCGATCCTCACGGCGCGCGCGAGCGCCAGTCGCGAGGAGCTCGTGTCCGCCCACACCTTGCTCGGAGACATCCATCTCGAGCGCTCGCGCATCTCCCGCGCCGAGGCGGCGTACCGCGACGCGCTCGAGCTCGATCCGAGCACGGGGGCGGCGCTCTCTGGTCTCGGTGAGGCCTTGTTCCGCGCCGGGCGCTACTCGGAGGCTCAGGCGCGGTTCGAGGCGGGAGCGCAGAAGAGCCCCGACGATCTGCCGGCCAAGGTCGGCGTGGCCAAGAGCAAGCTGATGCTCGAGCGCGTCGAAGAAGCGCTGGGCTCGCTCCGCAAGCTGCGCGAAGCGCACGCGTCGTCCGTGCTCGTCAAATATTGGCTCGGACGGGCGCTCGAGGCCGCTGGCTCGCGCGAGCAGGCCGAGGAGGCCTATCGCTCGGCGGTCCAACGAAAGGATTCTTCGGATCCGATGCTCGTCGAGGCCTACATCGCGCTCGCCGAGCTCGAGAACCAGCAGGGCAAGAGCGAGAAGGCGAGCACCACGCTCGCGGAGGCGCGGGAGCGCTTCCCGAGCTCGTCGGCGATCTATCGCGCCTTGGGCGAGGTCGCGCTCACTCAGGGACGCAACGTCGAGGCGAAGGAGCAGTTCGAGAAGGCGCTCGAGCTCGACCCCGAGGATCTCCCCGCGCGTTTCAAATACGGCGTCGCGCTGGCCCGCGAAGGCGCCCACGACCGGGCTCTCGAAGTCTTCGAGCGCGTGATGGCCGCCGATCCCGATTTCCCCGGCCTCGCGCTCGAGCGCGGGCTCATCTACGAGCGGCTCGGAAAGAGCGACGAGGCGCTCCGGCAGTACGAGGCGGCGCGCGCGAAGGCCCCCGACGATCCCGATCTCATGCTCCGTCTCGGGTGCGGCTATGCCCAGGCAGGTCGCCCCAAGGAAGCCGAGGCGCTCCTACGCAAGGTGCTCGGGATGCGACCGACGTCGGCGGAGACGCAGCACTGCCTCGGCCGCGCGCTGCTCGCCGGCGGGTCGCGCCTGGCGGAGGCGCTCCGCATGCTCGAGCGTGCGGCCGAGCTCGATCCGCATCGCGCCGAGTACCACTTGTACGTCGGCTGGGCCGCGAACGAGGCGGGCAACGTCTCGAAGGCGCACCGGGCGCTCAACGAAGCGATTCGGCTCCACCAGGGGCTCGCGGACGCGTATTGGCAGCGGGGCGTGTTGCGCACGCGGCAGGGAGCCGTCCGCGACGCGGTCGGCGATCTGACGCGAGCGCTCGCCATCAGCCCGACCCACCACGAGGCCCGCGCGGCGCTGGCGGAAGCGTATTTCGATCTCGGCAACCTCAAGGGTGCGCTCGCCGAGCTCGAAAAAGCCGTGGCCGGGCGGCCCGAGAATGCCGACTACCGCTTCCGCTACGGGCAGCTCCTCGCGATGGGTGAGAAGAACGATGCGGCGCGTGTCGAGCTCGAGCGCGCGCTCGAGCTCGCCGAGAAGACGCCAGCGCCCGAGCGGTGGACCTGGATCGCGCACCTCTTGCTCGCTCAGGTCATCGGACCGCGCCCGGAATCGGTGCCCCACTGGCGCGCGTTTCTCGAGAACGGTCCGCTCGACTCGCCCCACCGCGCCGAGGCGCAGGCGATCATCGCGCGCTTCTCGAAATAGCCAAGATCGAAACGGCCGGAGCCCTGCCTGGTGGGCGAGGACTCCGGCCTACTTGGGATTTCGGGCTGCAGCCCGAGACGTCCCGACTCAGCCCGGCGTCGGGGCGGGGGGAGCGCCGGGTGAGAACTCGTAGACGAACAGCGCGTGGCCTTCGCTCTTGTCGCCCGGCTGCAAGGCGATGCCCTGCAGCGCGCTCGTGACGCACTGGGCGACCTCGGGCGGCGCCGTGGTGCCCGCGGGATCCGTCGCCACGTCGCGGAGCATTCCCGTGTCGGGCTCCACGACGAAGCGGACGGTGACGCTCCCCTGCAGCGCCGGATTGCTCTTCAGCAAATCGTCGTAGCAGGTGCGGATCTGTTCGTTTCTGGTCTCGAGCAAGGCGCGCGTGTCGTCGCGGTACATCTCCGGCGAGCGCGCGGCGAAAGAGCAGCCGAAAGTGCCCAGCGCGAGGCCGAGCAAGGACAATCGCAGCAACTTCATGGCTTCTCCGTTGACGAAAAAGGGGCTCACTGCTTCTCGGTGGCCGAGGTCGGCTTCACGGGGGGGAGCTTCTTCGCCGCGGTTTCGGCTGGCTGCGCCGGCGCGGGCGCGGCGGAAGTCGGCTCGGGTGTCTTCGTCTCGGTGGTCTTCGTCTCTTCCAACACCTTCTCTTTCCCGGTGTGGTCGACGGCGACCTTCTTCTGCGTCACGTCTTGCTCGAGGATCACGAACTCGACGCGGCGGTTCTTTTCGCGGCCCTCTTCCGTGGCGTTGTCCGCGATCGGACGCTCGACCCCGAAGCCCTTGGCCGTCAGCCGCCCCGCATCGACACCCTTGTCGACGAGGTACTTCATCACCGACTTCGCGCGCTCGTCGGAGAGCTTCAGGTTGTGCTGCGCGCTGCCCTCGGAGCTCGCGTGGCCCTCGATCGAGATCTTCTTGATATGCCCGTTCTTCTGGATCGTATCGGCGATCTCATCGAGCAGGCTGAACGACGCCGGCAGGATCGTGGCCTTGTTGTATTCGAACTGAATTTTCTCGGTGATTTCGATCTTGTTGTCCCGCACCTCGACGCGCGCCGGAGGAGGCGGCGGTTCCGGAG
>CAYYWA010000447.1:0-4180 GCA_964475255.1 uncultured Sorangium sp.
GCCGGTGCTCGTGCCCCCTTGCGAAGGAGCGGGCCCCGAGTTTCCGCCCGCGCCACCCTGCGCGTCGAAGCCGCCGCTCGACGCGCTCGTCGTGGCACCGCCGCTCGAATCGGAAGCGGGGGCGCCGCCGTTCGCCACGCTGCCGCTCGCGCCGTCCGGCGCGTTGCCTTCGGGGGCCGCAGCGCAACCCAAAACGCAGGCCGACACGGCGACCCAGCACGACCGCCCGAGAGCGGTCGCCACCCACGGCGAAGAGAGCACGGCAGAACGTCGCATTTTTTTGCCTCGGAATCGCGCGCAGGCTCGCAACCGAGCCTGCATCTTCTAACACACGCGCGCGCACCGGGCTCTGCCGGGGAGTCGACCGGTATCGAAACCTTGCACCGTGGGTGCGGGCTCCCACCGAGCGGAGACGCTCACCACGCGCAACGGAGTACGGCCGCACCTGGTTTGACGAGCAGTCGGCGTTCGGGGCGCTCCAAGCAGAGCGCTCACCAGGCGGAGACGGAGTACGGCCGCACCTGCTTGACGAGCAATCGGCGCTCTGGGCCGTACAGCTTGAACTCGATGTCCAGCGCGAGGTCCGCGGGCGAACGCTCGTAAAGTGGTGCGAAATGGGACTGGACGCGCTCGGCGGTGGCGTGGAGCGCTCCGATCTCGGCATCGGTGAGCAGCGGCGTGTCGGGAGAAAGGGACGAGAAACGCTCGCGCACGATTTCCGTCGTTCCGGGCAATCCCGGGACGATGGCGAAAATTTCCGGCACGGCGCCGCCCGCCGGGTTGGCGACCTCGATCTCCCCGAGCTGGACGTTCACGTAGTACCCGGGAACGTCGGGGTCGAGCAGGTTCTGCGTGATGAGCACGCCGTTCGCTGCCTCGTCGTCGATGGCGCGGTTGACGGCCACCGCCATGCGCACCGCTCGCGAATCGATGTTCCAGAAAGCGCGTTCTTCGAAGGCGCGAAAGAGCCACACGCTCGCCCACACGTCACGGATGCGACTCGACGGGAGCCGCCCCCCGATTTCGGCCGACACCGACTCGTAGAGGCCCGCGCCGCTGAACCCCGGAAGATCCTCGGCATTGGTGCTCGAGCGCAAGCGCACCTGGGCCGTCCCGAAGATCTCCTCCACACGGCCGTCGAGGCGCGCGGCGAACTCTGGATCGATCGCGCCGTGCTTCACCAGGTACCGAACGGTGTCGAGGCATGCTTCGCGGAGCGCCGTATCGACGGCGAGCTCCGAATCGTCGAGGAAGCGATCGACGAAGTCGTAAAAGGATGCCCCGTCCGCGGCGCTCGCGTCGCAGCGCTCGAGCGCGGCATCGCAGAGAGAGGCAGCGCGTCCTTCCTCCTCGCAGTCGGCGCGCGCTTCGGCGCAGAGCGCCTCGGTGACCCGATTTTCCGTCATGTAGGCGTGGTACGCGGAGAAGGGGACGGCGAAGCCCTCGGGCGCGTCTTCCCCGAGTAGCCCGCGCAACTCGGCGAGATTGGCGGCTTTGACACCGACACGGAGCGAATCCTCGAATCCCAGGGATTCGAACCCCGGCAATCCATCGAACTCGGTGTCCGCATCGGGGACGAGCGGTTCGCGCGCCCGGGACTCCCAGAACGCCTCCGCTTCCTCCAACGTCGTCTCCGCGAGCGAAAAGCCGTTCTCGTTCACCTCGAAGCGGACGAGCTCGCCGAGGAGCGGCTCGATACGGGGATCCGTGGAGGCGCCGCGCAGAGCGAGGTTCGGCGTCCCGCGGGCACGCGCGGCGAGGTTGACGTGCGCGAGCGGCGTCTGCAGATCGTCCGTGATCGTCCCGCCGACGAGCGGCAGGTCGTCGGGCAAGCTCGGCAGAACGACGAGGTCGCGGAACGAGACGAGCGTCGTCGCGAGCTCCTCCGGCGTGAGGCGTCGCAAGGTGCCGTAGGCGATACCCGGGTTCAGGATCTGTTGCTCGACGCCCGCGTACAGCTCCGCGTTGGCGGCGAAGAGCGCCTCGCGCGCTCGAAAGCGTTCGATTTCCGCGGCGAGGGCCTGTTCGCGGCTGCTCGTGGCGGGCAGGTACACGAGCCGCTGCTCGGCGCCCTCGAGGCGCAAGAATCCGAGCCGTTCTTCGAGGAGCCGGTGCGCGGTGAGCGCCAGGGCCGGCGACAGATCGTCGATCAGCAGGAACTCCAAAGTGACGGCGCCGCGCAGCTCCGCGCCGACGCTCGCGGTCTCGAAGCGCAGCTCGGGACGGTAGATGAGCGTGCCGGCGAGGGCGGAGCGGTTTTCGCCGCGGTACGTTTGCTGCGCGAATTGCTCGCGCGACGCCGCGACGCCCAGCACGAGGCGCGCGAAATCGTAGTGCAGCGGGTGGTTTTGCGTGTTCTGCAGATAGAGCCGGGGCGAGCCGCGCAGATCGGCGATGTAGAACTTCACCGAGTGGACCGGGCCGAGCTCGGTCGTCTCCGAGGCGGCGAGCTCCAAGAACGCATCGATGCCTGCCTCCTCGGAGATCCCGGTGCTGTAGTGGGCGTTCGTCTCGAAGGGAGCGAGCTCGGGCAGCTCGACGCGCAGCGTGCCGGCGCGCAGGGCCTCTGCCGAGAGGGGATGCGTGACGAAGCCGTGGCCGCGCGCCTTGACGGTGAGCTCGGCGCCCGCTTCCACGGCGCGCAGCACGACTCCACCGGCGGTGCAGCCGATTGAGTCGTCGCTCGTTGCGCTCGGGCAGCTCTGCGCGAGCACCGTCGAATCCGAACGCGCGAGCACCACACGATACGACTCGGGCACTGCGCCCGTCTCGGTTCGAATCGCGACGTGAAGCGCGTCGGGCGCCGGTTCCGCCGGACTGCACGCGGCGACCGCGAGCGCCGCCATGGCGCGAAGCCCGCGCACGAACCGGTGCGCAGGACGACTCCAAGCCTTCATGGCAGGCGTGGGCAGCTCAGTGTGGCCGAGGCGCCTTCGGCGTGGACGTGATGGGTCACGCTCGCGGTGACCAGCAGGGTGTCGTCCTCGCGCACGACCTGAGGATCCAGGAGCCCTTGTGCGATCGGGCTCTCGAGCTCGAGCACGGCGCTCTTCGGCGTGAGATCCTCGCCATCGAGCACCACGAAGCTCAGGTGATTGTCGGGGTAGCACCCGGCGCAAATGTAAATGATGGTGCCCTGCGACCAGAAGAGCCCGACGTCGTCACCGAAGTCGACCCAGCGCGGCGTCACGTTCTCCTGGTCGATGACCGGTTCTTGGAGCGGCACGACGTCGCCCACGGGCTCGCCCGCGGTGTCGAACCAGCGGACGTTGATGGTGGCCGCGCGCCCCGACAGCTCGAAGCCGCCGTGCCCCTCCGTCCAGGCGACGAGCGCGCGATCCCCGCGAACGATGGCGCTCGCCGAGCCGAACCCGCCGAACGAGCCGATGCTGCCGTCGTGGCGCACCGGTTCGCGCACGGGCGCGCCGGTTTCGTCGAGGACGGCGACGAACAGATCCTCGAGCTCCGCGGCATAGTCGATATGGGCGTACGTGAGGAGGAAGCCATCTCCGAAGCGGATCAGCGTGCTCGCTCCGAGGTATCCACCGCCCTCCGCGAGCACGCGCGGTGTGCCCTGGGCCTCGCCGGCCTCGTCGATGAGCACGAAGCTCAGGGTGCTCGTCGACTCGGTGTCGCGGCTCGTCCACACCATCGCGTGGCCCTCGTCGGTGGCGACGATCTGCAGATCCGTCGCCTCCGCGCTCAAGAACGACAGCTCCTTGGGCTCGATGAGCGGCGTGCCCGTGGCATCCACCTCGGTGAACGAGAGCACCGGATCGTCCGTGAACCGATCTTCTCCCCAGATCACCGCGAAGCGCTCGCCGAGCGGGGAGACGCGGAGCCGATCGAGCGGCGCATCGCCCGCGTGGATCGTCTGCGCCGTGCCGAGCTCTCCCATCATGCCGAGGCTCGACCAGCGCACCTCGTTCAGAGTGAAGTTTTCGCCCTCGATGCGCGCGAGGTGAGCGCCCTCGCTCGCGGGCAACAGCGTGCCCCCGCTCCATTGGCCGAGCTCGAGCAGGGTCATCGGGCGCGTCGCGCTGCAGGCGTATTCGAGGCGCGGCGTGCGTTCGAGGATCGGCGTGTTCGACGCGCCGCCGCCGTTCGTGCCGCCCTCGTTCGCGCCGCCGGACCCCGAGGAGCCGCCCGCGAAGTCCGAGGGGTGCGGCTGCTCCACCGG
>CAYYWA010000448.1:0-4112 GCA_964475255.1 uncultured Sorangium sp.
GGGCGCGATGATCCAAAGCCGCGCATTCAATCACACGGCGGCGGCCTGCCCGCGCGAGCAGTCGGGCGCCAGCGGGCATGAGTGAGCACGGCCGCCTCCAACTCGCCCCAGCGCCCGCTCTTGGCGTGGGCACGCAAGTGAAGCACGCCCTCGGCGTGCTCCTCGGTCCAGAAGATGCTCGCACCCTTCATACGCAGGTTGATCACGCGTCGAACCGCCGACTCGACCGCGCCGCTGCCGATGGGCACCGCGTGGGCTCGCAGCTCCGCGTACCGCATGCGTTCTCGGTTCCGGCTCCAGTAGTCGAGGTCCTTCTTCATCTTCGCGGGGAGTCGCTTCCGGATCGAGCGGATCGCCGACTCGATCTCCTCGACCTTTCCAGCCTTGACCCGAATCTTCTGCGACTTGAGCCACTCCTGGCGCGTCTGCTCCGTCCACTGGGTCTGGGCCTTCGAGATCTCACCCAGGCGCTCGACGACGTGAAAGTAGTCGATGACCTCGCGGAACGAGCTTGGTGGAAGCTTGAGTTCCTGCCGGAGGGCCTGTGCTCGGTTCCAGATCCAGGGAGCCCCGTCGCCGATCAGGACCAGCTCCGTGGCGTGGGCTGCACCCAGCCGGAGCAGGTGGTATCGCAACAACTCGAAGACGGCGTCTGCGTCACCGAGCGTGCCGTCGATGACGGCGGGCACGCTTCGATCGCGCCGCCCGTCTGGCCCGAGCACGTAGATCGTGAGGACCTTCGGCTCCCGCCATTCGGTCTCGAAGTGCTTTCGGCCTCCCTTCTTCGGTCGCCCAGCTACTCGCCGGCGCGTGTTCACGCGACCGCCATCGACTGCCGCGACCACACGGCGGCCGACGAGCGGCCCCACCTTCGACCCTACTGTGGTGGCCCGAACCGCCTCTTTGCGAGCACGAAGGGCGTCGTCACACACAGAATACGTCAGGCGCAACGCGGCCTTGTGGTCGATCTCGACCCCGCCGCACGCAAGGAGGTCGCGAGCCGAGGTCACCGAGTTCGCTTCGCACACGGCCCGAGCGACCAACAGCTTGAGCGCAGGCGTGCAACGGCCACTGATCCCGAGCTGATCGAGGACAGGGTACACGCCGGTACCCTGCGCGCCGCGCTTGTCGCGGGTCACGCCTGCGCGAGGGCGAGCCGTCGCGTACGGCGTCGTCACGGCGACGACCCGTCCACCCAAGGTGCGGAACTCCGTCCGGCGATCGCGCTCGTTGCGCATCTCGATGCCGCGTTCGCTCGCACGTACTCGCACCACCGCCATCGCCTCGCCGCGCCTCACCGGGTCGGCGGACAGCTCCTGCACGACCCGCTGAGTCACGTTCGAGGCCACGTTCTGCGCGAGCGCGACGAGCGCACGTTCCGCGGCGCAGAAGGCTTGGGGGTCGCGCGCACTTCGCATGTCCGTCACGACGCTCGCCAGCCGCCGCCGGAACTCCGCCACCGCCTCGTCGAACAGCGCGTCGAGTGCTTCCATGCCGAGACCAGATCATGCGCGTAGACCGGCTGCAACGAGTAACTCAGGAAGGATCGGCCAACCGCCGATCTCGCCCGCCCGTGCCGCCGACCCGGCTCGGGAGGATCGCGCCCGTCGGGCGCCTCGGTTACGGGGCGGCCGTCTTCACAACGGGATTGAAGTCGCTCGTCGACCTCACACTGCGGCTGGTGAATCGAGGCCGCGATCAGGGCCGACAGGCCGTGCTCTGCGCAACCGGCGGCTTCAAGGCGGAGATCGCCTTCCTCAACGTGCTCGGCGCTCTGCTCGAGATCGAGGTCGTCTACATCCACGAGCTTCACCGCGAGCTCGTCCGACTGCCGCGTATTCCGCTCGCTTGGGATGCCGAGTTCGTCTCGCGCCATGAGCAGTTCTTCACGTGGATCGACGACGAGCCGCGCAAGAGCAGCGACGTCGAGTCTTGGCTGCAGGGACGCCCGGAGCTTCGGTCTTTGGTCGAGGACGATGGCGGTGGGCACACGCTCCTCACGGCTGCCGGCGACTTGCTCTTCAAGGCTGCACGCGAACGACTCGGTACGGGTCCCCGCGCGACCTGGCCGGAAACTGACCCGCGCCCGCCCGGTGAGAAGAACCTGGTCTCATCGATGGAGCATCACCGCCCGACTGGGTGGGAGCGGTTCGTGGCTCGCCTGTGCACGATCGACTGCGTGTCGGCAGTTCGCTATGACGCCGCTGCCCACGGGGGGCCCCAGGTCAAGATCATGGATGGCCTCCGAGGCGTCATCGGTGTGCGCTTCGGAAGCGCCGGACACGAGCTTCCGCTGAGGATCGAGACCACGGCCCGCGGCGAAGCGCAGAGCGAGCTCGTCGCGAGCTATCTGCGCGGGCTGCGGTGAGGAAGGGCGATTTCCGCCCTCCGCGTGTCCCACTCGCCAGAGTCAACCAGGTGCTCTTTGGTGTTAAGCGCCGCGCAGGCGTCTCGGGGCGTCTCTCGACGCGCGAGAGCCCAGATCGACCCCGAGAGCGCCTCGCGGAGGGTCGCAGGCGAGACGCACGCGCTCTCGACGAGAGCACCACGCCCGCTCGTCGACGGCGCCGCGTCGCGCGGAAGCCCCGGAAAAACAGGGCCAAAAACGGCGAGAGCCCCGACGGCATGACCGTCGAGGCTTTCTGTAAACCGCCCACCGTCGATGACTCGCGGTGGGGTAAAATGGCTCCCGCTGATGAACACCGTTCGAACTTGGTGCGCTCACCCCAGCCTGGCCATCCGGCAGCAGTTCGCGACGATGGACGCCATGAAGCGCCTCGTTCCCGACCTTGGGATGAGCCTAGCACACGGGGACGGGTGGCGGGAGGGGTGATCGCTTCCCAAGGATGGGTGGCGGACAGACCCTGCCGTTTACCCATCGGGTCGCTACTCGGCCGGCCCGCCGTCGCCGATCACCCACGACAGGTCCTCCAGCGTGTTGTCGAAGACCAGGCTGCCCAGGTATGTCGTCCACTCGTCGCGCTGATCCAGAAGCACATCACGAGCTGCGAGGAAGGTTTCAACGCGGTCGGACGCCCCCGCCACCTCTGGCCGCCCTCCGAGGTCGACGGCAGCGCGCCTGTGGCGCACCCCGAGGCTGGAAAGCAGCAGAGCACTCGGTGTTGGGACGCCGAACCGAAGGTGTTCGGGGAGCGCCTGAACGGCCCCCGAGAGCACCCGCCCCTGGCCCTCCAGGAACTTCGCGAGCAGGGCGATGCCTTGCTCAACGAGGGTCTGCAGGACGAAGGCGATCGCCGACGTGTACAGTGCCAGTACGTCATCGATCGTGCGACCAATTGAAGCCGCGATGTGCACGAAGCGCCGACCGCCCAGCCACAGAAACACCAGGTTGAAGAACATGCCCTTCACGGTGTTGACATCGGTTTCGTCCGGGAGGCGGAGAGCATCGCGAACCGTCTGCTGCATCTCGCGCTGAGACCAAGCCCACTCTAACAGGATCTGCACCACCGCGGGGTCGACGGTGTCCAGTACATCGTCCCAGGACGTTCGACGCGGCAGGAGCTGGTGCTCGACGAGGTCCAGCAGGCGTGCTCGAGCCCCCGTCTCACGTAGCCATCCAAGGCGACCCGCCTTGCGAATACCAATGAACCGGTTCGCGCGAAGATGGAATACTTCCCTCAAGAGTAGCTGGGTGCCGGTCGCAGCCTGCGTTGCGGCGAACGTCTGGTCCGCCACCTGCATCGCGACCTGAATCAGAGCTTCCTCGCCTAACTCCTCGGTCGCGAGGTCCATGAGCGTGGCGTCCACGCCGTCAACGAGCGCGTGAAGGTCGGGTACGTCTTCGAGGATCTGGTTCGTCAGGGCCAGGCTTCGTACTGCCAAGCCCTCCTGTAGGCGCTCGATGAGCCCAAGGAGGAACCCGGTGACGCGCTCTCCAGGGCTCTGCCTCGCGACACGGGCAACGAGAGGCCACTGCTGCGGATTCACGCAGATGACCAAGCCCTTGGTGGTCGAGCCCGCCCGTCCGGCACGTCCTGCCAAGTTCTTGATGTCGCGTGTCAGCAGGTCAGCAGCCTTGCCAGCCTTGGTCCGTCGGTGCTGCGTTGCGCGACCAGCGGCGTCAGCGAGCGGCCGTCGTTGCACGCTCGATG
>CAYYWA010000449.1:0-4100 GCA_964475255.1 uncultured Sorangium sp.
CCGGGTGCCGGCTCTGGGGCGAGCTCCTCGGAGGGCTCGACCGGTTCGGCCGCGACGGCTTCCGGTGCGGCGGGTTCCGCTTAGGCGACCGACTCCGAAACCTCCGCGCCCGGTGCGGAAACGGACTCCGCCGCGGAAGGAGGCGAGGGGTGCGCGTCGCCGATGTTCGTGATGGCGCTCGCGGGCGGGCCGCTCGTCGGTGCGGGTGCGGCGCTCTCCCCGATGCCGAGGTTAGTGCTCAGGTCCGCGGCAAGGCGCGCGAGCGTGAGCGCCCGGTGGTCGTTGCCTTCGTCGCCAGCAAGCTCGGCGGCTCGGCGCACCCAGCGCAAGGCCTCGCGCATATCACCCTGGGCACCGAAGATCGCCGCGGTCTCGAGCGCTGTCGCGACGGCATCGGGATCGTCGGCAAGGGGCTCGGGTATCGAAAGCGCAGCTACCGTCATCACGAGTCGTCCTTTTCCTGGGGGTAGTTCGAGCACGGAGCTTACGACGGTTCGCAGGGGAGGAACGCCCGAAAATGCACGACAACCCGCAGGCCGCGGAGCAACGACCACCCGGGTTGAACGTTTTCATGCGGACCGTTTCGTCTCGTTCCGAAACCGATTCCAGAAACGTCCGGGAACACGGAATTTCGCCCGCCCCGAAGCACGCGCCCGTCCACGAAACGTCGCTTACGGAAGCGCGGCGGGACGGACGGTTCGTTCCGAGCCGGTGTACTAGACTCCGCTTGATGCAGCGCGTGCTGTCCCGCGCCCAGGTTCGCGAGCTCGATCGCCACGCGATCGAGGTGTGCGGTGTCCCCGGCCTGGTGTTGATGGAAAACGCCGGTCGCGGCGCGGCCGACGCGATCGTCCGGGCGCTCGGGGATCGGAAGCTTCCGGGTCGGCGCGTGGTGGTGCTGTGCGGCGCCGGCAACAACGGCGGTGACGGATACGTCGTTGCGCGGCGCCTCGCGGTGCGCGGCTTCTCCGTCGAAGCGGTCGCCCTCGCCGGCGAGGAACGGCTGAAGGGCGACGCGCTCGCGAACTACCGCGCATGGGTCGGCATCGGCGGGCGCGTTCACGTCGTCGGCGCGAGCGCCGAGGAGCTCGAGCGGTTGCTCACCGCGAGCGACGTCATCGTCGACGCCCTGTTCGGGACGGGGCTCGACCGCGAGATCACCGGCATGGAGCGCGTCGCGATCGAGCGCGCCAACCGTTGTTCGGCGTTTCGGGTAGCGCTCGACGTGCCGTCGGGCATCGACGCGGACGGGGGACGGGTGCTCGGCGTGGCCTTTCGCGCGGATCTCACGATCACGTTCGCGGCGCACAAGCGCGGTTTGCTCACGCCTTCCGGTATCGAGCACGCGGGGCGCCTCGTGCTGGCGGACATCGGGGTGCCCGAGACGGTCGCGCCGGTCGGCGAGAGCGCGCTCTGGCCCGAGCCGAGTGACGTGGCTCGGGTGCTCACGCCCCGCCGGCAGAGCACCCACAAGGGCTCGGCGGGGAGCGTGCTCGTGCTCGCGGGCTCTCCCGGCAAGGTGGGCGCGGCGCTGCTCGTTGCCCGCGGCGCTCTGCGTGCCGGCGCGGGGCTCGTCACGATCGCGGCGCGGCCCGAGGTCGTCGACGCGCTCGAAACGCGCGTGCTCGAGCCCATGACGGCGCGACTCGCCGCCGCGCGACTCGAAGCGGCGCGCTACCCCTTGCGCGCGGCCGCGGACGTCGGCGCGGTGGGGCCCGGCGTGGGCCTCGACGCGACGGCGCGCGCGCTCGTCGAACGTGCCGTCTTCACGCACCAGGGGACGGTCGTCGCGGACGCCGATGCGCTGACGCACTTCGCGGGACGGCTCGAGAAGCTCCGCGAGCGCGCGGGGTCGCTCGTCCTCACGCCCCATCCCGGCGAGATGGCGCGCCTGCTCGAAACCACCGTGCAGGGCGTCGAAACCGATCGTTATGGTGCGGTCGCGCGGGCGGTCGAAGCGTCCTCGGCGGTGGTGCTCCTCAAGGGGCCGTGCACGCTCGTGGGCGCGCCGGACGAGCTGCCGCGCATCGGCCCGATCGGGACACCGGCGCTCGCGACCGGCGGGGCGGGGGACGTGCTCACGGGGGCGATCGCCGGGCTCGCGTGCACGTTGACGCCATTCGTCGCTGCCTGGGCCGGCGTGTTTGCCCACGCCATGGCGGCGGAAGCCTGGTCTCGACGAACCGGCGCCGATCGCGGCCTGCTCGCCCACGAGGTGGCCGACCTCTTACCCCACGTCTTTGCCGAGTTGGCAGCTCCGAAGCGAGCGCTGACAGATTGACACGCCTCGCGTCTCCGCGAACGCGGTAGCTACGGTGATCCAGCGGGTTTCTCGCGGGATCGTGCGTGGCATGCAGCTTGCCATGTGTCGGGGCGCAATGTCTCAATGCGCTTCCGGCTCATTTGCTTCCGAAGACGTCGTTCGGAGAGAGGCCGTCCGTGAGGGCTTGCGCCGGCACCTTCCTTCGCTCGTCGCCCACGCTCGGCGCCTGACGCGTTGCCGCACCCAAGCGGAGGACGTGGTTCAAGAGAGCGCCGCGCGCGCCATGGCATTCGCGGGCTCGTTCGAGCCGGGAACGAACGTGAAGGCCTGGTTGCACCAAGTCCTCGAGAGCGTCTTTTTGAGCTCCTGTCGCCGGCGCGTTCGCGAACGGCGGGCCCTCGACGCGTTGGGGCGCGACCCGTGCGCGTGGACTCGCGGAGACGACGCTCCCATCATGCGCGCGCTGAGCCGTCCCGTGACGAACGCTCTCGAGCAACTCCCTCCGACGTTCCGGGACGTCGTGCGCTTGGTCGATGTCGAAGAGCTCTCCTACAAGGATGCAGCGAGCGAGCTCTCGGTGCCCCTCGGCACGGTCATGAGCCGCCTCCATCGCGCGCGCCGCCTTCTGGCCAACGCCCTCGCCGACCCGCCTGCCCGCGCGGCGTAGCGGGGTTTCGCTGGGGGCCTCGCGTCGCCCGCGCACTCCCGCGCCTCGCGGGCGGCAGAGCGCCGGAGTGCCGGCAGAAGCGGCAACGCCCGGTCACCAACGTCGGCGCTTTGGGCATGAACGCGGGAGTCACCCATCCGGGTGACGCCCCGGCGACGGCGACTCTCGCGCTCGCCTCGAGGACCTGCCGAGTGACAGACTGACGAGTGTCTGAAAGCGCGACGGCATCCTGCGCGGCGTAGTGGTGCCTTGGTGCCAGACGGATGAGCGCCCGTCCGCGTGACGGCATCGCGCGCGGTGCAGCGCCGCTGAGCGCCAGACGGAAGAGTCAGCAGCAGACGGACGAACCCGTCCGCGTGACGGGCATCGTGCGCCGCGCAGTGCGGCTCAGCGCGAGTCAGCAGCAGACTGACGAATGCCCGTCCGCGCAATGGCACCGCGCAGCGCCGCTCAGCGCCGCCGTGCGGCGCCGCGGGACGCGCGCTGGGCCGTCGCCTCCGACGGAGGCGGATGCGCGCCGCCGAGCACGCGATCGTGGATGTCTGCCAAGAGATCGAGCAGCAAGTGATACTGCTCCTCGATCGGGAGCGGTGCGATGGCCTGGTTGACCTGCTGGCGGATCCGCGCGCGGGTCAGCGCGCTCGGCAGCTCCGGAGGCGTGAACGCACCGCGGCTCTTGCCGCCCGCGCGGGCAGGGATGACCTCGACGACGCGGCGCCGCGTGAGGCGTGAAGCATCCGCGGCCGACTGTTGATTCGAGGCCGCGGCCGGCGCCGGCGGCTCCACGGAACCCGTCGCCGAGCTCTTCCGCTCGCGGAAGATGTTCTTGCGCTCGTCGGGCGGCAGTCGCTTGCGGGCGAGCTGGAAGAACACGCCGCCCGGACTGCGTCGGCGCGTTCCGTCCGCGAGCATCATGCCCCCCTTCTCCTCGATATCGAGGGTTTCCTTGAGCAGGCCGAGAGCCTCCTGCTCACCCAGCGCACGCACCACCCCAGCGATCTGCGTCAGCGGGATCTCTTCGACTTCTCCGAGCGTCTTTGCGATGTGGGAGACGGTTTCTTCGGTAGCCATGATCGGATTGGCCCGGCTCACCCCCCGGCCAGGGTCCGAGACTTTGCCTCGGGGTGCGGCCGCCTGCACCCCGAGAGCGCATGATCGCCGGAGCCTCGG
>CAYYWA010000450.1:0-4076 GCA_964475255.1 uncultured Sorangium sp.
GTCGCGTCCATCGCGGCCAAGTCACGGGCCGCCCTCCGGAGAGCGCGCCGAGCGCGTCGAGCGCCGCGACGCGCCGGAGCTTCACGCTCGACGCGCGGCTCCCCACCTCGAAGCAGGCCACGACGGCCGTGGTGTCGGCATCGGGAAAGGGGCGCAGCGTGGGCTCGAGGACGTGAAGGCTCGTTCCTCCGAGCGCTTCGAGGAAGAGCGCGCGCACGAGCGCGCCGTAGTTCACGTCGAGCCACTCCGCGGCCGTGACGAACGCGCCGTAGTCACCCGGCCGCGCGACGAGCGCCGTCGCCGCGAAGAAGTGGGCATGGAGGCCGGACAAGCGGCTCGCCGCGAGACCGAGACGCGCCGCGGTCTCCGTCAACCACTGCTTCCAGCGCGCTTCGATGCCGTGGTGGCGCACGAACGGCGGGTTGCCGAGAAACACCGTCGGACCGGACGCGGGCGCCAGCCGGAGATCGCGGTAGGCGGAGACCACGACCGTGGCCCGCCCCGCGAGCCCCGCCGCCCGAAGGTGGGCGCGGAGCAACAGCGCCGCCCGCGGATCGAGCTCGACGGCGACGAGCTCCGCCGTCGGGAAGCGCCGCCCTGCCGCGACGAGGAAGCGCCCCGTGCCGGCACCCGGGTCGATCACGCGCGCGGGCGTTCGCCGCGCCGCCCACTCCGTCATCGATGCGACGAGCGCGCGCGGCGTGTACGTCGCCCCGAGGTGCCGTCGTTCGCCGGGGGCATGGAGCGTGCAGAAAGCGTCGCCGAGCGGATCGTCGCCCTGCTCGATCGCGGCGCGCACGCGCGCGAGCACCGCCGGCGACGGACGCGCGGCCCGGGCCGCCTCGCGCCGCTCCGCTTCCGTCAGCGCGCGCAGGCCGTCACGCCCGAGGAGCGCGAGGGCCGCGCCGATGAGCTCGGCCGAGCTCGCGAGCACGGAGGCTCCGAGTCAGCCGAGCCCCGCGAGCGCTCGGCGCAAGCGCTTGGCGGCGTCCCCCACGTCGTAGGCGCTGACGGTGAGCGCCGGGCGGAAGCGCACGGACCGATCGCCGCACGCGAGCCCGAGCAGGCGCTCCGCGAAGCAGCGCTTCACGAGCTCCGAACGCTGCTTCGTGGTCGGCAGATCGATGGCCGCGAAGAGCCCGCGGCCGCGCGCGTTCGAGATCAGGGCCGGGAACTCCCCTTCGAGCGCCTGAAGCTCCCGGAGCAGCTCGTCGCCGCGTTGCCGAGCATTCTCGAGCAGCCCGTCCTCGACGATGATCTCGAGGATGCGCGTCGCGCGCACCATGTCGACGAGCGAGCCGCCCCACGTGCTGCTGATCCGACTCGGCACCTTGAAGACGTTGTCGACGTCGTCGATGCGCCGCGAGGCGAAGAAGCCGCCCACCTGCATCTTCTTGGCGAAGCACAAGAGATCGGGCGCGACACCGGCGTGCTCGTGCGCCCACCACTTGCCCGTCACGCCGGCCCCGCACTGGACCTCGTCGAAGATGAGCAGCGCCTCCCGCTCGTCCGCGATGCGCCGGAGCTCTCGGAAAAACTCCGGGCGAAAGTGGTGGTCACCGCCCTCGCCTTGAATGGGCTCGATCAAGATTGCCGCGATCCGGTGCGGGCGCGCGTCGAACGCCGCCTCGATCGCCGCGACGGACGCCGCCTCCGCCTCGCGCGTGCGCTCGAGGTTCTCCCCGACGAGCGGAAAGCGGGCCGCGGGCGTGGGGACGCGCGGCCAGTCGAACTTCGGGAAGTAGAGCGTCTTGGCCGGGTCCGTGTTGGTGACGCTCAGGGTGTAGCCAGCGCGGCCGTGGAACGCGTGCTGAAAGTGGAGCACCTCGGTCCCCTGCTCCCCTCGCCCCGCGGCGAGGTTCTTCCGCACCTTCCAGTCCATGGCCGTCTTCATCGCGTTCTCGACGGCCAGGGCTCCCCCTTCGATGAAGAAGTAGTGGGGATGCGTGGGCGGAGCCGCGGTGCGCTCGAGCGTAGCCACGAAAGTCGCGTACTCCTCCGTATAGAAGTCGGGGTTGCCGACCTTGACGGTCGCGGCCCCGAGGAGTCGCTCGCGCGTCGCCGCGTCCACGAGCTTCGGGTGTCGGAAGCCGAGGGCATTCGACCCGTAAAAGCCCGCGAAATCGAGGTAGTCGGCGCCCGTGAGCGCATCCCGCGCGAGCGTCCCGCGGCTCTCGCCGAGGTCGAGCACGAGGGGATGCCCCGACAGCAAGAGGTGCCGTCCGAGCGTCGCGTGGATTTCGTTCGGAGGAACGCGCTGCATACCTTCTTTTAGCATCGTCTCCCGCGCGGCGGGGCTCGCGAATTCAGGGTCGGCGCGGAGCACGCTCGCCGAGCCTGCACGCGCGACGGACGCGCGGGCGCCGCTCGCCCCGACCCGAAAGCTGTGGCTTACTCCCGGCCATGTACGAGGTTCGGGCTCTCCTCGAAGCAGTGTTCGGCTACCTGAAGGACCATCCGGAGGAGCCGCTCCGCGTCCTCAGGAACGCGGTCGCACTCCGCTTCGGGCTTCCGATCGCCGCCTTGCGTTGGGTCGCGGGGCGCGCCAACGGCCGGCGCGCGCCGAAGGACGTCGCGATCACGGCGGCCCCCCCCGGTGTGCGCGTCGCGGGCAGCTTCGAGCTGCTCGGCACACCTCTGCGCGCCTCGGCCGTGGTGCTCGTCGACGACATTCGAGTCGGCGACGACGAGCTCCGCATCGCGATCCGCCTCAGCGAGCTCGCGCTCGAGGTGCTCGACGATCGCGTGGAGAGTCCCCTGGCCGCGCTCCTACGCTCGGGCGCGCTCGATCTCAGCAAACCGGGCAATTTGCTCGCGTTCATGCCGAAGCGCCCGGCCATCATCGTGGAGTCCAAGGACGACCGCATCGTGCTCGATCTGCTCCGGCACCCGAAGCTCGCCTCGGATCGCCGAGTCCGTCGCTGGATTTCCGCGATCGTGCCGTTCGTGACGGTCGCCTCGGTGCGCACGAAGGACGATCACGTCGATCTTTCGCTGCGCGCCTTTCCCCAAGGAGTTTCACACGCCGTCGAAGAGGTCCGGCGCCGTGCCGTCGCGAACGTCCGTCGCGTACTGTAAGGACGAGGACATGCCGTGAGCCCGCGAGACATCGTTGCCGTCGCCAACTACCACTGCCAGCTCGGCGAGAACCCGCTCTGGAACGAACGAGACGGGAAGCTCTACTGGGAGGACATCGAGAGCGGACGCTTGTTCCGGGTCGCGCACGACACGCTCGAGCACGAGTGTTTCTACCAGGGAGAAGTCGTCGGCGGCTTCACCTTCCAGGACGACGACACGCTCCTCCTCTTCGAGGCCGATCGCATCGCCGTGCTCGATCCGTCGACCGGCCAGCGCCGGGTGCTCGTCGAGGGCATCGATCCCGACATGAAGCGCTGGAACGACGTGATCGCCGATCCCGAAGGTCGCGTGTACGCCGGCACGATCGGACGCACGAACGAGAGCGGCGGCCTCTATCGTGTCGAGCGCGACGGCAGCGTGATGTGCCTCTGGAAGGGCACCGGCATCGCGAACGGGATGGCGTTCACCGCGGATCTCGCTCGCTTCTATTGGACGTGCAGCACGACCCGCCGCATCTTCCTCTGCGACTACGACCGAGCGAGCGGCACGCTCGCCAATCGGCGCGTCTTCTACGCCGCGCCCGAGGGCGAGGGCGACCCGGATGGGCTGACGCTCGACACGGAGGATCACGTGTGGACGGCGCGTTGGGGCACGAGCGCCGTGCTTCGGATCGATCCCGAGGGACGCCTCCAGGAGCGCATCGAGCTCCCCGTGACGCGCGTCACGTCGGTCGCGTTCGGCGGCCCAGCGCTCGACGCGCTCTACGTCACGACCGCGGGCGGCAGCCCTGACTCCGACACGGCCGACGGCACACTCTACCGCCTCTCCGTCGGCCGACGCGGCCGCCCCGAGTTCCGCTCGCGAATTCGCCTGTAGCCGCGCACCCCGCTCCGCCGCCGGAACTTCACTACGCGGTCGGCTCGACCCTGCAGCGCGAGCGCGCCGACGACGACGATGCGCCGGACGAGATCGGCTCGCTGGCCGCGTCGGCCGAGGCG
>CAYYWA010000451.1:0-4050 GCA_964475255.1 uncultured Sorangium sp.
CACGGCCGAGGGCGTCGGCATCGCGCATCCGGTGCTGGCGCAGGCCGAGGCCGAGCTCCGGGCTGCCGAAGAGGTGCTCTCGGCGCTCGGCGCCGCGCGCGGCTCGGGACCGCGCTTCGTGCTCACCTCGCCCGTGGCGGGCACGGTGATCGATCGCGCCGCGCTGCGGGGGCGCGTGGCGGACCAATCGGCGCCGCTCTTCGTCGTCGGCGACCTCGCGCGGCTCTGGCTCGTGGCGCACGCGTTCGAGCGCGATGCGCTGCGCATGCGCACCGGCGCGACCGCGCGCGTGACGTTTCCCGCGCTGCCCGGCGAGAGCGCGATCGGCACCGTGACCCGCATCGGCACGCGCGTGGACCCGACCTCGCGCACCGTCGACGTGCGCATCGAGATCGACAACCCCAAGGGCGTGCTCCGCCCCGGAATGTCGGCCACGGCGCTCGCGCCCATCGGGGAAGCGGGGCACACGGTGGTGGCCGTCCCCGTCGAAGCCGTGCAGCGTCGGGGTCAGGGCTGGTGCGTGTTCATTCCCCGCAACGAAGAGGGCGTGTTCGAGATCCGGCCCGTCGGGCGCGGTCGCGATCTCGGCGGTGAGGTCGAGGTGCTCTCCGGGCTCGGGGCGGGAGAGACCGTGGTCGTGGATGGGGCGTTCCTGCTCAAGGCCGAGGCCGAGAAGGCTCAGGGCGGCGGGGACGCGCACCATCACCACCACTGACGGGGCCGCCGGGTGATCGAGCGCATCGTCCGAGCCGCATCGAACAAGGCCGTCGCCGTGCTGCTCCTCGTGGCGGCCGCGGCGGTGCTGGGCGTGTTCGCGTTTCGCGATCTTCGGCGCGACGTCTTTCCGGACCTCTCCGTGCCCGTGTTCAACGTCATCGTGCAGGGCGCGGCCCTCGGCTCCGAGGAGCTCGAGGCCACCGTCGCGGTGCCGCTCGAGACCGCGCTCGCCGGGCTGCCCGGCGCCCGGCGCGTGCGCTCGGTGAGCCACCGCGGCGTGGCGCAGGTCACGATCGAGTTCGAGCCGGACGCGGAGTATTTCCGCTCGCGCCAGCTCGTCACCGCGCGCGTGCAAGAGGTGGC
This sequence comes from uncultured Sorangium sp., assembly GCA_964475255.1. Taxonomy (GTDB): domain Bacteria; phylum Myxococcota_A; class Polyangia; order Polyangiales; family Polyangiaceae; genus PMG-095. The sequence goes on from CAYYWA010000451.1 coordinate 1,081, forward strand.
GCCAGGGCTCCCTGCCGGCACGGAGCCGCCCCTCGTCTCCAGCCTGACGGGGCGGCTCAACGAGGTGATGGAGCTGACGCTCGAGGCGGAGCCGGGCGCCATCGACTTGATGGAGCTCCGCGATCTCGCCGAGTTCGACGTCCAGAACCGCTTGCTGGCGGTGCCCGGCGTCGCCGCCGTGGAACGGCTCGGCGGGTACCTGCGTGAGCTCCACGTGGAGCTCGATCCCGATCGCATGGTGGCCCGCGGTGTCTCGCTCGACGACGTCTTGCACGCCGTCGAGGGCGCGAACCTGAGCACCTCGGCCGGGATCCTCACGCGCGGGCCCATGGAGTGGAGCGTCCGTGCGGTCGGGCGCGTCGAGAACGCCGGCGACGTCGGCGCGGTGGTCGTCGCGGTGCGCGGCGACACGCCGGTGCTGCTCTCCGACGTCGCCGACGTGCGCGAGGGGCCGGCGCTCCGCCGCGGCATTGCGCACCGGCTCGCTGGCGAGATCGTGAGCTGTCGCATCGTGAAGCAGTTCGGCGCGGACACCGTCAAGGTCGCCGCGGGCGTACGCGAGGCCGTGCGCGACCTCGAGCGCTCGCTGCCCAAGGGCGTCACGATTCGCGTCGCGTACGACCAGTCGGACCTCGTGCGGTCGGCCTTGGGAGGCGTCGGCCGCGCCGTGCTGTTCGGCGCGGTGCTCGTCGTGCTCGTGCTCTTCCTCTTGCTCGGCGACGCGCGGGCGGCCCTGCTCGTCACGCTCACGATCCCGCTCTCGATCGCGCTCGCGGCGCTGCTCCTCGAGGCCGCCGGCGTGGGCCTCGACACGAGGCCGCTCGGAGGGCTCGCCAGCGCGGTGGGCTTGCGCGGGGAGGCGGCGAGCATCGTCGTCGAGAACGCCGTGCCCCGCATCCAGGGCACGCGCGCGCCCGCCGAGCGGCGGCGGCGCGCGACGGAGGCCGCCATCGAAGTGGGGCGCCCGATCGCGTTCGCGACGCTGATCGTCATCGCGGTGTTCTCGCCCCTCTTCGCCATGCGCGGGCTCGAGGGGCGCATGTACGGGCCGCTCGCCATCGCCGTGGTCGCGTCGATGCTCGCCGCGCTCGCGCTCGCGCTCACGTTGACGCCGGCCCTGTCCGCGCTCGTGCTCCGGCCGCGCCGGGAGGGCAAGGCCGAGGACGTGGCGCTCGTCCGAGCCGTAAAGCGGCTCTATGCGCCGGCCCTCGATTTCTGCATGCGGCGCGCGGTGCTCGTGCGCGTCGTCTCGCTCGCCGTCACCGTGCCCGCGGTGGTGCTCGGGCTGCGCATCGGCGCGGACTTCATGCCGGAGCTCGACGAAGGCGCGTTGCTCCTGCAAACGGTGCTCCCCGCCGAGGCCTCGCTCGAGCAGGTCGATCGGCTCAACCATCGCGTGGAGGACGTGCTCCGCACGTTCCCGGAGGTGGAGGACGTGGTGCGCCGGACGGGCCGTTCCGAGCGTACGGAGGATCCGATGCCGCACACCGTCTCGGACGTCCTGGTCGTGCTCCGGCCCAATCGGCAGCGGGACACCGAGGCGCTCACCCGGGCCATGCGCGAGCGGCTCGAGAGCGTGCCGGGCGTTTCGGTGCTGTTCACGACGCCGCTCGGGATGCGCATCGACGAGGGGCTCGGCGGCACGCCGGCCGATCTCGCGATCCGCGTGTTCGGGCCGGACCTCGGAGAGCTCGCGCGCCTCGGCGAGCGCGTGCGCGCGATCGCGGCCGAGGTGCCCGGGGTCGCCGATCTGCGCGTCGAGCCCCTCGCCGAGCTCCCGGAGATTCGGATTTCCGTGGACCGCTCGGCGCTGTCACGCGTCGGGCTCACGCCGGGCGACGTGATCCGCGCCGTGCGCATCGGGCTCGTGGGCGAGCGCGTGAGCGAGGTTTGGCGTGGGCAGCGCCGCTTCGATCTCGTGGTGCGCTTGCAAGCGGATCGCCGCAGCGACGCGAGCGCCCTGCGCGGCCTCTTGCTCGACGGTCACGATGGCACGCGCATCCCCCTCGCACAGGTCGCGCGCGTGGAGCAGACGTTCGCGCCCGGCTCCATCCGTCGCGAAGCGGGGAGCCGGCGCGTCGCGGTGGAAGCGAGCGTCGCCGGGCGCGACCTCTCGAGCACGGCCGCCGACCTTCGCCGAGCGCTCGCCGAAAAACTCGAGCTGCCGAGCGGCTACTTCGTCGACGTGGGGGGCCGCGTGGAGACGCAGGCGCGGGCCGTTCGCTCGCTCGCGACGGCGATCGCGATCGCGGTGCTCCTCGTGTTCGTGCTCCTCTACGCGGCGCTCGGGTCGAGCGGTGAAGCGCTCGTCGTGCTCGCGACGCTGCCCGACGCGCTCGTCGGCGGCGTCCTCGCGCTCTGGCTCTCGGGCGAGACGTGGAACGTCTCCTCGTTGGTCGGGCTCATCGCCCTGTTCGGCATCGCCGTGCAGAACGGGCTCGTGCTCGTCACGCAAACCCGCACGCTGGTGGCCAAAGGACGGCCCTTCGAGGACGCGCTGCGCGAGGCCGCGGTGGGCCGCGTGCGGCCCAAGCTGATGACCGCGGGCACGGCCATCTTGGGCTTGCTCCCGCTGCTCGTTCTGCCGTTGCACGGAACCGAGGTGGAGCGGCCGCTCGCCATCGTGCTCGTGGGCGGGCTCTTCACGTCTACCGCCTTCACGCTGCTCGCGCTGCCCACGTTCTACACGCTCGTCCATGAGCTCCGGCAGCGGGTGCGCGCTCGGAGCCGCACGCGCCCCGCGGAGCCTCAGCCGCTCTCGGATCCTGACGCTCGCTCGGGGGCGCGGCGGGTGCGGGCTCGGGGTACTTTTCCGAAAGGGCCGCGACCTCGTCGAAGAGGGCGGGGTGGGCGACGAGCTTTTGGACGACGCGCCAAAAGGCGGGGTCGCCGAGGCGGGCCACGCCGCCCGTCGGCGGCGCGCTCGGGGCGCTAGGCTGCCTGCCGGCGACGGCCCCGGGACCCTGCTCG
>CAYYWA010000452.1:0-4036 GCA_964475255.1 uncultured Sorangium sp.
GACGTACAGGCCGTCCGGCGCGCGTTTCGGGCGCGTGCCCGCGAGCTTCACCCCGATCGCTACCCGCACGCGTCTCCCGCCGAGCGGTCGCACTTGCTCCAGCGATTCGCCGAGCTCAGCGCCGCCTACCACGAGCTCGTGCGGACGAGCTCGGGGAGCTCGGAGAGATCATCGAGGAGCACCTCCGGTTCGGCGTCGATGAGCCGCGCATCCCCCTGAATCCCGCCGCGGACGCCGACGGTGTGCGCCTTGGCAGCGCGTCCCGCCGCCACGTCTTGGGCTCCGTCTCCGATCACGACCAGCTCGGGTGGCGCAATGCCGAGCCGCTCGGCGATGTGCAGGATGGGGGCGGGATCGGGCTTCTGAACGGGAAGGTCATCGCCGGCGACGACCGCTCGAAAGCGGTGCGCGAGATCGAGCGCGGCGAGCACGCGCTCGGTCGTGACGCGCGGCTTGTTCGTGCACACCGCGAGCGGATACCGGGAGAGCGCTTCGAGCGCCCGGGCCGCGCCCGGAATCACGCGCGTGCTCACCACCGGGTGAGCCGTGTAGTACCGCAAGAACTCGGCGTGGAGCGGGGCGAGCCGCGGGTCTTCGAGGGAGAGCCCCGCGGCGCGCGCCATGAGCTTCCTCGCGCCATCGCCGACGTAGCCCGCGATCGTCGCCTCAGGAAGCTCGGGAAACCCTAGGAGGGTCAGCGCGTGGTTGGCGGCGCGCGCGATGTCGGCGCGCGAGTCGATGAGCGTGCCGTCGAGATCGAAGACGAGTCCGCGGATCAATCCGGGCCTCGCCGCTAGAACGCCGACCGGCGTTCTAGCCCTCTCTCGCAGGGACGGCTCGCGCCGCCTCTCCCCGCCGAAGGGAGCTCCGCGGGGGCCGCTCCCCACGCGAGCACTCCGTTCGACGCGGTGTTCCACATCTTTCGGCGCGGTCCCAACCGTTCGTCGCTCTAGGCGGTTCGCAGCGCGACGCGGCCGACGAAGAACGGCCCCATCTGATCCATGAACTCCGAGGTTTGCCGCGTGGAGCGCATGGCCTGCACGACGCGCGACAGCGGATAGAGCTCCTTGCCGATGAGCCCGATCACGAACTCGTTGTCGTTCTCGTCGAGGCCGTGGCACGCGAGCCGAACGTCGTGAGCGAGATCGGCCTCGGCATAGGCGCGTCCGATCGTGCCGTGCTCGCGGAGCACGGAGCCCTTCTCGGCGCCCTCCAGGCGCTCGAACGCGCCCTTGCGCCGGAGCGGATACCAGACTGCCCAGGGCCAGGCCTCGTTCAGCACCGTCTCTCGAGGGCGGCGCAAGAGCCAGTACTCGAGGTTCTGCTCGAAACCGCTCGAGTACGTGCGTCCGAGCATGCCGAGCCGCGGACGGACCGAGAGCTCGGAGAGCGGGGCCTCGGCGAGCGCCGGGCGGACCTTGGTGACGAAATCGGCCGGGTCCTCGCTGAGGGTGAGCAGCGCGTACCCGCGAGGATGCTGGACGTCCTCGTACACCACACCGGTGAGCCCGTGGCGCTGGAGCGCGCGGCCGAAAGCGTCGAGCACGGCGCCCGGCGACGCGGCGGCCGGGCGTTCGAACGCCAGGAGCTGCACGAAAAGCCGTCGAGCCAGGGTCTCGTCGCGGCCGCGCTCGAGGATATCGACGGGGGTTTCGCTCTTTGCCGTGCTCATGGGGGCAGGGATACCACAGCAGCCCGGCGCGGGCGCGCCCTTGCCGATTGAGCTCGTCTGTTAGACTCCGCGCGCTTTGGCTCGACCCTCTTCTCCTCCTCCGACGGATCCCGGCGCGAGCTCGGGGCCGATTCCTGGGCTCGCGCTCGCGCACCCGGTCCCCGCAGGGCTTCGCGACCTGCTGCCTCCCGAGGCGTTTCGCAGCGCCGACCTCTGCCGGCGCCTGGTGCGATCGTTCGAGCTCCACGGGTACGAGCTCGTCACCGTGCCCTTGTTCGAGTTCGCCGACGTCGTCGAACGCGGTCTCGGGAGCCTCGAGCCCCACGAGGTCTTGAAGTTCGTCGAGCCGGAGAGCGGGGCCGTGGTCTCGCTCCGCCCCGACATGACCCCCCAGATCGCGCGGCTCGTGGCGACGCGGCTCAGCGCCGAGCCGGGCCCGGTCCGCCTTTGCTACCAAGGCTCGGTGCTGCGGCGCCGCCGTGAACGCGCGCGTCGGCACCGACAGATCCCGCAGGCGGGAATCGAGCTCATCGGTGCCGCCGGGGCTGCCGGGGATCTCGAGCTGCTCGGCGTCGTCGCGGCAGCCGTGCGGGCGGCGGGGCTCGAGGAGTTCGTGATCGATCTGGGGCACGCGGGCATCGCCGGAGCGCTGGTCGAGGGGCTCGCGCCCGAGGCCGCGCACGCCCTCCTCGAGGCGCTCGAGGTGAAGGACGAGAGCGAGCTGTTGCGGCGCGCCGAGCGTTCGGGGCTCCCCTCCGCGGATCGAGCGGCGCTCGCCGCGCTGACCGGGCTGCACGGTGGCGCCGAGATCTGGAGCGCTGCCGAGCGCGCGCTCACGGGGAGCCGCGCCGAGCCCGCGTTGCTCGAGCTGAGGCGGCTCTGGGAGGCCGCGTGCGCCGCCGAGCTCGCACCGAGCGTGCTCGTCGACCTCGGCGAGACCCGCGATCTCGACTACTACACCGGCGCCCTGTTCCACATCCACGCGGAGGGACCGGGACGTCCCATCGGTTCTGGTGGCCGCTACGACGGGCTGCTCGAACGCTTCGGAACGCCGCGGCCAGCGGTGGGCTTCGCCTTTGGGCTCGACGACCTCGCCTGGGCGCTCGAGCGCGCCGGGAAAACCGTTCCGCTCCCGGCGCGTGTCCTCCTTGCGGGCGAGGGCGCGCTCGCCGACGTGGAGCGCGCCCTTCGCGCCGAGGATCTCGCGACCGCCCGCGCCCCGAGCGGCGATCCGCGGCAGTACGCCCAGGCCTGGCGCTATTCGCACCTGGTCGAGCTGGCGACGGGAACGGCGCGCCTCGTGACCGTCGCGGACGGGAGCGCGCGGCCGCTGCCTTCGGAGCCCCGCGCGCTCGCCGCGCAGGTGAGGGCACTCGTCGGCCGATGAGTCGAGCGCTCCATGGATGCTGGGCAGGCCGTCGGCTAGAATCCGATAGGTGAGCGCACCGCTGCTGCCGGGCCTCGCCCTGCTCGTGACCGTGGCCACGAGCCCGCGCGTCGAAGTGCGGAGCCTCGCTGGCTTCGCGGCGCAGAGCCCGCGCCCCGCGGTGTGCCGCCCCGCGGACTCGGCCTCCACGAGCGCGCTCTGGAGCGCCGCGCGCGGGGGCACGGCGCGCGACAGGAGCGAGCAATAGGGGCGCGCCACGACCCGCCTCGATGCCGCGCCCGAGCAAGCGCTCGAGCTCGCCCGGCGTGCTGCGGCGCTCGACGTGAAGGACCCGGCGGCGCGGGTGCTCGAGGGGCGCGCGCTGCTCCGGCTCGGCGATTTGCGGGCCGCACGGGATCGGCTCGAGTCGGTGCTGCTCGCTCCCGGTGCTCCCCCGGACGTGCACGCGCTGCGCGAGCTCGGGGTCACGGCGATTCACCTCGGCCGATCCGACACCGCGATCGCGGTCTACCGGCGCGTGCTCCCCCGGGCAGACTTCGCGAACGATCGCTACTTCCGGCGCACGGCCGCGCTCGAGGCGGCGAGTGTGCTCGCCGCGACGGGACCGGACGGCGCCGCCGAAGCCGAGGTCTATCTCGCCGAGGCGCGCCGCAAATCGGAGGTGCCGGGCCTCGAGGATCTCACCTCGGCCTTCCTAGCCCTCTGTCTGGATCGCGTCGGGCGCCGCGATCAGGCGCGCGTCGTCCTGAACGACCTCGCGAATCCGTGGGGGCTCGAGCGTTTCGCTTCGGCGCGCGACATGGAACGCCTCGCGCGCGTCGTGCTTCCGGAGCAGGGCCTCGAAGCGAGCGAGCAAGAAGTGCGGGCGGTCATGCGTCGTCCGGACCTCTCGCTGCCGGCGTTGTGGGACGGTGAGCTGCACGCGGCGCTCGCCGTCGCGACCCGTCCCGTCGACGGGAAGCTTGCGCGCGCACACC
>CAYYWA010000453.1:0-4034 GCA_964475255.1 uncultured Sorangium sp.
TGTAGGCGCGCACGCGCCGCAGGGTCGCGGCACGCACGCTGCTCACGGCCCGTTCCGTTCCCGTCGAACTGCTGAGGCGGGAACGGGAACGGCGAGCCCGCCGTCCACACGAAGGATCCGTCCGGCGGCCAGCAGTCGGTCGATGGCAGTGCCCAGGTTCTCGTTCCGCACTCCGAGCCGCTCCCGCAGGGCGGTGCGGGTCAGCGGCGCAGCCGCCAGCACCTTCACGACCCGCTCGTCCAGCGGATCGGGCTCGGTGACGACCGAGTCGTCGACCACGAGCCGCGTGGGCTCTCCATCCAGCTTCACCGCGAATGGCGCCGGCGCGCGGTTCGCGCGGTGTTCGGCGATCACGGTGGGACGGCCGTCGCGGCGAAGCAAGTAGAGGTTGCTGTCGCCCCAGGCGTGGAGGTCGCCGGAGCCGCGGAGGGCGGTCCCCGGCTCGGAAGCTCCCGACTTCCGAACGTGGTGAACGAGGACGACGGCCACGTTGTGGTTGCGCTGGAGGCTGCGGAGGAAGCCGAGCAGCTCGCTCACCTCGGCCGCTGAGTTCTCGTCGCCGCGGTGCAGCCGCACGAGCGGGTCGAGGATCAGCAATCGAGGTTTCACGTCGAGCAACGTCCTCGTCAGCCGACGACGGTGCATGAGGTCGTCGAGGTGGAGCTCGGTCACTCCGATCCAGCCGACGGCCAGCCGCTCGAAGTCGATGCCCCGGGCCTTCGCGATCCCCTCGGCCCGGGCGCGTACGTCGTGAGCGGCGTCCTCGGCGCAGAACAGCAAGACGGGGCCGGGGTTCTGGACGGCGAAGCGTCCGAGGCACGGCTTGCCGCTCGCCACCGCGACGGCCATCTCGAGGCCGAGCCAGGTCTTCCCGGCCTTGGGTTGGCCGCCGATGCAGCCCACGGCCTCGGCGGCCCAGAGGCCCTCGATGAGCCAGCGGCAACCTTCGGCCGGTGCGGGCGCCAGGCGCGCGAGCCGGGTCACCGGCAACGGATCGATCTCGTCCATGGGCCCCCCTACGCCAACGGCGTCAGCGCGAAGGCGCCGCGGACCACGGTGCGGTCGATGATGGCGAGCTTGCGGTGTGAGGCGACGCGGAGGCTCGCATAGGCGAGGACGTCGACGCTGCGCAGCACGCCGGACGTCAGCTCGTGCAGGACGACGAGCGCGTCTGGCGCGAACAGCTCGGACCGTGCACCGGCGTCGGCGAGTCGCTTCCGGACATAGTTCGCCGTGTCCTCGGGCGTCGCCGGCGCGAGCTCGACCTTGTGATGGATCCGCGTCAGCAGCGACCGATGGACGCCGAGCTTCAGCCGCTCGGACAGCTCGGGCAGGCCGACGAGCACGAGCGAGACCAGCGGCTCGCTGTCCCATTCGAAGTTCGCCAGCATGTGCAGCGTGCCGAGCGAGCTGTCGGGGATCAGGTGCGCCTCGTCGAGCACGATCACCGGGTGGATCCGGTCCTTCACGAGCGCGGCGATGTTGGTCTGGATGGCGGCGAAGAGCGAGGCCGGCATCAGCTTGCACTCGATCCCGAGCGCCATGCAGATCTGCTTGTAGAAGTCGCGCTTCCCGAGGGAGGAGTGCGCGACGTACGTGAGCCGGAAGTACACCGGCGAGAGCCGGCCACGCAGCCCCCGGACGACGCAGTTCTTCCCGACGCCGGGCTCGCCGAGCACGACGGCGTGGTGTCGCGCCATGATCGCGTCGGCGAGCCGGTCGATTGCGTCCTTCCGGTCGGGGTTGAGCCAGAGATCCTCGTCGGGCACGTCCTTGTCGAAGGGCCGACGGCGAAGGCCGAAGAACTCCTGGAGCCCGTCACTCATGGGTGCGCTCCTTGCGCGCCTGGTCGAGGAGCGCGGCGATGGGGTTGAAGCGGACGGTTGGAGCAGCCTCCTCGGCGGGCTTCGCGCGCCCGCGACGGCGGTTGAGCATCGGGTCGCAGGCGCCGACGACCACGGGGTTGTCCTGGTAGGAGGCGCGCAGCACGGCGCCGGTGAACGGGTCGACGACGACCTCGATCATCTTGTGGGCGAGGTGCCGGCCGCGAACCTCGAAGACCCGACCCTCGACGGTGAACGTCGCGTCACCCGCGACGCGGCGCTTCATCGAGATCTCCAGGGCAGCGGCGAGCTCCTTGGCGGTCCGCGGTCGCTGGAGCGCCCGCAGACCTTCGTGGAAGCGCTTCGCTGGCGCCTGGCCCATGAGGCTCGCGTGCGGCCGGACGTGGTAGTGGCCGTCGAGGAAGGCGAGCAGCGCGGCGTTCACGTCGTGCAGCGTCGCCCCGGCCGGGAGGTGGTCCGTGCAGCGCTGGCGAAGCGTTCGCCAGAACCGCTCCATCTTGCCCCTGGCCTGCGGATCGTACGGCTGCGCGTGGACGAGCTTCACGTCGAGGCGGGCGCACGCGAGCGCGAGGACCTCGCCGCGGTAGCAGGCGCCTCGATCGAGGTAGAGCGCGTCCGGAGCCGGATACCGCAGCATCGCGCCGCAGAGCACCGACAAGGCGTCGACCTCCTGCTCGTGCTCGCGGGCCTCCAGGGCGACGACGTAGCGGCTGTGGTCGTCGAGCACGCCGTGCACGTAGACCTTGCGGGGGACGCCGGAGAGATCGCGGACCCAGACGTGGCAGACATCGGCGTGCCAGAGCGCCCCGACGCGGGCCGCGTCCCATCGGCGACGATCCCGACGGGTGGAGCGATCGAACGAGGCCCGCGGCAGCCCAGCCTCGGCGAACAGGCGTCGGAGGGTGCTGACCGAGAGCTGCCCGGCCTCGAGCGTGCCCTGCTGGACAGCGGTGTCGAGGATCATGCCCGCGGGCGCCGAGGGGTGCTCCATGCGGATCTGCAGCAGGAGATCGCGCTGCTCGGGGGTGAGCGCGAGGGCGAAGCCCTGCTTGCGGGACTTCGGGGTGAGCGCGGCGTGGCCGCCGTGCTTCGCGGCGTAGAGCCAGGCCTGCAGCGTCTTCCAGTGGTACTGCCTCGACGCGGGGGCGCCCGGCTCGCGGTAGCGCTGGGCGGCGCGCGCCTCGAGCTCGGCGCGGAGCTCTCCGGGAGACAGGTCGCGGGCGAGCAGGTCGCCCACGATCCCGAGGCGGAAGAGTGCCTTCGCCTCGGCTTTCGAGGGTGTCGGGACCTTGGGTGGCATCCAGAACCTCCTGTGGCTGGTGCCCCCTCCGTCACCCGACCGCCCGAAACCCGAACGGGAACGCCGAGGGTGGGTCTTCGTGGGCTTGGCGGTCACATGGCGCCGCCGCCGGCTGCGTGCGCGGCCAGGGCCCGCCGGACTGCCCCGTCGCGTCCGCCGTCGCCGGGGAGGAACCCCGCGACGAGCGTGGTGGCGCGCTGGCGCCAGGTCTCGCCGACGACCGGCCGGGCCGGCCACCAGGTCGGGATCGAGGCGGCCCAGCGCGCGAGCGAGCGCCAGCGTGGCTTGCCGGCCCTGTCCGGATCGCGCCCCGGGACACGGCGGTCCACGCCCACGTGGGCGTAGACCGCCTCCTCGTCGAGGCCGTCGCCGACTGGCTTGGCGGCAGCGAGGAGCCAGGCCGTGACGATGGCCATGAGGGTGTACCGGTAGCGGGACAGGACGTCGCTCGGCGACACCGAGCTGGTGCTGTCGCAGTTCCGGCATAGGAAGCGCCAGACCCAGGTCCGGACACGCTGGCCAGCCTCCTCGCCTGGGACGATCACATCTCGCCAGCGAACGCCGTGGCCCCACAGGTTCAGCGCGCCCGGCGTTCCAGCCGGCACCCTGCACTTGGGGCAGCGCGGAGGCCGCACGGCCTCGATCGGGGGGAGTTCGTACCGGGGGGCTGGAGCGCCCCCCGCGTCCTCGATATGCTGCATCTGCCGAAGGCCAAACCACGGCCCGGGGCGGGGACGCCGCGCCAACAGTGTCCCGCCCCGGTTTTCCTTTCCGGGTTGCCTTCGTCTACGCCGGCTCGCGCACGTGGGGCACGGTCATCGTCGGTCCGCGACCGCGCGCAGCGTGCGCGCGGAACGGCCGCGAGGCCTGATCAGCCCTGCGCCCCTACA
>CAYYWA010000454.1:0-4030 GCA_964475255.1 uncultured Sorangium sp.
GGCGGATTGGGAACCCGACGCCCACGCGCAGTGGCAAACCCGGCGCGACGCGCGGCACGCCCGGCGGCGCGCCGCGCACGAGTGGCGCGCGACCCGCCCCCACGTGCGGCGACACCGCCGTGGGCTGCATGGTCCGCCGCTCGTCATCGCGATGCTCGCGCTCCACGCGGCGCTCCTCGTCGTGGCCGTGACGCTCGGCGTGGTCATCCCCGTCGCGCTCACGATGCTCTCGCTGTTCTTCGGTCCGGCGCTTCGCCGTGCCGCCGAAGACGCGCGCCGCGCGGAGGTCTCCGCACGCACCGCGCTCCTGCGCGTCCGGCACTTTCTGCTCTACGGGCCGGAGCCCGCTACCGCCGGTACGGCTCGGGTCCACGCCGAGCCCTCACCCGCCCAGCAGGAACCGAGGAGGCAGCGCGTGGCCGTCAGCGACGACGAGCTCGCCGATTCCGATGAAGACGACCGAGAGGCGTCGCGCTCACGCCGCGAACACCGCGCGTAAACGACGCACCCCGAGCTTCGGAGTCAGCGGTTGCCATGAGCGACCGGCGGCAGCGATAGCAAATAGGCCCAGAGCGCCTTCATCTCCGTTTCGGAGAAGTGCTTCGTCGCATCGATCGGCATGAACGGGTGCAGCTTGGCTCCGTTCTTGCGGATTCCTCGTCGCATGAGCTTCTCGAAATCCGCATAGGTCCAACCCTTGAGCCCGGTCTCGTGCGGCGTCAGGTTCGAGGGCTCCGGGATTTCGGGTGGTGTCCCGGGGATGCGTCCGCCGCTCAGCTTCTCGCCGTGGCACCCCTGACAGAGCCGCCCGACGTACGATCCGTACTGGGCGCTCTCCGAAGGCGGCGGGGCTTCGGGCAGGTTCTCGTGGTCGATGCGCCGCGCGATGTCGAGCGGGACCAGGTCCATCCGATCGAGCACCTTGCCGAGCACGCCGAGCTCGAACAGCCCGGGAGTGCCATCGACGGGCGGCACCGTGCGCAGATACGAGATGAGCGCCACGATGTCCGCCTGGGGCCACCACGAATAATCCTGACTCGGCATGAAGCGGACGGACGTGCCGTCGCGGCGAATGCCGTGCTTCAACAGACGCGCGAGCTCCGCGTCGTCGTAGGCCGAGAGGACCCCGTCCTTTCCGCTCGTGATGTTCGGCGCCTGATAACGACCGAGCGGGCCCATCTCCTCGATCTTGCCGCCCCCGAGGTTCTTGCCGTGGCACGCGAAGCAGCCGCCGAGAGCGCGCGCGAGGTGCTCGCCGCGCGCCAGCACGGCGGGGTCCGACGAGCGTTGAATGGGCTCGAGCGGCACGTCATACACCTTGCTCATGCTCGACTCGTACGCCGCGACGTGAGCGCCGGCGTACGCCGCCGCGCCCGACGCGACCACGGCGAGCACGACCGCCACGCCCACTCCCACCCGCTTCCAGGAACGCGTCCTGCTTTTGGCCTTCTCCGTCACGATACGCAAGAATGTCTCGGCTGCCCCCGTATGCCGTCAAGGCACATCCTGGGGGCCCACACTTCCGCACGCGGACCGGCATGCGGCTCCCTCGTTTCTCTCGTTCGCCTCTCACCGGAGCGACGCGCGGGTGCGGTGTGTCCGGCCCTTCGTCGACGTGAGCCCGCACGGCGTCTTCGCCGCCTCCACTCGAACCGCCCTCGACTCGAGGCAGCAGGGCGAGCACTGGGCGACTCGGCCGCGCCGATGCGATTTCCCCCGTGGGCATAGTGCGTGCAGCGAATGGTGACGAATGGCCGACGCGACCCGACCAGCGCGCGACGTGTTCGTGGGGAAGCTCGGCAAGGAGGCACCGCGCCCTCTGCCCAGCCTGTTGCGGGGAAGGCATCCGGCGCAGACCCTGGCTCTGAGCGTCACTGCGCTCTTCGTGTTCGCCGGTCTCGCGTGGGTGGTCCTCACGGACATCCTCCTCTACAGGATCATCCAAGATCCACTCGTGATCGCGCGCTTCGAGACGGCGAAGGGCTGGGCCTTCGTCGCGTTCGGGGGTGTCTTCCTCTTCATGATCGTCTATCGGAGCGCTTCGCATCTCGCGCGCGTCTGGCGCTTGACCGGCGCCGTGCTCGAGAGCATCGGCGACGGCATCCTCCTGCTCGGGAGTGATCGCCGAATCGCCCACGCCAACCCTGCCGCGCTCCGCATGCTCGGAGTTCGGCTGGAGGACGTGGTCGGCATGGGCGCGCCGGAGTTCTCGAGGCGGTTCCGGATTTCGTTTCCGAACGGCGTGCTGGTTCCGCCGGATCGGTACGCCTCGCAGCGCGTGTACGACGAGGGCGGGCCGATCCACTACAACGCCGTCTTGCACCCGGTCGGAGGCGGCGAGATCTTCTTCGCGGCCACCGCGGCGGCAGTTCGCTCGCAAAATCGGGAAGGGCCGACCTGGGTGGTCAGTGTGATGCACGACATCACGGATCTCGAAGAAGTCGCGCGCATACGGGATCGCTTCTTCGCGGCGGCCGCGCACGCGATCAAGACGCCCGTCGCGATCTTGAAGGCCGACGCTCAGGGCCTGCTTCCAGCGCTCACGCCGCAACACCGGAAGGTGGCGGCGTCGATCGAGCGACAGTGCGATCGCATCGACCGCCTGGTCCAAAACCTGATGGTGCTCACGCGCGCGCGCTCCCAGACGCTCGAAATCCACCCCGTCGACCTCCCTCTCGAGCCGTTCTTGGAGCGCATCGGTCGCGAGCCCGTCTGGTCGCATCGGCACCAGATACGCGTCGAGGTGTCCGGCTCTCCGCGCGTCCACGTAGACGAAGAACGCCTGGCGCTCGTGATTCGGAACTTCATCCACGAAGCCTGCCGTCTGGCAGCCCAAGACTCGGCGATCTCACTCGAAGCAGCGACGCACAACGAGCACGTCCGTATCGCCGTTCGCTACCAGCCGACTCCGTGGCGGGATCACGCGAGCGCCGTCTACGACGAATACGACGATGTCGGGATCGGGCGCTCGGTCGCCTCGACGATCGTCGAAGCGCACGGTGGCTCCATCTCCGAACGAACGACGGACCGCGAGGTCGTGGTTCAGGTCGAGCTGCCGGCACCGTTCGGAGTCACTGGATGAACCCGCGATCCGAAGTCCTCATCGTCGACGACGACGACGACATGCTCGAGGTGATCGAGCTGATCCTGGAGGGCGCGGGGTACTCCACCCGCACGGCGCGAAACGGGCGGCAGGCGCTCGAAGCCGTCGCCGCGTCCATGCCGACCCTGATCCTGCTCGACATGATCATGCCCGTCATGGACGGTTGGGAGTTCGCGCGCGAGTTCCGCGCTGTTTACGGAAGTCGCGTCCCCATCGTCGTCGTGACCGCCGCCGAGCACGCGCGCGCCCGCACCCGAGGGCTCGAGGTCTCCGACGTCCTCTCCAAGCCCTTCAACGTCGACGACCTGCTCCGAAAAGTCGCCCACTTCACCGCCTCTCCCGCCGAGCCCAACCCGCCCGCGGAGAGAGCTCCGGGCAGCGCCTAGCCTCGATTTCGGAAATCGCGGTTTACGCGGTGTGTGCTCGGCACGCGACTCGGCGCGCCACGTTCACGACGATGAACGGCAGCCCGCCCCCGAGCCGGAGGTCGTGTCGGAACCACCACGCCCACATCACGACGACACCCGTCAGGCCGAGGAGCCCCAGCGATGCGCGCCGTATCCAGCGCGCATCCGAGCTCCGGCACCCGATGAATCCGTACGGAGACACGAGCGTGCTCATGACGCCGACCACGAACACCAGCACGAACAGGCTGAAGCCCTGCGTTCGGCCCAACCACTCCGCGAGCGCCGGGAACGGAACCTGAAACGCAGCGGCGAGGACCCAGAGCCAGAGACCGGTTCCAGCCAAAATCGGATTGAGCAGGTGTCCCCGCGCCAGCACGAGCCCACAAACCGGAATCGTGAGCAGCGCCGCGACCACCGATGCCCGGCCCGCGCGCTCGAGGTCCGCGCTCCCCGAGACGATGAACGGGAACGCCAGGCTCACGATCGGCACGAGCTGGACGAGCTCGGCCCAGGCTGGGTT
>CAYYWA010000455.1:0-4005 GCA_964475255.1 uncultured Sorangium sp.
TTTGAGCGTGGCGGGGGTGGTTGGGGGGGGGCGGGCTGGAGGCGCACCTCTCCAGAGGCTGCTCCCGTGAGCCGTGCCTCCGCGATCAGGGATCGGTCACCCAGTCGAGTCGTATGAAAGTAGAGGGCGTCACCCGAAGGGATGACGTACGGGCCTCCATCGTGGTGGGTGCCCGTGGGGTCGCTCGCTTCCGGCGTGAGCTCGACCGGGCCGAAGGTTTCGGCCGCGGGATCCCAACGGCTTTGATAGATTTTCCAAAGCCCGCTCCGGCTGCTTTCGAAGTAGAGGACCGACCCATCGCTGGTGACGGTTGGGCTGAAGTCCCAGGCCGAACCGTTGAAGGAGAGGGATTCTGCCGGGCCGAACGCATCTCCCAAGGAGCCACGAGTTGCGACGAGGATGTCGTAGTTCGTGGTGGAGGACCAGCGCGCGAAGTAGCCGACTCGTTCGTCAGGACTCAAGCGCAACCGGACAGCGCCGTCTGGAAGGCCCGGAACGCGAGTCGGAGCGCCGAAGGGCGCGTCGGGCGAGCAACCGCCGGAGGCGGGAACCGAACCCAAGGCGTCGGAGCCCGCCGCGGCGCCGGGGCTCCCGCCAACCCCACCGCCGGCGCTCGAGAACGGATCGCCGCTCACCCCTACGCCGCTGCAAGCGACTCCCGCAAGCACGGCGAGCAGGCTCATGACGAAGGGGAGTGACGCCGAGGGTCCGCGATCGCTCCAGGGGCAAAGGGCCGGCGTCACCACTCGAACGTGCTCCCCAGCCATGCCGATGGGCGGAACGAGACTTCGGTGTGGCTGTCGCGTCGCATGAGCTCCGCCGCGCCTTCGACTTCCGCGAAAACGCCGAGCCAATCCGTAAGCCGGGTCAGAGCACCGAGCGAGAAGCCCGAGAGCGCGAGCGCCGACGAGCGAGCGGAGCTCCCGTCGATTTGTTGCAGGATCCAACCGACACCCACTAAGGGCCCACCGTAGGCCTGAAAGGACGCGGGTGCGGTCTGCCAGAACCAGCCGAGCTTGCCTGCGGCGCGCGACTCGCGGAGCGCCCCTTCGCGGACCGTGACGACGTCGAGGGCGATGCCGGGTCCAGCGCCGTCGGATCGCCGGAGCGCAAGCTGGACCCCGTAGCTCGTGCCGAGCTCCCGGGCGACCGTCCCCGAGCCGCCCAAGCCGACGCCCAGCCGAAAGCTCGGTCCCGCGCTCCTCTGCGTGGATGGGGTCGGGAGCGAAGGGGAGTCCTCTCGCGCCGCACCGTGCTGAAAGGATACGCTGAGCAGCCCCGGCGCGTTGGCGGTGAACCCCTCGTAGTAGCCGCGTCCATAGGCCGTGGCGAACAGTCCGCGCTCGAGCGCGTGCGCGAGCGCACCGCGAGGCCTCGAGCGCTTGGGCTCGAAGCGCAAGTCGCTGAAGCGCACGACGTCGCCCGCGCGAGCCGACATTTCCGCTTCGACGCCGTCCGCCGTGACGAAGAGGACGGAGCCAGACGGGAGAAGGAGCGACACCGATAGGTCGGCGGCATTGTGCACCGTTGCCAGGCGACGACCCGACGCGTCCGTGATCTGAATCATGCCCCGTTTGCCGGAAATATTCGTCAGACGCGTCATCCGGGAAGGCGGGAAATCGGAGAGCGAGAGAAGCGGTGCGCTCCGGTTTCGCCGAGGCGGGTGGGCAATGGCCTCGAGCCGCGCGCGCGGGTCGGAAACACTCCGGTTGGCGGCAGAGATGAACGCGGAGACCTCGCTGTACTCGATTCGACCGTCACCGTTCACGTCGGCACCGCCGCGCAAGGCCGAAAGTAGCTCGTGGGTGAAGACGCCGTGGCCGAGAGCATCCCACTCGTGAGCCCGTGCGCTGAGACTCGACGCGACGACGGCGCCAACGTGCGGGTAGCGCGCCAGCGTGGCGCGGAGGAGCGCCGGTTCCGTCACCGCTGGGGGGAGCTCCACGATCTCCGCGTAGGAGTCACGCGGGCGCACGACCGATTCGGCGTAGCACGCGTCGATGAGGAGGTGCACAGAGGTCGCCGGGAGGCGCGCGAGGACTCGGTCGTACAAAAGCTCGCGAGTCATGCCGCCGTCCGACAGCAGGAGCTCGGGTCCCTCGGGGTTGGAGGTGCTGCCGTGTCCACTGAAGAACAACCAAACGATGCTCTCGTCCCCGCGTGCGAGATCACGCGTCACCTCCTGCGCCAGGAGGGTCACGGCCTCATCGACGGCAGCGAGGGTCGGTGGTTTGGCTCGCGAGACCAGCTCGGGATAGAGCGCCTGCGTCCTCGCGTCCATGAGCGTGAGCAGGTGCAAAGAGGCAGCGACGGGCCCGATGAACGCCGCGAGGGCAGCGGCGTCGTCGTCGGCGTAGCGAAGGGGGACCAGGGCGGACGGACCATCACGACCCCCCCGCTCGGCCGGCACCTCGTTGTTGCCGATGATCAACGCGTGCAAGCGCGAGGCCGCGGGAGCGGGCTGCGCGACCCCCACGAGAGCCATCGAAAGCAGGAGTCGCGTCCCCAAACGTCGAACCGAAACCATCTCGTGTCTCCCCGAATTGCTACTCGAGGACCCTGAGCATCCTTTGAAGCCGCCGCCCCGGGCGCGTACGTCCCTCGTCGCTTGCAGAGTGACTCTCCGAAAACCAGATGTCCACGCGATAGAGTCCGGGGCCGGGAAGCGACGCTAGCCGAACGCCCTGCGCGAGCACGGTCGTTCCCCGATCGGCCTCCACATGAGGAGCCGCGCCGTCCTTCGTCGGAAACAGGCGAACTCGGTCGCGCGATGGCGGCTCGATCCGTTCGACGCTCGCGTTCAGGTAGCCCGATGCGCGGTCGGAGTCGACGACGAAGAGCAGCGTGTCCTCCACGCGGCACCGGTCCGGTTCTCCGGAACACACGAGCTCCACGGCACCGTGCAGGGACTCCACGCCGGCTCCCTTGGCCGTGAACCCGGATGCGCCTTCGGCTGACGGCGATTCGGGCGAGGTGAGGCGAAGAGCCACCGCACTCATGCCCGCGACGAGCGCGAGCGCAGGCATCGCCCTCGCGATCGAGCGCAGCGGCGTCGGCTTCGCCACTCGCCGCATGACCTGCGCCTCGATTCGGTCATACTGGGCCCCCGAAAGATTGCCGCCAGCTAGCAATCGTTCGAGCCCCTCGTCGTCATAGCGCATCGGATCCCTTGACCTTCGCGAGGCTGGCGCTTGCAATGAGGTCGCTTCGCAGAACCCCCTCGCGGACCAGCGCCCTGCGCAACCCCGTCTTGAGACGGGCTTCGTCCGTGCGGAGTCGCCGACGGGTGATCCCGAGGACGGCGCAGGCATGCTCTTGGCTCTTGCCGAGCACGAACCGCTGCTCGTAGACCCCCTTGAGCTCGGGAGGGAGCGAGGCAAGGTAGGTCGCTAGGACTAAGTTTACTCTTGGGTCGACCGTCTGGTCGGGCTCCGGCGTGACGGAAGCCTCTGGATCGGGCAGGGAGACGATTTCGTAGTCGTTTGCGCGGCGCCGAGCCCGCACCTGATCGAGAAAGCAATTCTTTGCAATCTTGTGCAGGTACGCCCTATAGGGCCGCTGGCTATCGTAGTTGGCTCGAGCGGCCGGCGAGAATGCCCGGACGAAGACCTCTTGCAACGAGTCTGCCACGGCGCTCGGTTGTGCGAGCTCGGGGCAGCGCGCTGCGCGGGCGAGCGCGCGGAGATAGCCGTCGACTCCCCGCACGTAGGCCCGATAGACTTGCTCGAGAGCCCTCCGTTCCCCACGGCGAAACGGCTCCAATAGCTCCGGTCGCTCCCAAAAAAACGGCATCGGCGCACCCAGTCCCAGACAGCCGAGGGTAGCCTCCCGCTCTGCGCGCTGGCAAGGTGGAAACCCCTTGTCCCGATCCCGCTGTTTCCCCGCGCGCGGAGGGGATGAAGGTGGGCGACGACATCGAGCAGCTCCGCTTCGCTGTTTCCCCGCGCGCGCGGAGGGGATCCGACTGTCGAGGCGATGTCGAAGGGCGCGCGACGGCCGTCAGGA
>CAYYWA010000456.1:0-3993 GCA_964475255.1 uncultured Sorangium sp.
CGGGAGATTACCTCGACCACGTGAGTCGGCAGCGCGGTCCCGAGGCGGCCGCCCACGAGGCGCTCCGGCTCGCGACGGAGCTCGAGGGGCGCGAGGTGGAAGAGCGGCTCCGCTACGAGCACGCTCAGCGCCTCGAAGCCTTGAGGCGCCTGCCCGATGCGCTCGCGGCCTACCTCGAGCTCGCGCGCCGCTTTCCTTATCCCGAGGGCGGCTATTGGGATCAGGCGCTGCTCCGCGCGGCAGAGCTCGAGCGCGCGCTCCACCGACCGCGACGCGCCCTCGCGCACCTCGAGGCGTTGCTCGCCGAGCGTGAGACGGCCCGCATCACCGGGAGCTACGAGCGCCCGGCGTTCGCACAAGCGCGCTTTCGCATCGCCGAGATCTACCGCGATGCCCTGCGCGATGGCGGGCGCGCGCGCGCCGAGTTCCGCCGCGTGTGGAGC
This sequence comes from uncultured Sorangium sp., assembly GCA_964475255.1. Classification (GTDB taxonomy): domain Bacteria; phylum Myxococcota_A; class Polyangia; order Polyangiales; family Polyangiaceae; genus PMG-095. Next base: position 444 of record CAYYWA010000456.1, read on the forward strand.
GACCACCCCAAGACCTTGCTCGGGGACGACGCCCTGTTCGAAGAGGCGCTGATCGCGCTCGGCATGCGCGATCGCGCGGGGGCGTGCGCGGCCGCGCGCCTGCTCGTCGAGCGCGAGCCCGACTCGCGCTTTGCTCGCTGCGGGATGGAGCTCTGCCCCTCACTCGCGTTCGAGAACGAACGCGAGTGCCCCGCCTACGTTCGGCAGAGGATCACGAGCGCGACCGGGGCGAAGGCGCCCCCGCCTCACTCCTCTTCGTCCTCGTCTTCGTCTTCATCCTCGAGGTAGTCGTCGTCGAGATCCTCGTCGTCCTCGTCGTCGACGTCGTCCTCGTCGTCGTCTCCCGACTCCTCGTCGACCTTGGCCTCGGTCTTTAGATCGATGCCAACTTCGCCGAGCTGAGTTTCCAGGAGCTCGAAGAGCTCGTCCACGTCGTCACCGCTCCACTCGTCCAGGACGTCCGTGAGCAGCTCGTAGAAGTCTCCGTTATCGAGGCGGCGCTCGATCTCTTCGACCTGATCCTCCGTGAATGCCTCGAGGATGTCTTCGCGCAACGACTCGGTGTCGTCCTCCTCGATGGCCTCCTGTGCGGACAAGCGAATCTGGCGAACCGCGCGTCTGTCGAGGTAGATTTCCATGAAAGCGCTTCCTCAGAACCCGACCCGGCATTAAACGAAGGCCGTCGTCCGAGTCAAGGCTGCTCCTCGAATCCCATGCTGCGCGCAACGGTCCAGAGCGTTTTCACACTGGCCGGCGCGTTGCTCGCGAGCACGGCCGCGGCCGAGGGGACGACGGCCGAGCCGACCGGGACACGGGACGCGGAGGAACAACGGGCGCCGGATCCCCCGCCCAACAGCCTCGACTACCTCCAGTATGGGGTCGCGCTCTCGGCCGAGGCGCTCGCGGAGGGTGGCCAGCTCTGTCCGGCGAACCGACGCACGGCCTGCGTGCTGGGCTCCGGGGGCGGGCTCGCGATCCGGGTCGGGTACCGGAGCCGGGGGGCCTGGCTCGCGACGGGGGCCTACGAGTTTTCCCGCCACGACGCCTCGAACTTGCTCCGGCTCCCCATCCTGCAACAGCTCCGGGGGGAGCTCCGTTACTACCTCGAGCGGGGAACGCGCCTCGCCCCCTACGCTGCCGCGGGTCTCGGCCTTTCGGTATACGGGTCGGAGTGGGGCGTGAGCACCGGAGGGCCCGTCGCCGTGATCGGCGCGGGCCTCGAGTTTCAGATCACCCAGTCCACCGTGGTAGGCTGCGCCCCCATGTACCGAGCCTTCTTGCTGCGTCGCTTCACCGACAGCACGGGCGAGCTCCGCGCGGGTGAGTCTCTCGGCTTCGGCTTGGCTCATTTCGTCGCGTTCGAGCTCGTGCTCGAGGTGCGCGACCCCCTTCCCCGCTGGTAGATCGTGCTCGGAGGCCATCGTTGACAGACGCCGGCACAAAAGGATTCGGGTCCACGGTGCAGTGTCAGCGCTGTGGGCGCGAAAACCCGGTCGGCCTGCGTTTCTGTCAGGATTGTGGGCAGCGGCTCGGCCCGCGCTCGGGTCCCGCGGCGCCGCCGGAGCCGCCCAAGCCGGCCCCTGTGCCCGTGCCCCGTCCCGTGGTGGAGCCCCCGCCGGAACGGGTCGCCGCTCCCGCGACCTCGCGCTGCTCCCAGTGCGGCGCGGAGAGCCCGGGGACGGCGCGGTTCTGCGTTGCGTGCGGACGCCCTCTCGCGGCGGCGCCGCCGCTCACGGTCGAGGGACCGCAGACGGCGGGTCTGCCCCCGCCCCCTCCTGCTCCCGCGGTCGGCGCCGGCACCGCGGGAGCCGCGGCACGCCCGGGGGGCGGCGCGGCAGCGCTCGCCCGCGGCACACCGGTCGCGCGGCTCGTCGTCATCGCGCAGGACGGAACGCCGGGCCGAGACTACCCACTCACGTCGGACCCCACGGACATCGGGCGCGAAGAGGGGGCGATCGTCCTACCCGGTGACCCCTACGTCTCCCCACGACACGCACGGATTTCCTTGCGCGAAGGGCGTGTGTTCCTGCGAGATTTGGGATCGGTGAACGGCGTCTACGTCCGGATCCGCGCCGCAGAACGGCTCGAGCACGCGGACTTGGTGTTGATGGGGCTCGAGGTGTTAAGGTTCGAGGTCGTGACCGATGCGGAAAAAGGGCTCGGCCCCGCTATCGAGAACGGTACCCGAGTCTTCGGTTCGCCTGCCCTGCCCCGCTATGCCCGCCTCTCACAGCGCACCGTGGAGGGCGTGACGCGAGACGTGTTCTACCTCTGCCGAGACGAGAGCGTCGTCGGGCGTGAGTCGGGCGACATCGTGTTCACGCACGATCCGTTCATGAGCCGGCGCCACGCGGTGTTCGCGCGGGACCCGGCCAACAATACGTTCTGGTTGCACGACCTCGGCTCCTCGAACGGTACGTACCTCGCCGTGCGCGGCGAACGCGAGCTCGTCCAGGGTGACCACCTCCGCGTGGGGCAGCACCTGTTTCGGCTCGACTTCGAAACGGGCGGCCCCCGATCATGACGATGCCTCCGTCCGGTGAAATTCGTCTGCGCGTCTTTGGACGGACCGACGTCGGACAGATACGCGAGCACAACGAGGACAACTTCCTGGTTGCCGACCTGACGCGCGGCAGCCGGAGCCTCATGGAGAGCGACCGCGAGCAGCTCGTCGGAGAGAGAGGGACGGTGCTCGGCGTCTGCGATGGCATGGGCGGGGCCGCCGCTGGTGAAGTGGCGAGCCAGCTCGCCGTAGACATCATCTACGAGCGGCTCGCGGACAACGGCCCCCCCGCCGATCACAACGAGCTCGCCCGCCGTCTCGTCGAAGCCGTCGAAGAGGCGGGTATTCGCATCTTCAACGAAGCGCGCGCCGACCGCACGCGGCGCGGCATGGGCACGACCGCGACCGTGGCGGCGCTCATGGATTCACGGCTGTTCGTGGCCCAGGTCGGCGATAGCCGCGCGTACATCCTAAGGAACGGCCGGCTCGTGCAGGTCAGCCGTGATCAGTCGCTCGTCAACCAGCTCATCGAAGCGGGACAGCTCACCGAAGAGGAAGCGGAGACCTTCGAGCACAACAACATCATCCTGCAAGCGCTCGGCACGGCGGAGACCGTCCAGGTGGATCTCACGTACGTGGATCTTCGCCGCGGAGACATCTTGATGCTCTGCTCGGACGGGCTCTCCGGGATGATCCGCAGCGACGAGATCCGCGAGGTCCTCACGACCATTCAAGACCCGCTCGAGATGTGTCGCGAGCTCACCGAGCGGGCGAACCGCGCCGGCGGTCACGACAACATCACCGTCATCATCGGCGTGTTCGACGGGCCCGGTCTCTTGCCCCCCGAAGCGGAAGGGGAGCTCACCTACCAGAAGTACCCCCTGCCCGAGAACCCTTCGGGGCACTACCCCCAGGCGGTCACCACGGGCAGCAGCGTGTCGAGCTACGCCGAAGGGGGCGGTGGGCTTCAGGAAGCGGAACCGCGCGGGCTGCGCGTCGGCCACACGGTGATGGGGCGGGCCAGCCCCGTGGCCGCGGGGCTCGCGG
>CAYYWA010000457.1:0-3983 GCA_964475255.1 uncultured Sorangium sp.
TTTGGGTTCAGTGTAGCGGACGAACGACCGGGCGGTGCGTCCCACGGGGAGACCGCGAGAATCGCCGCGAAAAGCTCTGCGCGGTGCGCTTCGGCTCGACTTGTTGAGCCAGCAATTCATGATACGGTTGTTCGATCGCGCAAGGCGCCTGCGGCAAACGAAGCGACTCGCAGGGGTCGAGCCAACGACGCTCGAGCACATCGAGGTGGGCCGCCTTTTGTTAGCCGAATCCGACCTGAGCGCGCGCCGGCGTGGCGCAGCGCGCCCTCGCAACGACTCGAACTCTTCAGATTCCCGCGTGTGATGTCAAACTCCGCTCAAGGCGATGGGCTCGACGAGAGGAAGCTCCATTCCGAGGTGCGGCGTGGCGCGAGCGACGCCGTGTCTCGAGGTGGGATTTCGATCGCGCGCATCGACACACCCAGTTTTCGCGAATGGGAGGCGATCTGGCGCGCCTGCGACTACGCCACCTTCTTCCACTCACCGTACTGGCCCGAGCTGTGGCAACGATTCAGCGGCGGTCAACGCGAGAGCGCGGCCGAGCGGATCACGTTCTCCGACGGTCGCGTGGCCATTTTGCCCCTCTGCTTCGAGCGCAAGCTCGGGGGCCTGCTCAGTCGGTATGCCTCGTCGCCCGAAGCTACTTTTGGGGGCTGGATTTCGAAGGATGCCCTCGGCCCTGGGCACGCGGATCTCCTGCTGAACCGGTTGCTCGATGAGTTGCCGGGAAGCCTCGTTTGGCGGATGAATCCGTTCGACCCGCTCGTGCTGGAAGCCGGCATCCGACGCGGTCTCCGAGTCAGGCCCGACTCGACCCACGCCGTCGAGCTCAGCGCCGACCCAGAAGCGCTACTCCGCAACTTCCGCAACGGCTACAAGACCGACATCAAGAAGGCGATGCGGCGGGGCCACATCTCCGTGGAGCCCGCGACTCGTCTCGAAGACTTTCGGGTCTACTACGAGGTCTACCAACGCACTCTCGAGCGCTGGGGAGAGCGCGCGGACTACGTGTATCCGTGGGAGCTCTTCGAGTGCATGGCGGGCCTCGGCTGCCCGGACCTCACGCTCTGGCTGGCGCGGTACGACGGCCGCATCGTCAGCGGCGAGCTGTGCCTGTACGCGAAGCGCCACGTCGTCACCTGGCACGCCGCGACCCTCCGCGAGTATTTGCGCGAGAACGTGGCCAAGGTGCAGATCTTTCGGATCATCGCCGATGCGCGCGAGCGGGGCTACGCGTGGTTCGACTTCAACCCCAGCGCCGGGCTGCCGGGCGTTCTGGTGTTCAAAGAGAGCTTCAACGCCAAGGCGCTCCCTGCGCCGCTCGTCTACGTCGATTCCCCGCTCAAGCGCTCCATCCGGCGCGTGGCCGCCGCCGTCCGAGTGCCCTACGCGGCCCTCCAGCTCCAGCCGCTCTCCGACTTCGTCGCGAGCGTCGAGGTGCCGCCCGAATCGACGAGCGCGTGAACGCGCGGGCAGCCCTCGCGATCGGCGCTTCGAGAGCCGGGGTCGCGAGTGGAGGCGTTCGGGCGCGACAGTGACATCGAACTCGTCTCGGAATCGGGCGCACCCAACGCGGGCAAAGCAGCGCGCCGGGAACGCACGAGGCGGGAGGGCCGAGCGAGCAAGCTCAGTCGCGGCGGCAGGAAGCGCGGCGGTCGAGGGGCGAGGCGAGCCCGAAATCGAGGCTCGGGCGTCGAGAAGGGCGGGGGAAGGGTGGCCAAAGTTTTGCTCCGGGGCACCCACCAGGGCTAGCTTGCACGCAATGGGCGCCTTTCGATCTTCCAGCACTTTGACCTTGGACGGGGGCCGCATTCGGGGTCGGTAGCGATGCGGGACGAGGCGAGAAGGTAGCCACCCAGACAATTCCTTCCGAGGAGAGAGAGGGGATGAGGCCGACGAATCCGAAGGGGCCCGAGGATCCGAGCGCGGCACGACTCTGCGCCGGACTGGCTTCGGCTCTCTCCGCGGTGTCGAAGGGCCAAGGAGTCGTCCGATGAAGATGGTCGAATGCCAGTCTTGTGGTGCTCTCTGGCCCGTGCCGGAGTTGACGAAATGTGACAACTGCGGTGCCGGGCCGGCGCAGCTCGAAAAGGTAGACGTCGAAAGCTCGGTCGAGGCCATCTTCAAAGCGTACGGCGGAGACGGGCGCTCACCCGGTGTCGTCCGCACGACCGATGTCTACCCGCTCATCCTGGAGGATTTGTGCAGGGCCCTGGAGGGAAAGCTCGAGTTCGTTCTCTACGGAAGCGCCGCCTTGTGGCTCGAAGGCAAATCGCGGCCCGACCGAACCGAGTTTCAGCAGATCAAAGATCTCGACATGTGCTGCCCCGTGTCGAGCGATGACGAGGAAGCCGTCGAGAGGCTGATGGATCTGGTTCGTGGGACGACGGCCGGAGCGTTCATCCCCTTCGGCAATCGGCTTTGCGTCGAGCTCACGAAGGGCGGCACGCTGGAATTCAAGACGAGGGATCACCTGATTCAGTTCTCCTTCGCCTTGAAGGGGGAAAAGGAGTACCGCGAGATTGCGAAGCTGGCGGTCCCCGTGCGCCTGCCGACGCGCTCGGGCACGCGCCTCAGGTGTGCCGGCCTCCGGTTCATCAGCGCGGGCCTGCTCGTCGAGACGGGCTTGTTCCATACTACCTTGTTCCGCAGCGACAAGACGGAGAAGATCCTCGTCTACGCGTGCATTTGCGTCGGCTACGAGACGGTGAGGGCGCGAGACGTTCTGGAGTGCCTCGTGTTGCACATCGCCGGTGCGTCGTGGGCGATGAAGAAGGCGTACGTCAGCAACGTCGGCGTTGACCGGAACACCAAGCGTCGGACCAAGTACTTCATGGATGTGGAGCCGCTCCGCGCGAAGCTCGACGGTACCGAGACGTTCCGGAAGGATTCGACTCAGCGAATCCCCAAAGATACCTTCAACAAGATCATCGAATCGAACCTCGTGTCGATCCTCGACTACATTTCGAAAGCCAGGCCCTCGAAGGAGCAGCGGGCGGCGCTCCAGTCGAAACACTTGAGGAAAGAGGGCTTCGACTCCCTCGAACAGGCTCGGCGCGGGCTCACCAAGAGCGCGTACCAGGACCTGATGCAAAAGATTCAGCGAGAGATTGCCATCGAAACCGACGAGGCATCGATCGACTTGGCCTACAGGCTCACCATCGACGACGCCGTGGCGATCTGGGAGAGCGAGGTCGGCACGGGCATGCTCATCTTCCTCACGGAGCAGCTCGTGAAGGTGCGCTCTACGATCAGCGAGTGTCGTTGGATCACTTCCGAGCACCGCGACACGATTTTGGAAGGACATCGGCAGATCCTCGACGCGGTGCTGGAGGTGTTGGACGAGCGCCTCGAGCTGCAGAGCCAGAACGCCGTGAAGGTCCCGCTCGAGAGCACCGTGTCGGAGAAGGCGCCTTTGGAAGTGACGAGGAGCACGCCCGCGAAGGCGTTGCTCGGCCCGAGCAGCGGCGAACGGACGAGCTCACCCGGCGGGTCGGTGAACGGCTCGGCGAGAGGCCATGCGAGCGTGGAACCGCGCCCCTCGGGTCCCTATTCGTCGCGGGAGGCCGTGGAGCTGTACGTGATGTGGAACACGACGGGAACGATCGTCGACCACCTGCAACGGGCCTACGGCAGGGAGCGACTCGCACCCTTCGATGGGCCCGGCCTCGGGCTCGACTGCAATCCTTCCGTGGCTCCGCCGCAACCCGAGCACAAGGGGCAGTGGAACGCGAAGATCGTGAACGTCATCATGAGCCTGATCGCGCAGTATGGGGTCCCGGATGGCAGCGGGTTGAAACACTACCTCGAGAACGAGGCGCGGAGGCTGTGAGCAGGAGGGGTGTCGCGAGCGCTCGACCGAGTCGGGGGACGTCGCGGCGCCGCTGCTCCACGTCCTCACCGACGTGCGTCGAGCCAAGCCGTGCGCTCACGCGACGCGCGTCGAGCTGTCGAGGGGACGGGAGGGGGTGGCGGCGTTTTGG
>CAYYWA010000458.1:0-3976 GCA_964475255.1 uncultured Sorangium sp.
GGTTCCGGCAGCTTGGGCGGCGGCCAGAGCAGCTCGCCGTCCTTGAGCACGATCGCCCCGCGAACGACCGCGTCGTCGAGATCGACGTGCCAGCTCTTCGCCCCGCCCATGTCGGCGAGCAGGTGCGTGAGGTTCGTGCCGTAGAGCTGGCTCGCGAGCGGAGCCAGCCGGCTCGGCAGATCCATGTAGCCGATGATGGTGACGCCGTGGTGCACCACGACCTCACCCGGGCGGGTGAGCGCGCAGTTGCCGCCGGCCTCCGCGGCGAGATCCACGATCACCGAGCCCGGCCGCATCGAGCTCACCATCTCCTCGGTGATCAGCGTGGGCGCGGGCTTTCCGGGGATGAGCGCGGTCGTGATGATGATATCGACCTCTTTCGCCTGCTCGGCGAAGAGCGCCATCTCCGCGGCGATGAACGCGGGGCTCATCACGCGCGCGTAGCCGCCCGCACCGGCGCCCTCCTCCTCGATGTCGACCTCGAGGAACTCGGCGCCCATGCTGTGGACCTGCTCGCGGACCTCCGAGCGCGTATCGAACGCCCGCACGATCGCGCCGAGCCCACGCGCCGCGCCGATCGCGGCGAGCCCCGCGACGCCCGCGCCGATCACGAGCACCTTGGCGGGCGGCACCTTGCCGGCTGCGGTGATCTGCCCCGTGAAGAACCGGCCATAGAAGCTCGCGGCCTCGATGACGGCGCGGTACCCCGCGATGTTCGCCATCGAGCTGAGCGCGTCCATCTTCTGTGCGCGCGTGATCCGCGGGACCTGATCCATCGCGAGCACGGTGGCTCGCCGCTTCGCCAGGCGATCGATGAGCTCGCGGTTCTTGGCGGGCCACAAAAAGCAGATGAGGGTGCCGCCGTGCCGCACGAGGTCGGCTTCGTGCACGCCGAGCTCCGCGTTGTGCTCGGGAGGTTGCACCTTGAGCACGACGTCCGCGCTCGCGAACAGCGTTCGCGCGTCCGGCACGATGGTCGCGCCCGCGGCGCGGTACGCCGCGTCGTCGAAGGACGCGCCGAGCCCGGCACCGGCCTGCACGAGGACCTCGAAGCCGAGCTTCGCGAGCCGACTCGTGGTTTCCGGCGTCGCGGCCACACGCCGCTCGCCAGGCCTGATTTCCTTGGGAATTCCGACTTTCATGGTACCCACCGGCGCTCCGGGACGCGCGCGGCGCGGGACTTTACACTCCTTACCCCCGAAGCGCACGCTCGGCCGCGGAGGCCGTTCGGAGCGCCGCCCGAAAGCCGTCGGGATCGGCGCTCGAGCTCTCGGCGGCGCGCGACGAGGTGGCGGCGTCGAACAGGGCACCCACCCAGCAATCGAGAGCAGTACCTCGCATTTTCCGCTCTCGCGCCCAGAAGCGGATTTCCGCAATCAGCCGGAAACCTTCCGCCCGAAGGCTCGCCCTCGATACAGGGCGCGCGGGTCGGGGGACGCGCGCAGGGTCGGGAGCTACCGCTCGAGAAAGAGCTCCCCCGCCTCGAGGAGCACGGCACGCAGCGTCATGCTCCGCGCGCCGCAGGAAACAGGCACGCGCGAGTCAGCGGGTCCCCGTGCGCTCGTCGTTGGGCGGCGGGCTCACTCGCGAGCACGCCCGAAGATCTTCGAGCCGGGCGGCACCGAGTGCGTGAGCCAGACGTTGCCGCCGATCACCGACCCTTTCCCGATCACGGTCTCGCCCCCGAGGATCGTCGCCCCCGCGTAGATGGTGACGTCGTCTTCGAGCGTCGGGTGGCGCTTGACGCTCCTGGGATCGCGCAGGTCGGTGCGCCGCGTGCTGAGCGCTCCCAGCGTCACGCCCTGGTAGATTTTGACGTTCTTGCCGATCAGGCTCGTCTCGCCGATCACGACTCCGGTTCCGTGATCGAGAAAGAAGCGGGGACCAATGGTGGCTCCGGGGTGGATGTCCACGCCGGTCTGCGAGTGGGCGTACTCGGAAATGATGCGCGGCACGATCGGGACCCCGGAGGCGTACAGCTCGTGCGCGATCCGGTACGCCGTGATCGCCTCGACCGCCGGATAGCTGAACACGATCTCCTCCATGCTCTTGGCGGCCGGGTCCCCCTCGAAGGCGGCCACGATGTCCGCATTGAGGGTGCGCCGGATCTCGGGGAGCCGGCGGAGGAGCGCGAGCACGACGTCCTCCGCGAAGCCGGAGCGCGGGGGGCGTCCGTGGAAGCGCTCCTCGTAGACGAGCGCGCGCGCGATCTGCTCGACGAGCCCCTCGTAGGCCGGGTAGAGGTGCTCGCTCACCGCGTAGCGCAGGTTGTCGCGGTCGAGCGAGCGCTGGCTGAAAAAGCCCATGTAGATGGCGGGCTTCAGGTGGCCGTAGGCCTCGATGACCGCGCGCTTGTTGGGGAGGGCCGCGGTGTCGAGGCTGTTGATCTCCTCCGGGCCGTCGTAGCTCGCCACCACTTGGTCGATGGCGGCCTCGAGCTCCCGCGTGCGCAGCACGTACATACGCACAAGTCTAGCGGGATCCCCGCACGGGGACGAGCCGCGTGTGCTCCGCGGTCGGAAATGGACCCGAGCCCTCCGAGGCCCGGGTCAGTTCGTGGCGACGACGGCGCCGAGCGTCGCAGAAACCGCGGTGCCCACGTTCGCGTCGCGGACCGAGACCGGGAAGATTTCCTTGTCGGACCAGTCGACGCGTCCGTCGAGCTTGAACACCACGCTCGGCAGCGGCGCCCAGTCCAGCGTGACCGTGCCGGTCACGAGCGAGACGGAGTTGCCCACGAATCCGCTCGTGATGCCCGAGGGATCTCCGTAGTACTCGAAGCGCCCGCCGATGCCGGCCCGCTCCGCGTAGGCATACCGCGCGAAGGCCGCCACGCCGTACCACTCGTGCGACTCGTAGGCCGCGAGATTGTCGGGACGGCGCTGCCGTTCGAGGCCCAGGCTTCCGTTGAGGGCCAGGAGCAGATCGTCGCTCGGCGTCGCAACCAGCGTCAGGTCGAAGTAGTGGCGGAGGCCCTTGGTGTTCGCCGAGCCGCGATCGACGAGCACGACGTCACCCGGGCTGCCAGCGCTCGGCACGCAGCCCGTCGCGGGATTCGCCTCGATGTCGAAGCGCTGTCCGGGCGGGCACGTGACCGTCGCGAAGTCGTCGCGCTCGGGCCCCACCATGTAGCCGAGCGACAGGGAGAGCAGGTCGTCCTCGCCGTCGGGCAGCCGGGGCAGCCGATAGGTGTATTGAAGCCCGACCGTCTTGCCGAGGTTGTTGTCCACGCTCCGGTTCCAGCCGTTCACGAGCAGGACGCGCAGCACCGAGCTCCGGCTGAGCTCCGCCGTCGCGCGGAGCCCCGTGTGGTACGCGGGCTGCCCGAGCCGATAGACCACGCCGCGCGTGTAGTTGATGTTGTGCACACTGTCGGCGACCTCCGCGCCGTACGGCGTGTCGAACTTGCCGAGATCCAGGCTCAGCGCTCCGTCGAGGCACTGCGGCTGCCAGCTCACGTACGCTTGTTTGACGTACTGCAGCCCATACTCCGCGTCGCAGGAGCCATCCGAGCACGCCGCGCCGAGCGTCTCGGCTTGGGGCCCGAAGCGGAGCTGCACGAGGCCGCCCACCGGCTCCGGCGCGTACTCGAGATCGAGCCCTGCCCACGCCAACGAGAACCCGTTGAATCGGTCGTAAGCGCGCACCGGGTTGGTGCGATGCACGCCGGCGACCGTGCCGCGCGGGAAATTGAAATCGATGTTGGCGTACGCGTCGGCGTACAGGCGCACCGCGATCCGGTCGTACCAGGGCCGTTCTCTCCGCCCCGGGCTCTCGCCGATCAGCGTGTGTCCGGGAGGCGCCTCCTCCGCAGCGGGGGCGAGGGGATCGGCCGGGGAGATCGGCCCCTGCGGCGCCTCGGGAGCCGGCGTCAGCGCGGGGGCCGGCGGCTCTTCGAGCACCGGCGGCTTCTCTTCCGGAGCGCCGGGCGGGGGCGCGAGCGCGACCGGCCCCGAAACGAGCGTCACGCGCGCAC